>CAZRZB010000036.1:0-23264 GCA_964604435.1 uncultured Aestuariivirga sp. | reverse complement strand
TCCTGGCCTTCCTTCACCAGGCCGCGCTTGACGCAATCCTTCACATTGGTGAGCTTCACCCGGCTGTTGCCGATGGGCGAGCCGCCATGGGTGAGCAGATAGTGCGCCTTGGCACGGACCCTGGGCGTCACCTTGATCGACAAGCCCTTGAGCAAGCCGGCATAGCCCGAGACATAGCCGATGATTTCGGCTTTCGGGGCGAGCCTGGAATACTCCAGAATCAGGGAGCCCACGGCGGCGGAGAGGCAGGGGGCCAGGCCACCCGCGGTAAGCATGGCAATTTTCGGCTTGGACATGGGGCGCTCCGGAGGGAATCTGTTCCGGCAATTCCTACAAGACAAAAGCGTGGAATGCCAGCCGCGCCGGCCTGGGCAAGATATCCCCCGCCGATATTGCCATCGCAGCACTTATGAGCCAACCTTGACGCCAACATATGGTCATCCGGCGGATGACCGATCAAACCCCTCTTGCAGGACACAGAAACGAAACCATGGCTCCTTCAGTCGAAAAAGCCCTCCGCCAAGTCAAGAAGCTGGGCCGGGGAATTGCCGAACGCTTTTCAGCCAGCAAACCAGCCGCCACGGCCAGCGCGCCATCACCAGAGGAGCCGCCGCAAGAGCGCCTCAATACCCTCATTTCACTGTTCGGGCGGCGCCAGCTTGCGGACGTTATCGAGCAGGCAACAGCATTGATTTCGGAATTTCCCGGCGCCGCCGTTCCCTACAACATCCTTGGCGCGGCATACGCCGGGCTGAACAACCCGGACGAAGCCATTGCAAGCTTCCGCAAGGCCCTGCAGATCAGGCCCGACTATGCCGAAGCACACAACAGTCTTGGAATCGCCCTCAAAGACCGTGGCCGCCTGAATGAGGCCATCGCGAGCTTCGGCCAAGCCCTGCAGATCAAGCCGGACTTTGCCGAGGCGCACAACAATCTCGGCGCAGCCCTGAAAGACGGCGGCCGTCTGGATGACGCCATTGCCAGCTTCAGCAAGGCCTTGCACTTCAAGCCCGACTTCGCGCAGGCGCATAACAATCTCGGCATGGCCTTGAAGGACCGCGGACGTCCGGACGAGGCCGTGGCAAGTTTCCGGGAGGCTGTCCAGGCCAGTCCCGGTTTTGCCCAGGCGCATAACAATCTTGGCATTGCCCTGCAGGATCAGGGCCGCCTGGAGGAGGCCATTGCAAGCTACGGCGAAGCCCTGCGGAGCAGACCAGACTATGCCGAGGCCCACAACAACCTTGGCGTTGCGTTGAAAGACCAGGGCCGCCTGGACGAGGCCGTTGCAAGCTTCGGCAAGGCGTTGCAGGTCAGGCCTGGTTTTGCCCAAGCCCACAACAACCTCGGCATTGCGTTGCAGGGCCAGGGCCGCCTGGACGCGGCCATCGAGAGTTTCAGCAAGGCGTTGCAGATCAGGTCCGGCTATGCCGAGGCGCACAACAATCTCGGCATCGCGCTGCAGGCCGCAGGCCGCCTGGACGAGGCCGTGGCAAGTTTTGCCAAAGCCGTGCAGAACAAGCCGGACTTTTCCCAGGCCCACAACAACCTTGGCGCCGCATTGAAGGACCAGGGCCGCCTGGAGGAAGCCATTGCAAGCTTCAACAAGGCCCTGCGCATCAATCCCGGCTATGCCCAGGCGTACAACAACCTTGGCGCCGCATTGCAGGAACAGCGGCGCCTGGAGGAAGCCATTGCAAGCTTTGGCAAGGCCCTGCGCATAAAGCCCGACTACGCCGAGGCGCACAACAACCTGGGTGTTGCGCTGAAGGACCAGGACCGCCTGGAGGAGGCCATTGCAAGCTTCAACAAGGCGCTCAAAATACGGCCCGACCACGCCGAGGCACACAGCAATCTTTGCGAATTATACGAGAAGCAGAACAACCTGACGGAACTTGAAAAAGCTGTGGGGAAGGCAATACTCAATTTCGGAGAAAACAATCCGGAGGTGCTTTTCCGCCGCGCCCAGCTTGCCAATGGCAAAGGGAAATTCGAGGATGCCGCCGGCTATTTGGACAGGATACAGGCGGGGGAATTGCGCCCCTCGCTAAGACCAAACTACTTCAGCCTCCTGGGCAAGATCTCCGATAAGCTTGACCGCTTTGACAGGGCTTTTGCCGCTTTCGCAAAACAGAACGAGCTGACCAAGGATTCGGCAGACGGCAGGAAATTCAACGCGGACAGATATCTGAATTCAATTCTGTCGCGCCAAGAGGCATGGGGCACGGACGCGAGGCCGGAGTGGACCGGAGCGGCAATTGGCGCACGCCAAGCCTCCCCAACCTTCCTGATCGGGTTTCCCAGATCGGGAACAACCCTGCTGGACACCATTTTGCGCAGCCACGCGGGGATTGCCGTCGTCGAGGAAAAGCCGATGGTTGCGGCGATGAGCAAGGCCTTTGGACAAACGCAAACGATCGAAAATCTCAACAGGCTTCCGGCGGCAGACGTTGCTCGATTGCGCGAGGTGTATTTTAAAGAGCTGAAGATGCACCTTGATCAGGGTCATGACGGCAAGCTTATCGTCGACAAACTCCCATTGAACATCAGCAATGCCGGGTTCATTCAACGGGTCTTTCCTGACGCAAAATTCATTCTTGTGTTACGCCACCCGTGCGATTGCGTGTTGAGCTGCTTCATGCAGACCTTCAAGCTCAACGATGCAATGGCGAACTTTCTGAGCCTTGACCAGTCAGCCAAGCTGTACGCCGCGGTCATGGAACTTTGGTCCTTGTACAGCCGGAAACTCGACCTCAAGGTGCATGTCCTGAAATACGAGGATCTGATCGAGGACTTCGAGGGAACGTGCAAGCCGTTGATCGCCTTCCTGGGGTTGAAGTGGGACGAAAACTTGCGCAATTATCAAAAAACCGCCCTTGGCAGGAGCAGCATCAGGACCCCGAGCTACAACCAGATCACGCAACCGCTGTACAAGCGGGCCAGTGGCAGATGGATCAATTACCGCAAGCAGATGGAGTCCGTGCTGCCTCTACTGCAGCCGTGGATCGAGGCTTATGGTTACGAAGAGCAGAAAATCCATGGCGGGGGAGAAAAAAAACGCAAGGCCCGCGTGAGCAAATCACGCAAGTGATGAAATTTGGGGCTGTCTGGCTAGTTTTTAAGCATCTAATTGCCGATAATGGCTTGGTCTTCCGCCTAACTTGCTGATATTGTTAGGTTTGTAATTTGGCACAGGTTCTGCAAGCGTCAGGGCATATTCAGAAAAGGTCCATGCAGTCATGAAAAAAATCGAGGCAATCATCAAGCCGTTCAAGCTTGATGAGGTGAAGGAGGCCCTGCAGGAAGTCGGCCTGCTCGGCATCACGGTAACCGAAGCCAAGGGCTTCGGCCGGCAGAAGGGCCACACCGAGCTTTACCGGGGGGCCGAATACGTCGTGGACTTCCTGCCCAAGGTCAAAATCGAGATCGTCATCGGCGATGAATTCGTCGACCGGGCCGTGGAGGCGATCCAGAACGCGGCGCGCACCGGGCGCATCGGCGACGGCAAGATCTTCATTTCCAATATCGAACAAGCCATCCGCATCCGCACCGGGGAATCCGGCCCGGACGCGCTCTAAATCAAACTCCAGATTCAAAAGGAAAACATAATGGCCAAAGAAACCAAAGACGTCGCAGCCGCCTTGAAGATGATCAAGGACAAGGAGGTGAAATACGTCGACCTGCGCTTCACCGATCCGCGCGGCAAGATGCAGCATCTCACCATGGATGTCTCGCAGATGGGCGAGGACGCCTGGGCCGACGGCCTGATGTTCGACGGCTCGTCGATTGCCGGCTGGAAGGCGATCAATGAATCCGACATGGTGCTGATGCCCGATCCGGCAACCGTGCACATGGACCCGTTCTACGCCCAGACCACCATGGCGGTGTTCTGCGACGTGCTCGAGCCCTCAACCGGGGAAGGCTATTCGCGCGATCCGCGCATGATCGCCAAGCGGGCCGAGGCCTATCTCAAGCAGACGAAAATCGGCGACACGGTTTTCGTCGGCCCGGAAGCCGAGTTCTTCATTTTCGACGACGTGAAGTTCTCCACCAACCCCTACAAGACCGGCTTTGAGCTGGACTCGATCGAACTGCCGAACAACTCGGACCGCGATTACGAGACCGGCAACATGGGCCACCGGATGCGCACCAAGGGCGGCTATTTCCCGATGAACCCCATGGACTCGGCCCAGGACATGCGCTCCGAGATGCTCTCGGTGATGGGCGAAATGGGCCTGGACGTGGAAAAGCACCACCACGAGGTGGCCTCGGCCCAGCATGAGCTCGGCACCAAGTACCAGCCGCTCACCATGTCGGCCGACCACATGCAGATCTACAAGTATGTGATCCACAACGTGGCGCACGCCTATGGCAAAACCGCCACCTTCATGCCGAAGCCGGTGTTCGGCGACAACGGCTCGGGCATGCACTGCCACTTCTCGATCTGGAAGGAAGGCAAGCCGATGATGGCGGGCAACCAGTATGCCGACCTCTCGGAGCTCTGCCTCTATTTCATCGGCGGGGTGATCAAGCATGCCAAGGCGCTGAACGCCTTCACCAACCCCTCGACCAACAGCTACAAGCGTTTGGTGCCGGGCTATGAAGCGCCGGTGCTGCTGGCCTATTCGTCGCGCAACCGCTCGGCGTCGTGCCGCATCCCGCACACCAGCAACCCCAAGGCCAAGCGCGTGGAAGTGCGCTTCCCGGATCCGACGGCGAACCCCTATCTCGCCTTCTCGGCCATCGTCATGGCGGGCCTCGACGGCATCGCCAACAAGATGCACCCCGGCCCGGCCATGGACAAGAACCTCTACGACCTGCCGCCGCAGGAACTGTCGCAGATCCCGACGGTGTGCGGCTCCCTGCAGGAGGCCCTCGACAGCCTCAAGGCCGACCACGACTTCCTCACCAAGGGCGGTGTGTTCTCCAAGGACCAGATCGAGAGCTACATCGAGCTCAAGCAGGAAGAGCAGGACCGCTACCGCATGACGCCGCATCCGGTCGAGTTCGACATGTATTACAGCTGCTAGGCTTCAGGCCTATCCGGGCGGGCGTCTCCCCGCCAAACTCAAAGGCCGGAAGGAAACTTCCGGCCTTTTCTTCATGACAATACGGGGCCAGCCTCAGCCTTGGCATTCGTTGAGCAAATTGCTCTCGTCATAGGAAATGACCACCGACCGCTCCATGGCTTCCAGGAGACCGTTTTCCCCGGGCGTGGCGCGCGGCGTATACCAACGGGCCAGCGCTCCTTGCATATCAACAAAATCGCCGAACCGGAAAGGCGGCGCGCCCTCGGGAAGCCCCTGCTTCGGAACATCCGCTCCCTGCTTGAGCTTGAATGGCCCATTCTCCTTTGGCGCATAGGACTCACCGTAGAAACCAAACTCGCGGGCCACGGCCATCCGGCGGCCTTCCGCCAGGTAGTGGTTGAGCACGTCATCGGTATTCTCCGGGTGCTTGCTCTTGTGCTTCCAGGTCTTGCTGGCGAAGCCGCGGATATCAATTTCCAAAGTCGCGTCGCCTGCAAGGCATTTTCTCATGGCCTCCCTGACGTCCGCGACATAGGCCCGCAAGCCAGGCGCGTTCTGCACGTCGTCCGCCGTATCGCCGTCGCCGTAGTAATAGCGATAGGCCGCCTCGCGTTCTTTTCTTGGACTGTTGCCGACGACGGCTTTGACCTTGGGGGGAAAGAACGGCAGGACAATCGACCTCTTGGTGGAACCATCCTCCGATGGAGTTCCAATTATCCTGTCATTGATGATGAAATAGGTTTTCATGGGCAGCATCGCGGTGATTGCCGGCGGGGGACTGGGCGCCGGCAGCTGGAGCATATGCAGGCTCACCGGCGCGGTGACCTGATTGTTGACGGCAGACGGGTTGATCACCGGAGCAAAAACAACCGACTTGGACGTATCGGGCGAAGTCCCGCAGTCGGCAATGCCTGCGGCATCGCCGCCATGGACGGCCATGGCAACCGCGGATTTAGAAACCTCCACTCTTTGATCCGCCATTTTGAGAAAATAGGCCCGGTCATTCTCGGCATAGAGCGTGCCCCGGGCCAGGCGGCACACTTCGCGCCCCTCGGACTTCGCCAGGAGGCTTACCTGAGACTGCGGTAAACTCTCTTCCGCAGAGTTCGCTGCCGGCAAATAGACGTTGCCAAAGCCGGTCCATGCCGGAAGCATCGAAAACACAACGGTTGCCAGAGCGCTGGACAAGAACTTGACAGTGCCGCCGATGATGACAGAAATTCTGCGCCAGAAGCCGCTGCCGGCATCGCTTGACGTCCTGAGATTAAGCTGTCTGCGGCGGTCGCTAACCGGGGCCTGGCCTGCCCCGCCACCAAACTTTCCTGCAAGTTCATCGAGAGGATTTCGAGGCCTCCCCAAGAGTTCATTTCTCGCCGCGGGGTTCAGCAGATATCGCAAATGGCTCTCAATTTCCTTCCTTACCCGCCAAACCCTGGCCTTGCGTGCTATCGCGCCAAGAGTGGCGAAAAGAAAGAACGCGGCAGGCGGAGCCAATAAGGCAAGAGCCGGGAGGCCATAGACCGGCGGCTCAAGATGCGGAAGCCGCAAATTCAGCGTGGGGTAGTCAAATGCCACATACAAAATGCCAACAATCGCACCAAGCAACAAAGCCGGCCGTCCCGTCGCCTTTGCTATCAGGCCCCTCGATTCGGCTTCGATCCCGACAGCGTCCGCCTTGAGGGCATTCTCAACAAGCTCCTTGGTGCTTACGGCCGAGAGGAACTTTCCGAGGTCCTGCAGCCGCCGCGCCCTATCTTCCAAATCATTCAAATTGAAATCTATCAGTTGGGGTTGCCAATCTTTCTGCGGTTCGCGGCTTTTCTTCAGTCTGTCCAACAGCTGGTGAGCCGCAACGACAAGATTGAACCTGGATAGACCGCCGGGGCCCTCCACCTCGAGCCATTTGCCGTCAAAGCCCGCGATGTTTTCGGCGAGCTCCCCGACCTTGCTGGCCGCCTGTTCAAGACTGTTCTCGAGAATTGAAAAGTAGTTGTTGGCGTCGCCTTCCTCAGCCATTTTCGCGGTGGTCATGTGCTCCAGAAGACGCCGGAGGGACTGGTTCACGTCCCGGTCCGAGACGCGCAACTGCACACTTTTGCAGTCCGCAGCAAATTCCATGAACAAGCCGCGGCCGCCAAATTCCTCGGTCATGGCTTCTTCACATTTCTTGAGCCCGTCCCTCAGATGCTTCACCTCCGCCTCCGGCGGCGCGCCACCGGCAGCCGCATATTTCTTAAAGAGGCTGGAGAGATCATTGAAGGCCAGGTCAATGCCGCTGTGGCCAGCCTGGCCAGACATGGTGGGAGCGGCTGTTTTGGAGGTTTTCGCCATCTCATTTGACTCCCTTTGGATCTGCGATGAATTGGCGGGCGCGGCACAGCCCCGTCATGAAGAGCCTGCCCATTTCCTCTTCGCCCATGGTGAAATTGAGCCAATTGTGGCCGCTCGTATCGATATCGACGAGTTCGATGGCGGGGTCGTTGTTGACGCGGTTCACCGCGTCGCGGTCGCGCTGCAGGCGCACCGCATTGGCGAGCCGGGCAATATCGCCGGCAAGGCCCTTGGCGTTGGCGTGGTAGGCATAGGCCTTGGATGCCTTGGCATCGACCAGGGTAAGCACGAGCGTGGGTATTTTCTCTTGCAGCGGCCGCCGGCACTCCGCGCAGGGCCGGACCGCTTCCGGCTGCTCGAAGGCGTCGACGGGAAGATTGGACATCAAGCCGCCGTCGATGAAAGCGATCGATTTGGCATTCTTGAAGTCGTCGCGCTGCGGCTTCGAGGCAAGTTCCTCGAGTTGGCATTCAATAATCTTGCCCCACTCCGCCTTGTCCGTATCCAGGTACTTCGGTTCGAAGAAGCCGGGAATTGCCATCGAGGCGCGCACGAATTCGGCGGGCGAGGCTTCGCGGTAGCGGGCGGCAAGGGCTTTGAGATTGCGCGGAAAGGTGAATTTCAACCCGGCGGGCATTGAAGAGGCAATGACTTTGAGGAGATCGTCGCCGGGAGATATTTCATTGCCGGCTTCGCCGCCAACCTTGGAAGGCGGGGGAGGATAGCCTGCATCATCCAATTGACCGCGAGTTCTTTTGAGCATGCCGAGCAAATCATGGTTGGAGCGCGCACCCAGGCCCGCAAAGGCGCGCCCCAGCCAGACTTCAAATTCGAGCCCCGGATTCAACCCGCGAACTCGGAGAAGCCGGGTTATCGCCAGTAGAATCCCCGGCCACAGGCCCGGATTGAAGAGGCTGCGTTTTGCCAGATAGTGCTTGATGAGCTTGCGAACGGACGCCGGGCCATCGAGGAACTGGTGCATCGGCATGGAGGCAATGACGCCGAGCAAAGTTTCGGCAACACAGATTTCGATATCACCGTTCCTGGCGCAGACGATTGCGGTCGCGACAATCGATCCGGCGGAGGTTCCGGCGACACCGGCGACCCTGATGCCCGCCCGCTCAAGACCATAGAGGAAGCCGACATGGGCGAGGCCGAGGACGCCGCCGCCCTGCATGACAAGGTTGCAGAGGCGGACTTCGGACGCTTTATCCGGATACCTGGCCTTGAAGAAATTTTCGAACTGACGCTTTGACCGGGATATGAGAGCATCAATCTCCGCCAGCTTTTCCTGCGCCCCCGGGATGGTCTCGATGGTGAGCATCCGCCCTCTCCCTGAGGGGTATGCTATCTTTGGTAGCTTTTAAATTCAATAACAATTTATAGTTGTTATTCCGTCCGGAGCGGCGGCTATTTCCCCGCCAAAGACAACGGTCGGGAGGAGGCTTGTTTTTTTCTGTTGCGTTTGAGAGGGTGAACGCAGTTGATAATTGTCAACCCAAAGTTTCAGTTTTTCGGTAGGATCTGCCGTAAAATGTCCAAATCCCTCCGGCGAGTCATATTCTTCCTGGCAGTTGCCATTGCGGCAATTGCGGCAACGGGGTTTTTTCTGAACACCCGGCCCTTGTCCGTCGAAGTGGCAAGAATTGAGAAAAATGTCAAAGTCCAAGTCTTTGGCCTTGGCACAGTCGAGGCCCAAGTGGTCTCGAGCATCGGCTTTGAGGTCGGCGCAACCCTGGTTGAGTTGACGGCGGATCACGGCAGCAGCGTGAAACGCGGCGACACGCTCGCACGGATACATGCGGCGGAACAGGACGCACGCGTGGCACGGGCTGAGGCGGGGGTTCATTCAACAGAAGCCGTTCTCTCCCGCACCTCCGCCATGGTTGACCGGCAGGAAGCGGTTCTGGCCCAGAAGGTGCTCGTCGACCGCCGTCAACAGGAACTGGTGAAAAAGAATGCCGTCTCCATCGAGAAAGCCGAGGAAGCCGCCAAAGAGCTCAAGGTTGCAGAAGCCGATCTCGCTCTCGCCATGGCCGATGCGACGGTTGCGCAAGTCGCAATTGAAACGGCCAATGCTGATCTCGCCTATGAAACAACGCTTCTCGCCCACCACGTCCTGAAAGCTCCGTTCGATGCCATCGTCCTGGAACGGCACAGGGAGCTGGGCGCGGTCGTGAAGGCCGGTGATCCCATCTTCACCATCGTCGACCCCGACAGTGTCTGGGTTCTTGCCCATGTCGAGGAATCGCGGGCGGGCGCCATCGCACTCGGCCAGAGCGCGGAAGTCCATTTGAGATCGCTTCCGGCTTCGACTTTTCAAGGCCGTGTTGCCAGGATCGGAATCGAGAGCGACCGGGTGAGCGAAGAACGCCGCATCTGGGTGAAATGCGAGCAATGCCCGGCGGATTTTCATCTGGGTGAGCAGGCTGAAGTCATCGTAACGACTGCGGTTTTGCCAGAAGCATTATTGGTTCCCGAGCTTCTCGTGTCGGGTTACAACGGGCGCACAGGTGCCGTGTGGGTTGTTCAAAACGGCAAAGCGCTGCAGGCTGCCTTAACACTCGGCCAGCGGACTTTGGATGGCCGCATTGAGGTTGTCAGCGGCTTGCCTGAAGGCGCGCAGATCATAGCCGTGCCTTCCACCGGTTTGCGCCAGGGGCGGGCCTTGCGGGTTTCCCCCGGCACGCCGCCATGAATCTGGCCTATCGCGACATCCGCCACAATGCCGGGCGCTTCGTGCTGACCTGCATTGGCCTGGGCATGTTGCTGGGGGTTGTGCTGGCGATGATCGGCATCTATCGCGGCATGGTGGCCGATGCCCTGACACTGGTGCGCGCGCCGCAGGCCGATCTCTGGATTGTGGAGGCTGAGCGGCGCGGCCCCTTCGCCGAATCCTCACGCATCCCTGGCGATACCCGCGAGGCGATCGAACGCATCCATGGGGTCGCAGCCGCAGGCTCGGTCACCTATCAGTCCGTCGAGGTCGCAAAGGCCGGGGGAAGATTGCGTTTTCAGATCACCGGGTATGAGCCGGGACGGCCGGGCGGCCCGGCAACGCTATTGGCCGGACGGGCCCTGGCCCGCAACCACTTCGAGATGATCGCCGACAGGTCGACGGGGCTTGCGCCCGGCGACACCTTGATGCTGGGGCGGAACCGGTTTGCCGTCGTCGGGTTGACGGCCGGCCAAGTCACCTCAGCGGGCGATCCGGTGGCCTATGTGAGCTTGCTCGACAGCCAGAAGCTGCAATTTGAGCTGGCTCCGGCTGCGTCCCGCATCGAAACTGCCCGTGGCACGACGGGCGGCAGCAAGGATACGGTAAATGCCGTTGTTGCCCGCCTGACCGGCAATGTGCGGCCCGAGGATGTTGCCCAATCGGTGCGCCGCTGGAAGCACCTGACGGCGCTCACCCAGACCGAGCAGGAAACCATACTCACCGGATCAGTGGTGCAGCGGGCACGCCAGCAGATTGGCTTGTTCACATCAATCCTCCTGGCGGTTTCGGCGGTGATCATCGCCCTTATCATCTACACCATGACGATGGACAAGATCAGGGAGATCGCCACGCTGAAACTGATCGGCGCACCTGACCGCACCATCATCAGCATGATCGTGCAACAGGCTGTCGCTCTGGGTCTTTCAGGCTTCCTGCTGGGCGCCGTGTTGATCTCAACCGTCAAGGACTACTTTCCAAGGCGCGTTGTTCTCCAGCCCGAGGACGGGCTTGCACTGGCGGCAGTCGTTCTGGTTGTCTGCCTCATTGCCAGCGGCCTTGGCGTTCGGCTTGCCCTGTCCGTCGATCCGGCAAAAGCTCTCGGGGGCTAGAATGAAGGGTGCTTCCAACATCGACGCCCTGGTCGAATTGAAAAACATCAGCAAGCACTTTGGCGAGGGCGATACACGCGTCGACGCGTTGCGCGAAGTGTCGATTGCGGTTTCGCCCGGCGAAATCGTCGGGCTTGTCGGTCCCAGCGGGTCTGGCAAGTCAACACTTCTCAACGTGATCGCTTGCATTTTGGAGCCATCCAGCGGATGGATGCGATTGGATCAAGATGTCGTGTATGACAACCGCTGGCTCAAAGGCGATCTGCGCAGGCTGAGGCTCGACAAGATTGGCTTCATTTTCCAGTTTCACAATCTCCTGCCTTTTCTGACCACAACGGAAAATGTCGCCATGGTGCTGGAGCTTGCCGGGGCATCGGCCGTCGAAGCCAAGCGGCGCGCGGTGGAACTTCTGGACTATCTCGGCGTCGGCAACCGCAAGAACGCCATGCCGGCCACGGTCTCAGGTGGCGAAGCCCAGCGTGTCTCCATCGCGCGCGCAATGGCCAACCGCCCCCGCATCATCCTCGCCGACGAACCCACGGCAGCCCTTGATTCGCAGCGTGCCGGCGTGGTGATGGACCTGATGAGTCATGTCGCCGCTGACCAGAAAGCCGCCATCATCGTGGTCAGCCACGATGAAAAAATCTTCAACCGGTTTCACCGGATTTTCCATCTCCGGGATGGAAGGCTGGAAACCACCCAGACGAACGGGCAGATGGCCACCGGCAGCAGTCCCCGGGGCTGAAATAGAAAAGGCCGTCGGCCGTCTCAGCCTTTCGCCTTGTCTTCGGCGATGTGCTGGAAGAGGCGGTCGGCGCGGGTGGCGAGGAGGGCTTTGCCGTCGCGCTGGCTCCAGTCATAGACGCCCCGGCCCGACTTCAGGCCGAAGTTGCCGGCCTTGACGAGATCGGCGATGGCGGCGGGCGGATGCTTGGCCGTCTCGAGATCGGGCAGGAGGAACTCGGCGAACTTGTGCATGATGTCGAGGCCGCCAAGCTCCGCCGACTCGATGGGGCCGGTCACCGAGTAGCGCCGCCCGAGGGACATCTTGAAACAGGCGTCAATCGCCTCGGCCGAGGCCACGCCGTTCGCCCACATGGACCAGGCCTCGCGTAGCACGGCGAACTGCAGGCGGTTGATGATGAAACCGTCAACCTCCTTGTTCATCAGGGCTGGCGTCTGGCCCACTGCCTTCAGCATGGCGCAGGCCCAGGCCACCACCTCGGGCGCGGTTTGCGGCCCGCCGCAGACCTCGACAACCGGGATCAGTTGGGCGGGATAGATGAAGTGCATGGCCACGGCGCGCTCGGGATGCTTCATGTTCCCGGTCATCAGGCTGATGGGCTGGCCGCTGGTCGAGCCGATGACGACGTGGGAGCCGCAGGCCGCATCAAGCTGTCCAAAAATCCCGATCTGCAATTCGCGCTGGGCGGGAACGGCCTCGATCACATGATCGGCCATTCCGGCCTCGCTGATGTCGGTGCCGGTGGTGATCCGCGCCACGCCGGCGGCAGCCTCGGCGGGGCTCAACAGGCCGCGCCCGACGAAGGCGTCGAAGTTCGCCTTGATGACCGCCATGGCCCTGGCGAGGCTGTCCGGGTTGCGGCCAATGAGGCGCACGGTCTTGCCCGCCCGGGCAAACACCTGCGAGATACCCTGCCCCATCAGGCCATTTCCGATCACGGCGACCGATCTGAGATTTTCCGGCGCTAACAGCATGCGTCACCCCCGATTGATGCGAGCCAACAATCTGGCATGAAGCCGGGCGCACGTCGCGGAGAAATTTCCGGTCCCTGACGGGGTCCTAACACCCCAGGTTGTGCGGCAACGGACTTAGTGCCAATGTCTTCATCACTGGAACTGGAGAACGGAAGTCATGACGGTTGCATTCCTGCGGTTCGCCTCACTTATTGTTTTCCTCATGCTGCCAACGGTGTTGCCAAGGGCTGAAACACTTCCCTTGCCGCAATCGCTTATCGGCGCGGCAACGGACCAGGGCGAGGCGCTGTTTCTCGATGCGGATGCGCGCGAGGCCTATTTTCCGCTGGCCAGCAATTTCCTCACCCAGCAGAACCAGGCCTTCTGCGGCGTGGCCAGCATGGTGATGGTGTTCAATGCACTGGAACTGCCCGCCCCCGCCGTGCCTGCCTTCGACCCTTACCACACGTTCACCCAGGATAATGTGCTCAGCCCGCAAACCGAGGCGGTGCTGCCGGTCGCGGTGATCAAGAAGCAGGGCATTACGCTGGACCAGCTTGGAAGCCTGCTGGCGGTGCAGCCCGTGGCGGTCTCCGTCCGCCATGCGGCCGAGAGCAGCGTTGAGACCTTCCGCAGCGAGGCCCGCGACGCCCTAGCCGCACCCGGCCGGTTTGTGATCGTCAATTATCTGCGAAAGGCGATTGGCCAGGAAAAAGGCGGGCACATCTCGCCGCTTGCCGCCTTCGATGCCGAGTCGGACCGCTTCCTCATCCTTGACGTTGCGCGCTACAAATATCCACCCGTGTGGGTGAAGACCGCCGACCTGTTCGCCGCGATGAACACACAGGACTCGGATAATGAGAACAAGACGCGCGGCTATTTGCTGGTGGCGAAGAAATAGAAGTTCATCTTCTCGCGAAAAAGGCCGGAAGTTTCCTTCCGACCTTTGCCTGTCTCAGATCTGGGAACCTACCAGGAGCGGCACCGGTTGTAGGCCTTCCAATAATACTTGTCCCACTTCCGGTTGGCGCTAGCGCCGCCGGCAATGCCGCCGGTGGCGCCGCCAACCAGGACGCCGGTGCGCACGGCCTTCTTGCCGCCAACGGCCGCGCCGATCAGGCCGCCGACAATGGCGCCGCCAACCAGGCCGGTCACCACCTGGGGGGCGCCTGCCTTGTGATTGGCGTAGTCGCGGGCATAGTCCTTGCAATAGGCCACGCCGGCCGCGCTGGCCGGGAGCGGCATGGTGCCGGCAACCAGGGCGGCGACCAGGCCTGCGGCCAGAATCTTGCTTTTCATCATCATGTGTCTTCCTCTCATGGACTCAGGAGCCCCCTCCTGCAGTGGATGGAGTATAGCACTCCCCGGATGTGGCGAAAGTGTGGGCTTTGGTTACAGGAAACGACCCGTAAAGAGGCCGCCCCGCCAAGGTCCGTTCCGGCTATTCGAGACGGGCGGGAAAACCGGGGGCGCGCAAATCCGTGTGCAGCGCGTCTTCCAGCAGCTTGACGATCTGGGTGGACTGGGCGCTGCCGCCATAGGCCGCCTTGCCCTTGACGAAGGTCTGGTTCGTCATCCCGGCCAGATCCAGCGGCACGCCGAACTCGCGGCCGAAATTCATGGCAAAGCCCAGATCCTTCAAGGCGAGGTCCATGGTGAAGGCGATGTCGTAGCTGCCGTTGAGGATGAGCTGGCCTTCGGTTTCATGGACGAAGCTGGTGCCGCTGCTGGCCTTGATGGCAGCCCAGCTCTGGGCCAGGTCGAGGCCGCCGCGCCGGGCTAGCATCAGGGCCTCGCCATCGGCGACGAGATGGATGAAGGCCAGCATGTTGGTGATGACCTTGATGATGGCGGCCGAGCCCAGGGGCCCCATGTGGAAGAGCTGGCCGCCCATGGCCTGGAGGGCCGGCTTGTGCAGGTCGAAGAGATCGAGGTCGCCGCCGGCGAGAACGGTGATCTTGCCCTGGGCGGCGAGATGCACGCCGCCGGTGACCGGGGCTTCCATGGCGCGTACGCCCTTCGCCGCGGCGAGTTTGGCAAGGCGCTGGATTTCATCGCGGCCGAGGGTGGACATTTCAATCCAGGTGGCGCCTGGCTTCAGGCCGTCGAGAACCTGGAGCAGCACCTTCTCGGAAACCGCCGGCGACGGCAGGCAAGTGATGACGCAATCAACGCCTTCCGCCAGCGCCTTGGGCGTATCCGCCCACTTGCCACCTGCTTTGAGGTGGCGGGCGGAAAGATTCCTGTCGATGTCATTGACGGTGACGTCAAAACCGCCGCGCAGCAGGCTTGCGGCGAGATGGCCGCCAAGGTTGCCCAGACCTATGTAACCGTATTTCATACATTCACCGGATGGTTGGTCATTTCGAGATGCAGTCTGTCACCGTTGTAGGGATGGGCAAGGGCCACTTCCTCATTCAATTCCACTCCAAGGCCCGGCTCGGTTGGCGGGATCACATAGCCCTGCTCCCAGCGGATCGGCTTTTTCAGCAGCCTGGCATAGAAGCCGCCGAAGGTTTCGATGCTTTCGAGAATGAGGAAATTGGGCAGCGAGGCGGCGTACTGGATGTTCGCCGCGGCCTCGATGGGGCCGGCATAGAGATGGGGCGCAATCTGGGCGTAGTTCACTTCGGCCATGCCGGCGATCTTCTTGGCTTCCCAGATGCCGCCCACCCGGCCCAGCGCCATCTGCAGAATCGAGGCGGCGCGGTTTTCGAGGACGCGGCCGAATTCGTATTTCGTGGTGAGGCGTTCGCCGGTGGCAATGGGGATGGAGGTGGCGCGCGCCACCAGGGCCATTTCTTCCGGGCGGTCGGGCGGGGTCGGCTCCTCGAACCAGAGGGGATTGTAGGGCTCGATCTGCTTGGCAAAGCGGATGGCGCCGCTCGCGGTGAACTGGCCATGGGTGCCGAAGAGGAGATCGGCCTTGGTGCCCACGGCTTCGCGGATGAGCTTGCAGAACCTGGCGCAGAGTTCCATCGATTCAAGCGAGGGCTGGCGCGGATCGAAACTCGAGTAAGGCGCGGCGGGATCGAACTTGATGCCGGTGAAGCCGAGCTTCAGGTAATGGGCGGCGCGTTCAGCGGAGGCTTCGGCATTCCAGTAGATGGAATCGTCCTGGCCCTTGGCGAGGTCGGGGTAGATATAAGTGTAGGAGCGCAGCTTGTCATGGACGCGGCCGCCGATGAGTTCATAGATTGGCTTGTTCACGGCCTTGCCGATGATATCCCACAATGCGATTTCAATGCCGGAGAGAACCCCCATGAGCGAGACATCAGGCCGCTGGGTGAAACCCGAGCCATAGACCTTGCGCCAGAGGCTTTCGATGTGGAAGGGGTCCATGCCTTCGACATAGCGCCCGAAGGTGTCCTCGATCATGGCGGTCATCGCCCTGGGGCCGAAGGTGGCGCAGTAGCACTCGCCGATCCCCATGATGCCGGTGTCGGTGGTCAATTTCACGAAGGTGAAATAGCGCCCGCCCCAGCCGGGAGGCGGATTGCCGACGATGAAAACTTGGAGGTCCTTGATCTTCATTGGGGGTGCTTCTTTCCACGGGATGGCATAAGGCTAAACGATAACAGCTTGCAGGCACAAGCAGGGATGAAATTTTCTAACGCGCGGTGAAGAACATGGACAGGGTTGTTGATTTTATCATCGTGGGCGCGGGTTCGGCGGGCTGCGTGCTGGCCGAGCGGCTTTCGGCCAATGGCCGCTTCAGCGTGCTGGTGCTCGAGGCGGGCGGCTCGGAGCGGCGCTTCTTCATCGAAATGCCGCTGGGCTACGGCAAGACGTTCTACGACCCGGCGGTGAACTGGATGTATGCAGCCGAGGCCGATCCGGGGCTCAACGGCCAGCGCGACTACTGGCCGCGCGGCAAGGTGCTGGGCGGCTCAAGCGCGATCAACGCCATGGTCTATATCCGCGGGGCCCGCGAGGATTATGAAAGCTGGGAAACGGCGGGCAACTGGGGCTGGGGCTGGCCTGACGTGCTGCGCTGCTACCGCGCCATGGAGGACACGGAAAGCGGCGCAACTGAGTATCGCGGCGCGGGCGGGCCCTTGCATGTGCGCTGCGGGCCGGTGGATTTCCATCCGCTCTACACGAAATTCCTGCTGGCCAGCAATGCGGCGGGCCTGCCGCTGAACGAGGATTTCAACGGGGCCAGCCAGGAGGGCGTCGGCGCCTATCAATACACCACCAAAAACGGACGGCGCATGTCAGCGGCACGGGCTTTTCTCAGGCCCGCGATGAAGCGGAAAAATGTGCGGGTGCTGACCCAGGCGCAAGCGACGAAGGTGCTGTTCGAGGGCACCCGCGCGACGGGGGTTGAATATCTGCACCGCGGCACAAGGCGCACAGCCACAGCGGCGCGCGAGGTGATCCTCTCGGGCGGGGCGATCAATTCGGCGCAGCTTCTGCAGCTTTCAGGCATCGGGCCGGCGAAGCTGCTGGGCGAACACGGCGTTGCGGTGTTACTGGAGAATGCCAATGTTGGAGCGCACCTGCAGGACCATGTGGGGCTCAATTACACCTACCGGATGACGGTGCCGACGCTCAACGACGAGCTGCGGCCCTGGTGGGGAAAACTGCGGGTGGGCCTGCGCTACCTGCTGACCCAGCGGGGGCCGTTGAGCCTCAGCGTCAACCAGGGCGGCGGCTTCTTCCGTACCTCGCCCAAGCACCAGCGGCCCAACATGCAGCTCTACATGCAGGCCTTCTCGACGCTCATCCCCAAGGCGGGCGAGCGCCCCCTGCTCACGCCTGATCCCTTCTCGGGATTTTCGCTCGGGCTTTCCAACTGCCGGCCGAGCAGCCGGGGCACAATCGAAATCCAGTCGGCCGATCCGCTGCAGCAGCCGCGCATCGTGGCCAATGCCTATGGCACCAAAGCCGACATCACCGAAATGCTGGAAGCGGTGAAGTTCCTGCGCAAGATCGCCGCGCAGGAACCGCTTGCCTCCCTGATCGCCGAGGAACTGCGGCCCGGTCCCGCTTGCGTGAGCGACGATGAGCTGATCGCCGACATCCGCCAGCGCAGCGGCACGGTGTATCATCCCTCCTGCACGGCGCGCATGGGGCCCGATCCCGCAACATCGGTGGTCGATCCGCATTTGCGCGTGCATGGGGTGCAGGGTTTGCGGGTCTGCGATGCCGCGGTGCTCCCGAGCCTGATTGCCGGCAACACCAATGCCCCGGCCATGATGGTGGGCTGGCGCGGGGCGGAGATCATTCTGAACGATCAGACTTAGGCGAAACTATCCCTTGACAAAACCTTGGTTTGACTTGTATTTAACCTATTAGTTAATTACAAGATATGCTTCGGAAACATGACAATTGACAGCCTCAGCGTGACTTTTTCTGCTCTCGCCGATCCGACACGGAGGGCCATTTTGAGCCGCCTTGCGTTGGGAGAAACTTCGGTTCTGGAATTGGCCAAACCTTTTCAGATGAGCCTGCCCGCGGTTTCAAAGCATCTCAAGGTCCTGGAGAA
This sequence comes from uncultured Aestuariivirga sp., assembly GCA_964604435.1. GTDB lineage: Bacteria > Pseudomonadota > Alphaproteobacteria > Rhizobiales > Aestuariivirgaceae > Aestuariivirga. The sequence continues at coordinate 4,889 of CAZRZB010000036.1, read as the reverse complement.
TGCCGGGCTCATTACCCGCGGGCGGGAAGCGCAATGGCGGCCTTGCAAACTGAAAGCGGAATCGCTCAAGGCGGTTGATGGCTGGCTCGAACACTACCGCCATTTCTGGGACGAGCCTTTGGATCGACTCGAAGATTACCTGCATGACATCCAAACAAAGGAAACTGGCAATGGCAAAAAGTGAAGCCAAACAAGTTGGAGAATTTGAATTCGTCATCTCGCGGGTTTTCGACGCGCCACGGGATCTGGTATGGAAAGCCTGGACCGAGCCGGACCGCCTGCTCAAATGGTGGGGGCCGAGGAACTTTGATATTCTCTCTGCCAAAGTTGATCTCCGTGCCGGCGGGATTTTCCTCTATCATCTGAGGTCACCGCAAGGATTGGAAATTTGGGGGAAATTCGTTTATCGCGAAATTTCGCCGCCGGAAAAGCTGGTTTACATCAATTCATTTTCCGATCCCGCGGGCGGCACGACGCGGGCACCTTTCTTTGACGGGAAATGGCCGCTCGAAATCCTGAGCACGGTCACACTTGCCGAAGAAGGCAAGAAGACCAAAGTCACCATCAATTGGCTTCCCTATTCCGCAACCGACATTGAGCGCAAGACATTCGAAGAAGGCGCTGACTCGATGCAACAGGGATGGAGCGGAACACTGGATAATCTGACCGAGTACCTGGCGGCGCTATAGCCTGCTTTTGCCGGTAACTATGAAGCCGGGATTCGGTCCTCGTCTACTGGCTTACGACGCAGCGGCGGTCCTTACCGGTGTAGGAGCTGTAGGTGCCGGTGTCGGGGTTGAAGGATTTGTACTTGGCGGCGCAATATTCATTCCAGGCGGGCGAACCCGGCTCGAGCGTCGGCTTTTCCTTCACAACAGCGGCGGCTTCGGTGGCGGTATCGGGCGGCGCGAGGGGTGCTGCCGCCTGCTGCTGCAATTGCTTCTTGGGCGCGGCAGCAGGGGTCACGGCGGTGTACTGATTCATGCAGTCATTGAAGGCGTTGCGATAGGACTTCTGCCAGAGGTCGACATCGGTGGTGCGCTGGTCGGCGTAATCCTTGGCGAACACCTCGCAGTAAGACTGGCTGCCAGCAAAGGCAGCGGACCCAAGGATGGCCAGGAAAAACGCGATGGCCGCAAATCCGAGACTCTTACGCATACATACATCCCCTCTCGCATCCGGGCGGAACTATTGCCCCCAATTATGGCAGGTCCGGGGCAGCGGATTGTCAGGTTTTGGCCAGGTTATCCAGGCAATTACGGGCTGCCGCAACGGCGGTGGAGAAGCAGGCCTGGAGCAGGTAGCCGCCGGTGGGGGCTTCCCAATCGAGCATTTCGCCCACCGCATAGCAGTTGGGAAACTTGAGGAACTGGAAGTTCTGGTCGACTTCGCTGCGGGCCACGCCGCCCGCCGACGAGATGGCCCGGGCGATGCCGGCGGGACGCAGGATCTTCACCGCCACGTCCTTGATGCCTTCGGCGGTGATCGGCGTCTTGGTTTCATGGAGCAGCGAGATGGCCACCGGCGAAAGGCCGGCGGTTTTGCGCAAATAGGTGGAGAGGCTTTCCTTGCCACGCGGGCGTTTCATCTTCTCGGCAAGATTGGCGAGCGAGACATCGGGGCGGAGATCGATCTGCAACGGCTCGCCCGGGGCATCGCGCATGAAGCGCGAGAGGGCATAGATGGCGCCGCCTTCGAGGCCTTCCTGGGAGACCATCAATTCGCCGCGCACTTTATTGTTGGCGTAGGTGAGACCGACATTCTTGATCGGCGTGCCGGCGAAACGGTTGCGGAACAGCGGCGTCCAGTTCACCAGGAAGCGGCTGTTGGCGGGCTTGAAGCCATTGACGCGGATGCCTGCAGCGCGCAGCACCGGCACCCAGGCCGCATCAGAGCCCAGATGGGGCCAACTGGCGCCGCCCATGGCGAGGATGGTGGGCGTGCCGTCAAAGCCCTGCCAGCGGTCGCGGGTTTTCAATTTCACGCCGAGGCTGTCGAGGCGGCGCAGCCAGGCGCGGAGCAGCGGCGAGGCCTTCATCTGCTTGGGAAAGACGCGGCCCGAGGAGCCGACGAAAGTTTCAATGCCGAGGCCATGGCACCATTCGATCAGGGCCTCGGGCGGGAAGGCGCGGATGGCGGGCTCGAGAAACTCCCGGGCCTCGCCATAGCGGGTGAGGAAGATTTCGAGCGGCTCGGAATGGGTGAGGTTCAGGCCGCCCCTGCCCGCCAGCAGGAATTTACGCGCCGGGGCCGGCATATGGTCATGGATGGTGACGTCCGCCCCGCCCTTGGCCAGAACTTCTGCCGCCATGAGCCCTGCGGGCCCAGCGCCGATGACCGAGACCTTATGCTGCTTCACGGCGCAGGGGCTGGCACATGCAATGGACGCCGCCGCCGGCCTGGACGAACATGCTCATGTCCGGGTCGTAAACCTTGAAGCCGGCGGCCCGCATTTTGGCATTGAGGTCCTTCGCGCCCAAGGTTGACAGCACCGCGTCATTGCCCAGCGCCACGACATTGCAGCCCAAGGCCATGGTTTCCTTGAAGGAGGCCGGGATAATCTCGATCTTCTTCGCCTTGAGCCACTGGACCACATCATCCTCGGTGGTTTCGAGGCAGACGGCGGCGCAGTTTTCATTCAGCATGCAGACCATGAGATCGATATGGACATAGAACTGGTCGATGGGGGCGTATTTGATTTCCCAGCCTTCCTTGATGAACCATTCGGCGGCCTGCCTGGCGGCCACCTCTTCCGAACGGTGATCGGTGTAGCCCACCAGCGCCACCCCGGGGCGGATAATGTTGAAATCGCCGCCTTCAAAATTGCCGGCCGAAATCATGTCATAGATCGGAATGCCCTTCTCGAGATAGAAGCGCAACACGGCGGCATACTCGCCGCGGCGGCGCGGGTTGGCGAGCTGGCAGACGACGGCGCCATAGGGCGACATGAAGGAGCTGTCGCGGGCATAGACCTGGTAGGGGTTGGTCATGTCGAGGGGGAGGAAATGGGTGGTGACGCCCGCCTCGCCATAGGCATCGACCATCTCGCGGTGCTGGCGCATGGCGAGCTGCTTGTCGAACTTGTAGCCCTTGCGCAGGGTATCGCGCACCAGCGACGACCACTGGGCATTTTCCAGGCCCATCCAGCGGAAGCTTTCGGCGGGCCCAAGCAGCACGTCCTTGAGCGGGCCGGTTTCCGATTTGAGATACCAGTCCGTCATCACAGGGGTTCCGCCGCCTTCAACGCGGGCGCGCAGCGGGGTGGTCTTGCCGTTCAACATGGGGAAGCTCCTTGATCCGAGGAGCGCAGCCTAGCCGGGACAGGGTGGGAAGGAAATAGCACAAACGCCATTTGCCAATCTAACGCATGCACACATCTTTGGTGCGATCTGCGAATTGCGAGTCTACTGCAAAGTATTGATTTCAAAAAAACTCTGTCACCCCGACGAAAGTCGGGGCCCAGCCCTTGAGCATGAGTAACTCCTGAAAGTCTGGGTCCCGGCGTTCGTCGGGATGACAGATAAAGAAATGAAATCAATTATCTGCGCTGAACAAAGGATCTGTTGATACAATAGCTTTTGCTTATGAGAGTTCACGTCGAGGGCGGAGCCGCGCGCGCCAGCCGGCGCCTTCCAGCCAAAATCGCAAAGCGGCGCGAGCGTTGCCATGGATGTCCGTCAGTACGGGCGGTCGAAATATTCGGCGGCGGTCATGGCGTAGATTTCCACATCCTCGAAACGGCCCTCGCCCACCGGGAAACCCGCGACGCGCTTTTCGTGGACCATGCCGATGCGCTTGGCGAGTTTCACCGACGCCACATTGGCCCGCATGATCTTGCACCAGACATTCTTGGCCTTCAGGCGCTCAAAACCGAGGCCGAGCAAGGCGGCGCCGATCTCGGTGCCGAAGCCGCAGCTCCACATGGCGGGATGGACGCCCCAGCCCAACTCTACCGTCCGGTCGCGCTGCATGATGAGGAAACCATCGCCGATGGCCTCACCCGACGAGCGCTCCTCGGCGGCGAGATGGAAGACATTGCGGCGCTCGTCGCCCTGGCGCGCCACCGAGCGAAGGACGAAGGAGGCAACCTCGGCCTCGTTGCGCAGGCGCATGGCGGTGTAGCGCTGGTAGCGCTGCTGGGTCATGAAGGCGGCGAAGGCTTTCACGTCATAGGACTCGATTTCACGCACTATGAGATTGGGCGTGTCGGCGAGCGGCAGGATGGTGAGCGATTTCATGGCCGGACACTATCGGCAATAGCGCAGGCTGTGAAGCCACCAAATGAGGCGGTGTTGATTGCGGAGAATCGCACGCCAGATATGGCTCCATGTGTCGCAGCGCAAACTTTGGATTGAATTGTCGTCTATTTGTAGTTTAGAATTAATATAAAGTAGATTAGCAGGAAAAAAGATCGGAGAAAACATGGACACGAAAACTGACAAGAGCGCGGGCAAGTGCCCGGTGGCGCACGGGGCCACGAACATGGGAATGCGGTCCAATAGCGACTGGTGGCCGAACCAGTTGAACCTGAACATCCTGCGCCAGAACTCTTCCCTGTCCAATCCCATGGGCCAGGCGTTCAACTACGCGGAAGAATTCAAGAAGCTCGACCTGAAAGCACTGAAGAAAGACCTCACGGCGCTGATGACGGACAGCCAGGACTGGTGGCCGGCGGACTTCGGCCACTACGGACCGCTCTTCGTGCGCATGGCCTGGCACAGCGCGGGCACCTACCGCACCGGCGACGGCCGCGGCGGCGGCGGAACCGGCCAGCAGCGCTTCGCGCCCCTCAACAGCTGGCCCGACAACGTGAACCTCGACAAGGCGCGCCGCCTGCTCTGGCCGATCAAGCAGAAGTACGGCAAGAAAATCTCCTGGGCCGACCTGAT
>CAZRZB010000035.1:0-23523 GCA_964604435.1 uncultured Aestuariivirga sp. | reverse complement strand
TGCCCAAGTCCCTTGATACCATCAGCGTCCAGGAACCGGTCCGGGGGGTTCTTGAATTGCCTGCTGGCACGGTAAAGAAACTCGGTTTAAGGCCCAATGACAGGGTTTATCACCGTATTTTCAAAACCCTTGAGGACTAGCTTGCTCTCCGCAAGGTTTTGTCTATAAGCAGCCGTTCATAAAGTCCGGAATGTCGGGGCGTAGCGCAGTCTGGTAGCGCACCTGCCTTGGGCGCAGGGGGTCGCGAGTTCGAATCCCGCCGCCCCGACCATTCGGGCCAATGTGAGGAAGAAGGGAACGCCGCCGCCATGGTTGCACGCATCTACAAGCCTTCCCGCAATGCCATGCAGTCGGGCAAGGGCAAGTCGGAATGCTGGCTGCTTGAGTTTGAATCTGAAGCGCCGCGCACCACCGATCCCCTCATGGGCTGGACCTCGTCTGGCGATACGCGCCAGCAGCTGAAACTCAGCTTCGCGACCAGGGAGCTTGCAGTTGCTTACGCCACAAGAAATGGCTTGGCCTATGTCCTGGCCCCCGAGCCACCGGTACGCGTCCACAAGAAGTCCTATTCTGACAATTTCAAATGGGGCCGGTCCGACAATTGGACCCATTGAGTGTCAGGCATAAGACCTCGTAGCTCAGTTGGACTAGAGCAAGTGCCTTCTAAGCACTAGGTCGCTGGTTCGAATCCAGCCGAGGTCGCCATCTTTTTCAAAACATCGGATTTACGAGGCATGGCGCTTGGCGCGGATAATATGGGTTGGATGTAAAATACAACCTAAAGTTATAAATAAATATTGACGCAATCTATAGAAATGTCATTCTGTCCCGCAAGGAGGGACGGGGTGACCCAATTGGCAAGATATCCGCAAGCGCGGAAGAGGCCTTGCAGCCATCCCGAAGCGTTCGAACCATTCAGGACGAAAAATGTTCGGGAGCCAAGCAGCTGGGCACCCGGACACACGCCACTGGCTGCGTGTGAGGGGAAAATGTCATGACTTTTCAAATCGGATTAGCCCGCTCGGTCACAATAATCTCAAGCCTGTCAATGGCCCTCGCTGCCTGCACAGGCAGCACCATTCACACGACATCATCACTCGGTAACGTCGAGACACTCAGTCTTGACGCTAAACAACGAGTAGTGATCACGGGGCAAGACAAGGACGGACGGAGCATTGTTTGTGCCGAACCGAGCCCAGATGCCCTCGTTGCACAGGCAGCCGTCCTGTCGGCTAATGGCGCCTATAAAGCCGGGGCCGAAGCCGCGCCTTCTGCTTCTGGAGGTGTAGGTCTGGCGGTGCAGGAATCAGCGGCATCAATCGGCCACCGCACCCAAAGCATCCAGATACTTCGGGATGGATACTACCGCCTCTGTGAGAGTTACCTGAACGGCGCCATCGATGAAGACGAATACCGGAAAGTTGTGACAAACATTGACACCTTCATCCTGGTGGCCCTTGCCGTCGATGGCCTTAGCAATGCGAAATCGGCAACAAATGTTGGCTTGAGCGCCGGCAAGGTCGAATACAACTTCGGCACATCTGGCGCCGGTGATCCGGCAAACCCGGCGGGAAATGGAGGTGGTGGCGCAGTCGAGCCGGCTAGGGTCGTCGCACTTCCATCCGATGCGACGGGCAAGGACACCAAAGAAACCGCGAAAGCCGTTGCGGCTATCGTCCACGACTATCTGGAATACAAGGCAAGCTATCTCCAGTTTTGTGCAAAACGCGGGGTCGACTGCCGCAAACTCTAGGGTTGATGGCTATGGAGAAACAAAATCCGCGCATTTCGGCGCAGGCAGGGCTCCCCATGGCATGATGGGCACGGTGGAGGTGGAATTCTGCGGTGAACCTTCGATCAGCTTGTCGGTGTAGCTCAGGTACACCAGCACATTGCGCTGGGCATCGCAGCCACGCACGATCTGCATTTTTTTGAAGAACAGCGAACGGCGCTGGCGATAGATTTCATCGCCTTGCGCAAACTTGGCCTTGATGGTCACAGGGCCGACCTGGCGGCATGCCAGGGAGGTTTCCGACCGTTCTTCCGCAAAGCCGGCCCAACCGGCCCAACCGCCGATTTCAGGTACGGTGAAGTAGCAGGCAACACCCTCAACGCCGGGATCATCAATCACATAGGTTGCCAGCTTCGCATCAGGGGAAAGCAGACGGAAAACCGTGGACTTTTTGAAAATCAGTTCCGGATCGTCGGCCGCCTGTGCAAGGCTTGCCGTGGTCAATGCCGCCAGAATGGAAAGCATTGCAGTCAGTCGCCAGATCATGTTCATCAAGGCCTCCACGTTTTCAATCCAGATAGGAATTATATCCAGTATTTCAAGAAAATTTGCTGAGGCGTTCAAACCCTTGATTCAGATCATCAATCAGGTCTTCCGGGCTCTCCAGGCCAATATGGAAGCGCAGGCAGGGACCTGGCGCGGTCCAGGTCGTGGCGGTGCGGATTGGCGTGAACGGTACCACCAGGCTTTCAAATCCGCCCCAGCTGAAACCCATCCCGAACAGCGTCAGATCATCCAGGAAAGCCGCCACCGATTTTTCCGATGTTGGTTTCAGGATCACCGAGAACAAGCCGGAAGCGCCGGTAAAATCGCGCTTCCACAGCTCATGTCCTGGACCATTGCTCAGGGCAGGGTAAAGAACGCTTTCAACCTCGCGCCGTCCGCGCAGCCATTCCGCAACTTTCATGGCATTGCCCATGTGCCGTTCCAGTCGCACGCTCAGGGTTCGCAATCCCCGCAGGGCGAGATACATGTCGTCGGGGCCGGCAAACTGCCCCATCATCTCGTAGGCGTGCTTGAATTGCGCCCAGGTTTCCTTGCTGCAAACGGTGGACCCCAACATCGCGTCTGAATGGCCAACGATATATTTTGTGGCGGCCTGGATTGAAACATCGCAGCCATGCTCGAATGCCTTGAAATAGAATCCTGCCGCCCAGGTGTTATCGAGAATCACAAGGCAATTCTTCTCATGGGCCACCTCGGCAATCGCCGGAATGTCCTGCACTTCCATCGTCTGCGATCCCGGGCTTTCGCAATAGACCACTCTGGTGTTGGAGCGGATCAGGCCTGCAATGCCACGGCCAATCAATGGATCATAATAAGTGGTCTCGATCCCCAGCCCCTTGAGCAGGGAATCACACAGCTGGCGGGCTGGATGGTAGGCCGTGTCCGGCATGAGAAGATGGTCGCCGGTCTTGAGAAATGCCAATAGCGTCGTCGTGATGGCCGCAAGGCCGGAGGACGAAATCTTGCAATCATGCCCGCCCTCAAGAACCGCAATGGCCGTTTCGACGGCTCGCGATGTGGGTGTTCCTTTCCTTCCATAGGTGTATTCCTGGCCGCGGTCGTGCAGTGATTGCGCCGTTGGAAAGGTAATGGTCGAGGCGTGATAAACCGCCGGGTTGACCATGCCATGTTCGGTATAGTCGCGCCCTGCTGCAACAAGCCTGGTCTCGGGTTTGAGGGTATTCAGGTCAACAATCTTCTTTGTCATTTCCACGCCATGTTGTCTAATGGAGCCAGTCTACATGCCAAGTGTGCCAGGAGAAAGCAAATGAGCAACATGTCTCCCCTGCAGCGCCTGCTCCTGAAGTCCATGCGCTATGTCAGTCTCGGTGCTGCCATCCTGCTCTTTGGGTTCCTGATTCTGGTGCTTTGGCAGAAATCCAGCACCGGCTTGAACACCCAGGACTATGGGTTTGTCGGGATCGTGGGGCTGCTGCTTCTGGGGTCGGTCTGGCTGTTTCGCGCCATCGGCCGGGAGATGGACAGTCCGGGGGCTTGAATCAGGTCTCCCAAACCAGTACCAAGGCGCGCAATAACGGGTGAAAGCAATGATTTCTGAACAGCGCGTGGCAGCATCAAAGGACTGGATCAAGGGCGCCACGGGCGACTGGGAAATCATCATTGGCCTCGAGGTTCATGCCCAGGTCACCTCAAAGTCAAAGCTCTTTTCTGGCTCGTCGGCTGAGTTTGGCGGCGAGCCCAATGATCATGTTTCGATCGTGGACGCTGCCATGCCGGGCATGTTGCCGGTCATCAACGAATTTTGCGTGGAGCAGGCTGTCAGAACCGGTCTTGGCCTGAAAGCCAGGATCAACAATTATTCGATCTTCGACCGGAAGAACTACTTCTATCCCGACCTGCCGCAGGGCTACCAGATTTCCCAGTACAAGCAGCCGATCGTGGGGGAAGGCGTTGTCACCATCGATCTTGATGATGGCAAGACCGTCGAGGTGGGTATCGAGCGGCTCCACTTGGAGCAGGATGCCGGAAAATCCATTCATGACCAGCACCCCACCATGAGTTTTGTGGATCTCAACCGGTCCGGCTGTGCGCTCATGGAAATTGTCTCGAAGCCCGACATGCGGTCTTCCGATGAGGCCCGGGCCTATGTCACCAAACTGCGCCAGATCATGCGTTATCTCGGCACGTGTGATGGCAACATGGAGCAGGGCTCGCTGCGTGCCGATGTCAACGTGTCGGTGCGCAAGCCCGGCGGCAAGTTCGGCACACGCTGTGAAATCAAGAATGTGAATTCCGTGCGCTTCATGGGCCAAGCCATTGAGTATGAGGCGCGCCGGCAGATCGGCATTCTCGAGGATGGCGGAAAGATTGACCAGGAAACCCGGCTCTACGACCCCAAGAAGGGCGAAACCCGTTCCATGCGGTCCAAGGAAGAGGCTCACGACTATCGCTATTTCCCGGATCCAGACCAGCTTCCACTGGAGCTGGCCGATGCGTGGGTGGCGGAGATCAAGAACAGCCTGCCCGAACTGCCGGATGAAAAGCGCGCCCGCTTCATGAGCATCTACGGCCTCTCGGCCTATGATGCCAGCGTGCTGGCTGCGGAACGGGCGTCGTCGGATTTCTTTGAGGCCACTGCCAAGGGCAGGGATGGCAAGATTGCCGCAAACTGGGTGATCAACGAGCTCTTTGGCCGGCTGAACAAGGAGGGCAAGACCATTGAGACCACGCCGGTCTCGTCCAGCCAGCTTGGCGAACTTGTGGACCTCATCACCTCGGGCACAATCTCCGGCAAGATCGCCAAGGACGTCTTTGAAATCATTTGGACCGAGGGTGGCTCACCATCCAAGATTGTGGAAAGCCGGGGCCTGCGACAGGTGACCGATACCGGGGCCATTGAAAGGGCCGTGGATGAGGTAATTGCCCAAAACCCTGACAAAATCGCTGCGGTTCTCGCCAAACCCTCCATGCTGGGCTGGTTTGTGGGCCAGGTGATGAAATCCACTGGCGGCAAGGCAAATCCCCAGGCCGTTAACGATTTGCTCCGCCAAAAACTTGGAATTAACTAAATAAATTCAGCGATTTAGATAGTATTTCCGTTTCCGGGTATTATCCGCTATAGTCCGTGTGCAGATTTATTGTGCGAATGGGACAAGCGAGGGTATTCCGATGGCTAAAGTAGCCAAGAAAGCGGCCAAAAAGGCTATTGCCAAGAAGAAGCCGGTAACATCCAAGAAAGCCACCAAGGCGCCAGCCGCAAGCGGCGACAAACAGCGTTTTACCCTCCATGGCACCATGACGTCGGGCCCATCTTACACCGTCGGCCTCATGCTTTCACTTTGCCGTCACCCATATTCCTATATTCATGTCAATCTCCGCGAGGGCCAGCACAAACAGCCGGATTTTCTCGTCAAGAACCGCTACGGGCAGGTACCGGCCCTTCGGGATGGCCAGCTGTTCCTCGTGCAGTCTGCCGCCATCCTGGAACACCTTGCCGAGACCTTGAAGAAATTCGATGGCAAGACCCCGGTGGACAAAATCCGCATTCGGGAATGGCTGTTCTGGCAGTGGGACAAGCTTTCGGTTCCTTTGTTGCGTTTGCGGGCCCGCAATCGCGGTTTCCGGCAGTTTGGTGACGAAGTCCGCACCATGTATGACACCGAAGCCAAGGCTGCCCTGGCAGTCATCGAGCAGGAGTTGGGAAAGTCCGAGTGGATTGTCGGGAAGAAGCCAACCATTGCTGATATCGGGATCTATGCGGTCGTTCGCTATGCCCCGGAGGCGATGATTGATCTCACGCCCTATCCGAATATTGTCGCATGGAAGAAACGTATTGAAGCAATGCCTGGTTTTGGTACACCTGAACAGGTTCTGCCAATGGAAAGCAGACTCCTTTAGTCCCCAACGAAGGCATTCCGAGTGAGTGAAACCAAGAAAAAGCTCGTCCGTAAGGCGGTGCTTGAAGCCGAAGTCGCTGCCAGGAAGAAAAAAAGCCCCAAAGGCTATCTGGGTTGTGTGCTGGGCCTTAGCCTCGGGTTGGCGGGACTGGCGGCAGCGCGCCTTGGCCACCTTTGGGTGGCCTTTGATATTTTCTCGCAGTTCACGCCGCAATTCACGTTCCTGGTGGTGGCCTTTATAATTGGCCTGTTCATGCCTCGTGGAAAAGTTCTGACCGCCATTGTGCTGCTGGTCGGAATGGTCGCTTCCTACAGCATGTGGCCCCACTATGTGAGCGCTCATCCAAGAATCCTGGGCACGGTCAAGGATGGCGAGCGCGAACTGCGCGTCGCCAGCTTCAATACCTGGCTGCTTAACGACAAGATTGATGAGGTAGGAGCCGAGATCGCCCGCATCGACGCGGATGTCATTGTCCTTGTTGAGCTTGGTCCAAATAAGCGTGTGCTGTTTGACCAGTTGAATTCCCGGTATCCCTACCAGGCCAAGTGTTCTGATCCAACGCACTGCAATTTTGCCATTCTGTCCAAATTTCCCCTGACCAAGATCGGCGACAGGATGATCTGGGAGGGGCCTCCCTACATCCGCGCCAGTCTTGGCCCGGAGTTTGGCAATCTTTCGGTTTATGGCGTGCACACGACACGTTTTCCCCATTCGCGCGCGCAATTGGAGCAGGTCAGGGCGCTTGCTGTGGAGTTGCAAGCTGTTACCGGGCATTATCTTGTCTTGGGTGATTTTAACTCAACGCCCTATTCGCGCGTGACGCAAACTCTGGCCAGCCAGGCCAACCTCCAGCGCTTTACAAACTTGCCCACCTGGCCGGCCCGCACAGGATTTCCGCAGGTGTCCATCGACCATATCTTTGCCAGTTCCGGTATCCGCCAGCTCGAAAGCGAAAGCATTGGCGATGGGGCAGGTTCCGACCACTTTCCAATATTCATGAAACTGGCGGTTCCTGTTCAATAACGCATTCACCCCTTCCCGGTAATCGCAATGCTGGTAAACCGTCGGTGAAGGTTTCGTCGTGAATAATTCCTCAATAATGATGAAAAAGCCAAATTCCATTGGCTTTTAGCGAGTTTCCTCTCAGGGGCCCCCGGGTAGTGTTTGAGTTTTCTTAAGCCTGCTGTTTAACTCTGCATTGTCGTGCCGGAGTCAAGATCAGTTTCAATGCCACACCATTTGGTGTCGGCTGGGAAACAAAAGATGGGGACTGAAATGGGACGTCAAATGACGCTGGAAGCGGAAGTTTCAATTGCTGCCGCAACCGCGGAAGACCTGCTTGAGATCGGTATGAAGTATTGTATTGGCCGCGACGTGACGCTCGACCTTGTTGCGGCTCATAAATGGTTCAATCTGGCCGCTCTCAAGGGCAGCGAATGCGCCAAACAATACCGCTGCGAAATTTCGCGTGAAATGAGCCCGGCTGATGTGGCTGCCGCACAGCGCCAAGCCCGTGACTGGCTGACCCTGCACTAACTGAACAATTACATCGACAGAACAGGTTCGCGTGACACTGGACACGCGAACCAAATCCGTTGCCTGAAGCACCGGTCGCTGAACCGGGCTTCATCGCGCGGCCCGGAGGCTGCCTTTTCAAGCCTGGCAATCTCCGCATAGTTGATTGTATTGGGCGCGAACGTCCCGGTTTCGGCAACTGCTGATCTCGCCTGGATGCCCGTTTGTCCTGTGAAATAAGCGATCAGGGGAATGGTCAGTTCAGGCTGGCGGTAGGCTCGGGCCTGCATCTCTTCAGCCGCTTGTTTTGTAGTCGGAAGGGCTGCAAGGCCTATCAATGCGACTTGGCCGCGATGCAAACCCTTCATAAGGGCTTCTCAGATGTCATTCGCCAGGAATATTCGAATAAGCGGTGAAGTCAAAAAAAGACGACTAAAATAGTCGGATATGTCGCTTTGATAACAAATCACAAAGATTTTGGGACCTGTGATCACTCGTGCTTGCAAGAGTTATCAAATCACGGCAAAAGCCCGAAGCAACGGAGACGTGGCCGAGTGGCTGAAGGCAACGGTTTGCTAAATCGTCATACGTGTTAAGCGTATCGAGGGTTCGAATCCCTCCGTCTCCGCCACAGTTACAAGTAGCTTATTGAATTAATTGTGACCTGTCCCTGAACATTTCCCCTCAAAAGGATTTATAACTCGGCCCTGAAGGAAAAGAGGAAGCCGTCTTCTGAGGAGCAGATCATTTGGGGTCCGTTGCGTGAAGAGCTTCTGAACGAGACCCTGTTCTGCAGTCTCGATCAGGCAAGGAAGGTCATTGCTGCATGGGTCGAAGACCACAACATCACAAGGCCATGCTCGGTCTTGACCTATAAGAAGCTGGCCGCCTTCACTGCTCAACTCGCCCGTAAGGGCAAACCATTGCCGGAGACTCTAAGAGCCACTGGGTGAAACCTCAGCGGCCGGTCATTGCACCGGCGGACAGGCCAGATCGACATCCTAAGTGCAGAGAAGGCATGGGAGTTTTGCGTTGACAATCCCGAAGGCAATGCCTAATTTTGATGGCTATCCAGAATTTTGGTGATATATCAAGCGAGGCAGGGCGTGGATCAGATGGTTTCAACAGTGCGGCAGGAGGCTGAGATCGGCCGCCGCCATACGCCGGATTTTGGTGGGCGGACGCTGCTGCTGGAGGCGGAGCTCTTTGCCCTGTTTATTGCTTCAACGGGGCTCACGCTGGCCGGCACTATCCCCATGTGGCTTGGCGCCGTGGGCAATACCATATTCATTTACGCGCTCTACACCGTGGTGCATGAGGCGGTGCATTCGAATATCAGTTCACGCACGAAATCAATGCGTTGGCTCGATACGGTAGCTGGGCTGATCGCCTGCGTACCGCTATGGCTGCACTATCACCAGCACAAGCGGCAGCACATGCAGCACCACGCTCACACCAACGAGGAGACCGATCCCGATATCTATGCGAAGGGCAGCTTCCTTGGCTGGGTGTTTCTGCGCGCTCCCATTGCACTCCTCAGCTATTTCAATCCGGTCCAGCAATACCGGGATTGCCAGCGATTCAAATGCGTCAGCCGGGAGTATGTTTACACTTTCCTGAGTTTCAGCGCCTACGCGGCGATTGTCATCGGCCTTACGGCCATGGGCTATGGCTGGGAAGTGTTTTTCCTGTGGTTCGTGCCATGGTGGATTGGCCAGACTGCCATGCTCACCTTCTTTACCTGGACACCGCACCACGACCATAGTGAAACGGGACGTTATCGTAATACGCGCGTTTCTTTGTTCCCTGGGGCCAATTTCCTGCTGCAGGGGCAGAACTACCATCTGATCCATCACATGATCCCAAGTATTCCCTACTACCGCTACCAATCGACCTTCGATGAGATGCGTCCGATCCTTGAACAGAAAGGCGTACGGATCGAAGGGTTCTTCCCTGATCCCGGGAACGAACACGCCGGGGCGGTTTAGCGGCGTCCTAGCACTTCGATGAGGCCGGCGCAGACAATGAGAACCGTGCCGGCCAGTTCGGTCATGCCAAAGGCCTCTCCGGAGAACAGTGCCGCACTGATCGAGCCCACCAGCACCTCAGTCGTCAGCAGGATGCCGACACGGCCCGGGTCCATGCGCTGGGCCGCCCATAATACCAGGAAGTTCGGCGGAACGAAGATCACCAATGCCAGCAGAATGATCCAGGGCAATGCGTGAATGAGGTTACCCATGCTGGCCAGCGGCATTGCAAGACCGGCGCCGACTGCCAGGATGATGCCAGAGGAGACCAGTCCCCCAACTGAAAAGGTGAATACCGGCAGCGCGATCCCGGAGGAGGGCATGGTGAAACTCCTCAGGGTTCCCGCCGCCCACAGCATGCCGCTGGTAAGGGCTACCCAGTCTCCGGCGTTGCGTGGCAGGGGCAATCCATCCTTCAATCCAAGGATGCAGGCCATGCCCGAGAACCCCAGCACGATGGCCATGAGGCGCGACAACTTCAGGCGTTCACCAAGAAAAAACCAGCCCGCGAGTGTGCTCCATACGGGTGTCAGGTAGAAGAGCAGGATGGCGTGGATGACATCGGTCATCACCAGGCTCACCGTATAGAGCGAGAAGGCGCTTCCGAGGAAGAAACCGGTCAAGGCCTGGCCGGCAAATCCGTCCCAGGCCCCGCGGCGCACCAGCCATGGCAAGGGAGAAGCTAGAGCAACGGCATTGAACATCAGGCTGATCCAACCGCCGCCGATCCCCTGGCCATCGAACCAGCGGAGCGGATACCAGAACACGCCCCACATCACGCCGCAAAGGGCGACCGCGATGGTGGGCAGGAGATGGCTGGTTTTCAGGTCGGGCACTGACTCGCGCATGACCTCTTATTGTGGTGTAGTTGGTCTTGCCGCAACATATGGTTCCGCATATCAGCCAATAGTGCCGTTTATTTGCTTGACGATGGCAAATAAGGTTTGCTTAGATGAGCATCCAAAATTACGGATGCAGATCCGATTTCTGGCCGGGGAGGGCCGCAACATGATGAATGACGCCGGCATACGGTGCCGTGGGCTGTCGCCAGTTCAGGCCTCGCCTCTCGCGCTATTTGACCAAATCACGAGAACAGATGTCGTATCTGAACTCTGATAGGGTCGGGAAAGCGTTGTGCGGCGCCAAATTTTTTTGATAGGTTAGTTTATTGAACCAGCTAATCTGTTCAAAATCATACTGCCTCAAGAAAAATGTCCAACAGGGAGGACCTCGTCTAATGCGTAAATCACTAAAATCCTTTTGCCTTGCCGCCGCCTTGATGGCTGCAAGTTCAGCAGCCACGCTGGCCGCAGCACCAGAATCCTCCGATCCTATCAAGATCGCCATCAATGAGTGGACGGGTCAGCATATCTCGGCCCAGATCACCGGCGAGTTGCTGAAGAAGATGGGTTATAACGTAGAATATGTAACTGCTGGCGCGGTGCCTCAGTTCGCCGCCATTTCGCAGGGCAACATCACTCTGCAGCCTGAGGTGTGGGACAACAACGTGGGTGATATCTATCCCAAGGCAATGGCGAGCGGCGATATGGTGAGCCTTGGCGAACTTGGCCTCGTTCCCCGTGAGGGCTGGGTGTACCCCCCCTATATGGAAGAAAAATGCCCCGGCTTGCCTGATTGGAAGGCATTCGTCGACTGCGCCCAGGCATTCTCTACGCCTGAAACCTTTCCCAAGGGCCGCCTTGTCGATTACCCTGCTGACTGGGGAACGCGGTCCAAAGATCTGGCTGATGCATCAGGCATTCCATTCCAGGTCATCCCTGGAGGAAGCGAAGGTGCCATGGTGGCCGAACTGAAGAGTGCCTATGCCGCCAAGGAGCCAATCGTCATGCTGTTCTGGGCCCCGCATTGGATTCATGCGGAATTGAAGTTCAACTGGGTGGACCTGCCGCCGTACGATGAAAATTGCGGAACCGATCCGGCGCTTGGCATGTACCCGGACAAGGTCAACGATTGCGGCTTTGCCCAGGCCCACATCGGCAAAGTTGCGTGGAAAGGCTTCAAGGACAAATGGCCCGCCGCCTACAAACTGGTCGAAGCCATCAAGATCGACAACGATGTCCAGAACAAGATGATGCTCGAGATCGACAACAAGGGCAGAAAGATTGAGGAAGTAGTGGGTGAGTGGCTGCAGAACAATGAGGCCACCTGGAAGCCTTGGGTCGACGCTGCCGGCCAGTAAGTAGGGCTACCTTCATCTGACGGATTGTTTCTGCCGGGGCGCATCAAATTGCGCCCCGGCACACAATCGTCATCCAAGTAGGGTCAAGCGGGGAACAGAAATGGTGGCGAAATCCAAGACACCCAGCGTTGCAGGGACGCCAGTGAAGCTGTCCTGCCGTCGTGTTTGGAAGGTCTATGGACCAAAGCCGGATTACTATTTCGACTCCCGGGGCTATGAAATAAATCCCGGTGAATTGGCAAAACGCATGCGGGCGGAAGACCACATTCCGGCTGCTGTGGATGTGAGCTTCGATGTCCATGTGGGCGAGATATTTGTCATCATGGGCCTCTCGGGCTCGGGGAAATCGACCATCGTCCGTTGCCTGTCACGGCTGGTTGAACCGACTGCGGGAGAAATTCTTCTTGACGGCGAAGACCTCCTGAAAAAAACTCCGGCGGAGCTCATCGATATTCGGCGCCACAAGATGGGCATGGTCTTTCAAAGTTTTGGTCTCCTGCCGCACCTCAATGTTATCGACAATGTGGCCTTTCCACTGAAACTGCAGGGTCTTCCGCTTGCCGAACGGCGCAAGCGAGCCGAGCGGGTCATCGAACTGGTCGGATTGAAAGGACGCGAGGCGAGTTATCCGCGCCAGCTCTCGGGCGGCCAGCAGCAGCGCGTCGGCATTGCCCGCTCGCTGGCTGTGGAGCCCGAACTGTGGCTCCTCGACGAGCCCTTCTCGGCGCTTGACCCGCTCATCCGCCGCCAGATGCAGGATGAGTTTCTGCGCATACAACATGTGCTGCAAAAATCCATCGTGTTCATCACCCACGACTTCCTCGAGGCACTGAGGATTGCCGACCGCATGGCCATCATGCGCGACGGGATGGTGGTGCAGATCGGAACGCCAGCCGAACTCATCGTGAATCCGGCCGACGGCTATGTGGCCGAATTCACCCGCGATGTGCCGCTGGTCAGAGTTCTTCGCGCGGCCGATGTGATCGACGCCACGATCAAGAGGCCCCCGCGCCTCACGGAGGTTGCTGGCGGCACCACCGTCGAAGACCTGCTTCCGCTCCTGGCACGTCATAAGTCTGGCGTGTCGGTAACGGGCAGCGATGGCAAGTTCATTGGCGTGGCAACGGCTCAGTCCGTCATTGCGGGGCTCGCCCGCGAGGGTAAGATGCGCGAAGAACTTCCGGAGGTGCGGGCCTGATGGCGCGTATCGAGCGCGATACCTGGGCCTGGCTTGGCTTGCTTGCATTGACATTGGCTCTGCTGGTCTTGCGCAGTGAGGCCCAATGGCTGATCGTCTACCCCAAGGAGTGGGTGGCGCCATTCGCGGTTATCCTCAACGATGGCATAAAATGGTTTACTGGCAGTTTTGGATTTTTCTTTCTCGCCGTGTCGAATGTCCTGGCCAAGCCCCTCGGGTGGGTGCAGATTCTGCTGCATTGGCTGCCTTGGCCATCAGTAGCGGCGATCGTTGGCGCAGCAGCTTGGCGGGCTGCGGGGCACAGGCTTGCCGTGTTCACGTTGCTGGCGGTCGCCTACATGGTCGTGGTCGGCTACTGGGACAAGTCGATGAACTCGCTGTCTCTGGTCATCATTTCGGTGCCTCTTGCCATTCTTGTCGGCTTCGCCTTTGGCGTGGCGGGCCACTTCTCGCCGCGCGCCGCGCGTTTCATCCCGCCAATGCTCGACCTGTTGCAAACCATACCGGCCTTTGCCTATCTCTTGCCCATACTGCTGCTGTTCGGCTTCGGGCCTGTGGTTGGCCTGATAGCCAGCGTATTGTTTTCCTTCCCTCCCATGGTGCGAAATACCATGCTTGGCCTCGGAAGCGTGGGATTGGACGTTCAGGAGTCGGGATTGATGTCGGGGGCGACCACGCGTCAGCTATTCTGGCAGGTGCAGATGCCCTCCGCGCTACGGCAGATCCTGCTCGGCATCAACCAAGCCACCATGGCCTCGTTCTCAATGATCATCATTGCGTCGATCATCGGCGGCACTGAGGATATCGGCTGGGAAGTGACGCTTTATCTGCGCAAGGCGGCCTTCGGAGAGTGCCTGTTGTCGGGAATTGTGATTGCCCTCATGGCCATGGTCATGGACCGGGTGAGCCATGGCCTTGCGACCCGTGAGCGCATGTACTTTGCCAATGAACAATCTTTTGTTGCCCGAAACCGCGAATGGATCATCGGAGGCGGACTGGCAGTGGTCCTGTTCCTGGCTGCGCTCGACGTGCCATGGCTGAGAGACTGGCCTGAAGCCTGGGTAATTTATCCTGCCAAATACCTTAACGCCGGCATTGAGGGCTTCATACTTAACTTCCATACGGCGATTGAGACAGTGAAAACTGTAGCATTTTATTACATGATGTTGCCGGCCCGGATTGGCTTCGAAAACGCTATCAGTCCCTTTACTTGGGGCTTTGACTTCACGGCTCCCCTACGTTGGGGTTATGCGGCGGTAGTCGGCGCTTCAGCCATTTGGGCGATCATGGCAGGGCGTCAGAAGCTCGGTGTCGTCATTGGGCTGTTCGGCATGATGTTTTTCTTTGGCCTGACCAATCTGCCGTGGGCTGGTCAGATCGGCGTCGTCACGCTCCTCGGCTGGCAGCTGGGCGGCTCCCGTCTCGGCCTGGGCTCGTTCCTGGCCATGAGTTTCATGCTGATTGCAGGTATCTGGCCGGAAGCGATGATGTCGGTTTACTTGTGTGGCATCGCGGTGGCGTTGGCCTTCCTCCTGGGAGCAGGTCTTGGCATCTGGGCCAGCCTCAGCGACCGGATATCGGGCATTCTCAGGCCCATCAACGATACGCTCCAAACCATGCCCCTGTTTGTTTTTCTCATCCCTTTCGTCATGATCTTCAAGATCGGCGACTTTACCGCGCTGTTGGCCATCATCGCCTATGCTTTCGTGCCGGCAGCCCGCTATACCGAGCATGGCCTGCGCAATGTGGCGGAGAGCGTTGTCGAGGCGGCCCAATCCATGGGGTGCACCAAATGGCAGCTCTTGAGGGAAGTGAAGCTGCCGCTCGCTCTTCCCGTCATCCTGCTGGGGCTGAACCAGACCATCATGTACTCTGTTTCGATGCTGGTGATTACCGCCCTGGTAGGCACCAGCGATCTTGGTCAAAGGGTCTATATCGGCCTCGGTGACGGGGACTTCGGCATCGGTTTTGTTGCGGGCATCGGCATGGCAATTCTTGCAATGATTGCGGATCGCATGACGCAGGCCTGGAACCGCTCGCGCCAACGGTTATTTGGAATAGAACCCGCCATGATCTAATACGCAATTGTTTTCTTTGACTGCCGGTTGATTTGCGCTTTGGCCTCTGTTTCGCCGGGCTCTACAATTTCCCCGGTGGAGTGTGCCGCTGACCGCAAATGTTTGTGCCGGTGTCACCATATAGCGCGATATTTCGTTTAGTTCCGGAAGGTGTTTCAATGAAGATCAAGGCAGTTGTTACCACGGGGCTCGGCGGGCCCGATGTCCTCAAGCTTCAGGATGTGGAGTTGCAATGGCCGCGCGACCCCCACGACGTGCTGGTGGAGCTGCGCGCTGCCGCGCTTAATCCGGCAGACGTGTTCTTCCGCCAGCTCGGCGGCTACCTGAGCAGCGATGAGCCTTTCGTTCTCGGGCATGACGGCATGGGTGTGGTGAAGGCGGTGGGCGGCGAGGTTGTCTCCGTGAAAGTCGGTGACCGCGTGGCCTTCTGCAATGGGGGAATCGGCGGAGCCATGGGCACCTATGCGCAGGCTGCAGTGGTTCCGGAATGGCAGCTTGCGAAGGTCCCCGATGCGGTGGACGACCTTACAGCGGCCGCCTTGCCGCTGGTTGCCATCACCTGCTGGGAATCGCTCTATGACCGGGCTCAAGTAAAGGCGGGGGAGTGTGTGCTCATTCATGGCGGTGCAGGCGGCACCGGCCATGTGGCGGTACAACTGGCAGCACTCCGTGGTGCCCGCGTGGCTGCGACGGTGAGTTCAACCGGCAAAGCCCGTGTAGCGATGGAGCATGGGGCGGAATTGGCCATCAACTATCGTGAGACGGATTTTGTATCCGCGGCGAAGGAATGGTCGGGTGGGGTCCATGTCGCTTTCGACAATGCCGGCGCTGAGGTGATGCAGAAAACCTTTGGATGCATGGCGCCCTATGGCCGCATCGTTACGCTGATGGGGACGCCCGGAGATGATGCCGACCTCACTGCCTACAACAACAACCTGACCATCCACAACGTCATGATGCTGACGCCGATGTGGAAGCATCTGGAACAGCGGCTCCGCGAACAGGCGGAGATTGTGCGGCAGGCTTTGGCGCTTGTGGCTGGCGGCCAGCTCGTCATACGCCACGCCGAAAGCTTTCCTCTCGCGGAAGCTGGGCGGGCTCACGCCTATCTTGAAAGCGGTAAGGCGGTCGGCAAAGTGACGTTGCGGATTACATGATGCCCATGCGAAACGTCCGAACCAGCATAGAGAAAATCCGCCGCCAGGATCTGGTCGAGGCAGCCTATCAGACTTTTCTCGAGCACGGCCTCGGCGGCATGACCATGGCGCGTATCGGCGAGCGGGCCGGGATGTCGCACGGCATCGTCAACTACTACTTCAAGAGCAAGGACATGCTGTTGAGTGCGGTAGTGCGCAAGGCGAATTTCCTCATCATGCAGGATACGGCCCGGCGGTTGCGGCTGGCCAGGACTCCGCGTGAGCGGATCAGCGCCATCATCGCGGCAAATTTTGCCGAGGAAGTCTTCACCCGCGATATTGCCCGGGCTTGGGTAAGTTATTACGCGGCAATTGGCCAGCAGCCGGAATTCGAACGGCTGCAGAACGCCGTAGACAGACGCTTGAGCAGCAATCTCTTGCATGCTCTGAAAGGTCTCGGTGCTGCCGGCAAGGCTCCGGAGATTGCCAGCGGTGTAGCAATTCTCATCGACGGGCTTTGGCTCCGCCATGCGAAATCGAACGATGACATGGACGTCCCCACTGCCGTCCGGCATGTAGAAACCTATGTAGATCAGCAACTTGTACGGATCAGAGGGTAAATGAGCATGACAGGCATGATGTGGGCTGCGCAGCTCGTCCATCCGAACCAGCCGCTGCAACTGTCGCGCATTCCAATCCCCCGTCCTGGTCACGGAGAGCTTCTCGTGAAACTGGAGGCCTCCGGTATCTGCCACACCGACCTGCATGTGCGTGACGCAACTGGGTTTCCCTCCGGCGCGCCAGAGCCCCTGACACTTGGCCATGAGGGCATCGGGCGCGTGGTAGAACAGGGCCCTGGCACAAGCACGCCAATTGACGTCCGGGTGGGCGTTCCATGGTTGCATGACTCTTGCGAGCACTGCCGCAGTTGCCTGACGGGGTCTGAGTCCTTCTGTCCAACGCATCGGGCCCATGGCTATACGGTCAACGGTTCGTTTGCCGAATATGCCATCGTGCAGGAGCGTTATGCCGTTACTATTCCGCAGGCGCTCGACAGTTTTGCGGCGGCGCCGCACATGTGCGCGGGTGTTACTGCATATGGCGGCGTGCAGAAGGCGGAGCTGGCGCCCGGTAAAATTGCAGTCATCATCGGTTGTGGCGGGCTGGGTCAATATGGGATCCAGCTTGCGAAACTCGCAGGTGCCACGGTGGTGGCCATCGATACCAGTGCCGCGAAACTGAAGGAGGCGGGCGCCCTCGGAGCCGACGAAAGCTTCCTTGCAGATAATGACACGGCAGAGAAGGTGAAAGCCCTTGGGGGCGCGGACGCTATCCTGAATTTTGCGCCCTCAAACCGGATCTGGCCAATGGTGACGGGTATGGTGAACAACTTTGCCACAATTGTCTCGGTGGCGATGGTGGCCGAGCCGGTGCCGCTGGTGTTGGAGTGGCTGACCTACAATGGCGTGAAAATAACCGGCACCAGTGTCGGCTCGCGTCAGCAGATGATTGATTTTCTCAAGCTTGCCGCGCGCCACGGAATCGGGGTGAACATCGAACGGGTTCCGCTCGCAAAGGTCAACGAGGCCATGGACCGCCTCACAAGAGGTGATGTGAAAGGCCGTTTCGTGATCGATTTCGCGATGGGCTAGAGCACGACAACCGCAAGCTGACGTATATTCGGCACCCATGGAGTAATTTGCGTATTCTTGTTTGGTGAAGATTTATTGGCGTGTCGGTGCTCCTGCGCCGCTTGCGATACTTCTGGGGTGTCCGGCATGTTTTATCTCAGTTCATACAAAAGTCCACGAGGTCAGAAAGCAGCAGTTCGGGCGTTTCGAGGGCCGCAAAATGCGCCCCGTAAGGCGGCTCGGTCCATCGGACCACGTTGTAGTGCCGGTCCAGCAGGGCGCGAGGCGGCCAAGGGAAAACCGGGTCATTGGGAAGCGCGAAAATGGCCACCGGAAGTTCCAAGCGATGGGGCATGATCTGCTGCTCAATAGTGTAGCCAGGATACATCCAGAGTGAGCTTGCAACGCTTCTGGTTGCGCAGAACAGCGTAACCGTGTTCAGCAAGAATTGCCTTCCCAGAATGGATTCGGCTCCTTGGTATCCAGCACCGCGTCCGTCGGTCCAGCGCAGGAACTTGTCACATATCCAGGCCGCCGCGCCCACCGGCGAATCTGCCAAGCAATAGGCGAGAGTCAGGGTTTCGCGAGTTTGCATCTGCATATAGAGGCCGCCCTCGGCCAGGCGCAAATTCGCACCATGTTTCCATTCGCGCTCCGCTGGTGTTTGAAGTCCGCGTTCTGGTTCATTGCCAGCAAGTCCCCGCATCGCAAGATGCACACCTTGGCAGGATTCCGGCTCCAACAGGCCCAACCAGACAGAAATTTCTGCACCCCAATCCCCTCCATGAGCAAAAAACTGCGTGTACCCGAGAGCCCTGACCAGTTTCGCAATCGAAGCCGCGGCCTCGCGGGGGCCTAGGGGCGAATGCAGGCTTGAGGAAAAGGCATAGCCTGGAAGTGAGGGGATAAGGACATCCATGCCTGCTTTCGAAAGTTTTTCAGCAATTTCAATGAACTCCAGAAACGTGCTTGGCCAGCCATGCACCAGCACAAGCAGCGGACCTCGGCCCGACCCCCGGAAATGCACAGCATGCAAGCGTTCGCTGCCGCTAACACCAACAACGTGGTCGAGACGGTTGAGCCGCTGCTGCTCGCGCTTCCAGCCGTAATTCTCTGACCACTCAAGGCAAAAGTTCCGCAGCCAATCAACCGAAATGCCGTTCGCCCACCCCGTGCCCACGCCAGAACCGAACGCGTCCCAGGGAAAGTTGCGAATTCGTTTCCTGGTCCTCGTTACCGCCGACCCCAGGGAAATTTTGAATTTCTCAATATTCACTCGCTACACCGCTAGAAGTGCTGACAGGAGTTCACCAATGTGCACCTCCTGTGATCTGGATGTTCTCGGCCGTCAGGCCGCGCGCTCCATCGCTGCAGAGGAAAGTTGCCAATGCGGCAATCTCCCCAGGCTGTATGATCCGCTTCTGTGGATTCATCCCTTCAACGTCCCGCATCAGCTCAGAAGCAGTGCGCCCCTTACCCTCACGCTCGGCGACCTGCGCAAGGTTTCTGCGCATCAATTCCGTCTCAACCCACGTTGGACTGATCATCGTACACGTCACACCGTAGGGGGCCCCCTCAAGAGCCACGCAGCGCGTGAGGCCAAGCAGTCCGGATTTTGACGCGCAGTAAGCGGGATTGTCTTTCCACCCCACTGTCGCCGCCGTGGAACCGATGTTTATGATTCTTCCCCATTTGCGGGAAATCATGCCAGGCAGGAGTTCCCTGGTCATGCGGAATGCGCCGTTGAGATTCGTATCGATGATCTTGAGCCAGAGATCGTCTGAATGACCGCAAACCGGCTGTTCGGCGGTTGTCCCGGCCGCATTCACAAGAATGTCGATTGGGCCGCAAAGGGCCTCAGCCCCGGCGATGAAGGACTTGATGATATCGCTGTCGCGTATGTCGAGATGCGCGGCATAGACCTTGACGTCTTGTGCCAGAAGAACGGCCCGTACCCGGTCGATCTCCGACTCTTCCGGATAGGCGGCAGCGTCCCTGCCGCGGCCCGTGCTGGCCCCAACATACGATCCCACGGCAACACTTGCGCCTTCGGCGGCGAGTGCTTCCGCGATTGCAAAACCCTGGCCTGTGAGGCCTCCAGTGATCAGTGCTACGCGTCCAACGAGATTTTTCATCCGATCACACCATGAGATAGCCGCCATCCACGACCATTTCCGAACCTGTCACAAAGCGCGACTCATCGGAGGCGAGATAAAGGACCATATAAGCAACATCCCGGGGCTCGCCAAGAAACCCGATAGGGTGCCGTTTTACAGCCTTTGCCTTCTCCTGTTCAGGCAGGCCGGCATCGCTGAGAAACTTTTCGGTCTGTGGCGTTAACACATAGCCTGGGTGGATTGAGTTGCAGCGGATGCCGTAGTTCTGCTCCGCGCAATGCACCGCCACGGCCTTGGACAGGGCGCGCACCGCACCCTTGCTGGCGCAATAGGCTGCGGCCTCGGCCTCTCCGATCATTGCGTCAATCGAGGAGATATTGATAATCGAGCCCCCATGAGATTTCCTCATCAGCGCAATGGCATGCTGACAGCCCAGGAAAACGCCTTCGGCATTGACCACCATGGTGCGCCGCCAGTCCGCGAGACTGGTTGTTTCGATATTGGCGGCGATTGCAATGCCGGCATTGTTCACCATGACATCAAGTCGGCCGAAACTCGTTTCCGCGAAGCGACTGGCATGTGCCCATTGATCCGGGTCGGTCACATCGAGCGGGCAGAAGAGCGCCTCACCACCCTTATCTGCAATAAGACGTAGGGTCTCCTCGCCGCTGGACCGGTCTATATCGGTGACAACTACCCGGGCTCCTTCCGCCGCAAGGAGGAGGGCGGATGCACGCCCGAGCCCGAGGCCCGCGCCGGTAACCCATGCGGCTTTGCCGCTCACGCGCCCCCTGCCAAGCACCGCAATTTACCTTTCGCCCTGCGCGGCCTCTATGTTGAGCTTGTTGAAGTGATGCAAGAAATGTTCGCTCCATGCTTCCTTCTGCTCCGGGTCCACCATGAGTCGCCCACGGGTGTAGCCCAATGAGTGCAGGCCGCGTTGCACGCTCTCAACGATATCCACATCCTCGGGACCCAGCACATTATTGAACCAGTCCACGGCCGAGGCCGTGCCCCGGTCAAGGTTCTTGTCGAGACCAAAATAGAGCAGAGGCTCTGAAGTTGCTTCCGCACCGGCCGGGTTCATCAGGAATACCAGCAGCATGCTGGCACCCGGTAAGGTGAGAAAGGCCATGTTTGGCCAAAGAAAAACGATCTGGAAGCCATCGCTGCGCCCGCTGAACTTGCGGGTTCCGAGAAGTTCATAAGGGAGCTTTTCGGCAGTCCCGCCCTTGCTGAGGAACTCAATGACTTTGCCCTCGATGGTCCAGCGATAGGTGTCCTGATCGATGATGTCGGAAAGCTGCCCATGGGCCGGGCCCGAGTAGAAGCTGTGGTAATTTTCCAGGAAGTTCTCAACCACAACTTTCCAGTTGGCCTTGATCGAGAAGTCCTGCCGCTTGGCGAAGCAAAGCTGCCCAGCTTCCGGGCACATTGCCAGCAGTTTTTCGCCGAAATGGGGGTCGGACTGGCTCAGGGGTTTAGCGCTTGGATCCAGATTGACGAAGACGAAACCACCGATCACGTCAACGCCAATGCGTTGGAGCTTTATGTTGTCACGCGAGAAACCTTTGACGGCTTCGCATTTTGGCGCACCCCGGAGATTGCCTTCGGTATCGTAGGTCCATGAATGGTAAGGGCAACGAAAGGTGTTTTTCACGTGGCCACTGCCGGTGAGAAGCTGGTGGGCACGGTGCTGGCAGACATTGAAGAACCCATTGATATCGCCATCCTTGCCCCGGATGACATAGATTGACTGTCCGGCGACGTCTCCACTGATGTAGTCTCCTACCTCGGGAATTTGCGACTGATGGCAGAAATAGAGCCAGTTTCGCTGAAAGATATTCTTGATTTCGGCCTGGTAGATATCCTTGTCGAAATAGAATTTGGCGTCCGGGGTGCAGCTATCCGTGGCGTCATCGGTAAAGCCCTCGCCGGCTGCCTTTTGAACACGATTCAACATGTGACTAGCTCCTCTCGCTTGCATAACGTCCATGAGGTTCCAAGAATTCTATCTGGTTTCCCTCTGAGTCATAGAAATAAAAATAGCGTGTCTGGTGAATTCCGTTAGCTACATAATCGCTGACTGGATCGACAGTGATCGCCAATCCGGTAAGGCGCGCATGCTGGGCCTCAAGATCCTCAACTGTGAAGGCGATGTGAGTGCGGCCCGGCTCCGGCAGATGGGCATAATCCCATTTGTCCGGCGCGAGAAGCTCCAGTTCGAAAACGGAGTCCGGCCCACACATGTAGACGATTGTTGCGCCCGGATAACGATGACGGTCAGCCACCGTGAAGCCAAGCGCCCTTTCGTAGAACGAAACGGCCGTTTCAAGGTTTTTCACTTGTATCATGTAATGAGCGGGCTTCATGGGGCTGTCCGCTCCGCTAGAAAGCTGCTGACATCGGCGATGCGCATGCCGCCCGCGAGATATGTATCTATGAGTTGCAGAAGCCGCTCGCGCCCGAATGAAGGTTCATGCCCGGCATGCACGATTTCAACCGGGAGTTCCCTCAGGCGCAGCAGCGACTCGCGATAGGCCTGTGGATCGGAATGCCAGGAATTGTCGATAAGCTGGCCGTCATAGATCACATCACCGCTGAAGAGGATGCGTGTGGATTTCTCATAGAGTGCGATGGACCCCGGTGAATGCCCCGGCAAATGAAAGACATTGAAGACGCGGTCGCCCACATCGATGACGTCCCCGTCGTCGAGATAGCCGGTGAGCGGTGCCGGTGTGATCCGGTACTGAGAAAGACTGTAGCCCTCATGGGGAAGGGCTGTGAGCAGCTCGCCCGCGATCCAGGTTCTGGCACAGGTGTTGTCGAGATCGGGGGAGGCATGGACGGCAGCCTCGCTCCGGTGGCCAAGTCTTGTCGTGAATTCGTGCGAACAGCCGATGTGATCGAAATGGCAATGGCTGCAAACCGCGGTCACGGTTCTTTCACGAAGCTGCGCGATTTCGGTTTTCAGGGGCCTCACACCCATGCCGCTGTCGATCAGGAGATCCCGGTCGCGCCCCTGAATAAGCCACATGTTACAGCGCATCCAGGGCGCCACATGGGTTTCGAGAATGCGGCTGATACCGCTGCCCGTGTGCTCTATTTCATACCAGTGATCAGCGATGGGCAGCATGGGGTCAGGCCGCCTTTGCGAGGCAAAAGCCTTCGTAGCCTGCGGCGGCGATCTTCTCGCAGGTGAGGCTGTAGACATTGAACCCGTCGACGTAGGGCATGAAGACCCGCGGCTTGCCCGGCACATTGGCGCCGAGATACCACGAGGCTGCCTTGGGATAGAGCGTGCGATTAGCACTTTCAGTCACCTGGCGCGCCCAATTCTCCTGAGCCGCGCCGTCGGCTTCGATGGTCTTTGCGGCGTTGGCTTTTGCATAAGCGAGAAGGCCGCCAATCCACTCGACATGCTGTTCGATGGCCAGCACCATGTTGGCGAGAACCGCGGGGCT
>CAZRZB010000034.1:0-24070 GCA_964604435.1 uncultured Aestuariivirga sp. | reverse complement strand
GACGACCTTCAGGTTATGAGCCTGACGAGCTACCGGGCTGCTCCATCCCGCGTCAATGAACGCGAGGCGGTGTGTAGCAATCTCTCATGCCTTTGGGAACCCCTTGGGCAAGTTTATTTGTGATTTCATGACAAAATCGGGAATTTGACGCAAAGTGGGGTCAATATTGGTGTTTCACGGTGCGATGTGCGCCGTGCTCAAGGATGACGGATGGAAAACAGACTCGCCTTAATCACCGGAGCATCGGGTGGCATTGGCGAAGCCTTCGGGCACGTTCTGGCGGCTGATGGCTGGGACCTGGTACTGATTGCCCGCCGGGATCAGGAACTCCACCGGGTCAAGGGCGTGATCGCCGCCAAGCATCCTGTTGCCGTCCATGTCATCAGTCTCGATCTGAACGGGGCCGGGGCAGTTGAGGCCTTGGCAGCTGAAATGTCTCTCCGAAACCTGGTTCCGGGGATTGTCATCAACAATGCTGGTTTTGGCCTTATTGGACCCAGCGTTGAACTTTCCAGGAATGAACAACTCAGCATGATAGACCTCAATGTGCGGGTGTTGACTGACCTCACCCTACGCTTTCTTCCCGCCATGGTTGCCGCCAAATCCGGCGGGGTTATCAATGTGGCGTCGGTAGCGGGATTCATGCCGGGACCGATGATGGCGGTCTATTTTGCCACGAAGAATTATGTGTTGAGCTTCGGGGATGCCCTTGCCTCCGAACTCAAGGGTACCGGTGTGGCGATAACCACCCTTTGCCCCGGCACGGTCAAAACGGCCTTTCAGGCGCGTGCCGGGCAAAATGAAAGGAATTCCAGCTTGTCTGCCTTTGACGTGGCCAGCCAGGGGTGGGCGGGATTCAAGGCCCGGCGCCGTGTTGTTGTTCCCGGCTTCTTCAATCAGTTGGTGGCCTATGGCCTGCGTCTAACGCCCCGGCGCATCTCGCTTCCGTTTGTGAAACGGGTCATCGGCTGGCGCCGGGCGGTGTGAAAGCAATGAAGGCGTCCTCTCCTGACAAGAAAATCCTGATCATTGTCCACCAAGAGACTTCTACACCGGGGCGCATCGGCATGATGCTCAAGGCAATGGACTTTGCACTCGATGTGCGCAGGCCCTGTCTCGGCGACGACTTGCCAGAAACGATGGATGACCATGCAGGTGCGGCAATTTTTGGCGGGCCCATGAGCGCCAACGACCCTGAGCCGTGGATTGCCCGTGAAATCGATTGGATTGGCGTGCCTTTGAAGGAACAGAAGCCATTTCTTGGCGTTTGCCTCGGTGCGCAAATGCTGGCCATGCATTTGGGCGGAACTGTCGCACCCCATGCCGAGTCCCGCGTTGAAATAGGGTATTATCCCATCTATCCGGTGAATGGCGGTGACGGCATCGGCGATTGGCCCCAGAAAGTCTATCAGTGGCACCGTGAGGGCTTCACGCTGCCAAGGGACGCCAGGCTCTTTGCGCGAGGAGAGCATTTTGAAAACCAGGCCTATCGCTACGGGCCAGCTGCCTACGGCATTCAGTTTCATCCGGAGGTAACCCGCCTCACAATGCATCGTTGGGTTGTCAAGGGGGCGCACCGGTTTTCGCTGCCTCACGCGCAAGAGGCCCAGGAGCATCTGGCCGGGAACTTGTCTCATGATGCATCGGCGAAAACGTGGCTATCGCAGTTTTTGGAACGCTGGCTTATGCGGGCTCCAGGAATAGCGCGGGAGCCGGCCTGATCGGTCGAAGCGGTACAGTGAATAAACGGGCTGTTAAGCACTTTCACCATTCTTGGAAACGCTTTCGAAACCCTATTGCCCCATGATGCATCCATGACACGCGGAACCTTTGCGGGGGAAGTGTCAGGGGCCAGTCCGGGATTTTGGTAATGCGTACCTGGACGCCAGTGTGTTTGCGGGGAGCCCCAGTCGGGCTCCCCGTTTCATTTCAGCTTGCGGCTACTTCACCAGAGAAGAAATGCCCGTTGATGATGGTGCTGGATCCGCCAAGGGACGGCCTGAGCGAAAGATATCCGGGCGTGGCGGGAACTTCGGTTTTGCCTTGGGCATTGGCAGCAGGCCCTCGCGCTGCAATTTCTTCCGGGCAAGTTTCCTGACGCGGCGAATGGCTTCTGCCTTTTCCCGGACGCGGCGTTCGGATGGTTTCTCGTAGGCCCCGCGCAGGCGGATTTCACGCAGAATGCCTTCCCGTTGCATTTTCTTTTTCAAGACCTTGAGGGCCTGGTCGACGTTGTTGTCTCTGACGAAAACCTGCATGTATTCCCTTTCTCCGCAAATCAAATGTTCTGGATTGTGATGAACGTCAGGAAGTCTTCTTCCGCCACAGCTGATAGCCATTTTCAGCAATCCCCGATTCAATTGCCTCACGACGCATGCCATGAGGCGGGATCTGATCGGGTCGCAGGACGCCTATTCCGGCCCAGGGACCAAATTTCTGAGGAAGCTTGCCACCAGCCGATTCCATTGCAAAACCATGCAAAGCAACTGATGTTTCGGAACGAAACATGAAGAGATTGGGTTTGTCCGCCATGAAGGCCTTCCTTTGCTCGAAAGCGAATTGGATGACGCGACACCGCGCCCTCATAGACTTGAAAATAAAGCCGCGCTCTCCCTTCGAAGAACACGGCCCATCTGGAGCGGTACTCACAACCCAATGACGAGCATCAGGGAGCACCGATCCGCCTCTGTCCTCACCCGCCGCCGGTACATCCGCGGTCGACGGGTTTGAACGAGATCTCTTGTTTTAGTTGGTGACCTGCAGGCGATCGGCTGATGCCTTACCGGTGCGCTTGTCGGTAGCGATCTCATAGGAGACCTTCTGGCCTTCATTGAGGCCGCTTAATCCGGCGCGCTCAACTGCACTGATGTGGACGAACACATCGGTTGAACCGGTGGTTGGCTGAATGAAACCGAAGCCCTTTTGAGCGTTGAACCACTTTACTGTACCTGTTTGCATAATTCTTCCTTTCAAGACGAAATGCGTATCGGTTCACACACGCAACATGCGTGGTGTGACCTGTCGATGTTTTGGAAATAAGGGGAGGGCTGAAGCACAAAGTGCGAAGCCGAGCCAGTCGGCCGAAACTCGATAGACGTGATATGGGCGCTTTGGAGATGAATTACAAGCCCCAATGTTCAATATCCTTTATGTGGCTGATCTTGTGATGGATTTGATAGGGCCACGATGATTTCCAGACTTCGTTGAAATTTCGCGGTCCTGTCCCATAATCACTGTTTTGGCGTGGTCATCGCCATCAAATTCCGCGAGATCGGCCGCAGCAACCTTTCTGCGGGAACTCCTGGTTCCATCCTCATAGATGACATCAAAAAGAACGAAGCTGTCGTCCATGCGAGGTTTTTTCTTGGCCATTTTCTCTGATTTTCCTTTGCCATCGCCTAAGCAATTTCAGTTGCAGCGGCCGAGGATTCTCTCTTGTCCCGCCGACGTTTGTTCCCATTTTGCAGATTTGTCGAGATTTTTGTGGGTCCAGCATCTACACGGCCTTATGTGCAGGCACTGCCAACGGGGTTAAGATAAATGCGAATGCAGGCTGTCCGAAAGGCTGAACCGGGTTGCCCCGGTCTGCTTCTTATGCTTGCAGGGCAAATCCTCTGAGCTTCTCATAAAGCAACCGGTCTATCGGGAGCCCCTCGCGTTTCAAGCGTTTCTGGTTTTCTGTGCGTCTTGCATTGGGCATGCGGGCGCCATCCTGGGAGACAACGGATTTTATCAGTGCCGCCACCTGCTTGTGGAACAATCCGCCGGAAAATACCTTTGGTTCAAGCGCTATGAAAAATTGCCCGCAACCAATAGGTTTGCCGTCGTTTTCCATGAATGAGCCCATCTGCGGACCGCGATTGGCTCCTGCCAGAGCCGCGCACATCACTTCTACAATCAAACCCTGGCCAAAACCCTTGTAGCCGCCTGCTGGCGCGATGGATCCCGCCAGTCCCTGTTCAGCATTGGTCGTGGGCTGGCCATTCATATCGAGCGCCCAGCCCAACGGAATGGTCCGGTGCTCATCTGCCGCCCGCTTCACGGCTGTCCAGGCAATGGCAGACGAGGACTGATCGATCAGAAAGGCGATTTTGCCTTTCTTGCCCGGAACTGCAAATGACAACGGGTTGGTGCCAATTACCGGCGTACGCCCGCCAACCGGGCATATGGCTGGCGTTGAGTTTGTAAAGCCGAAGGCCAGCAGACCATGGCGGGCCAGATAGCCGGTGTGATAGCCGAGGGTCGCCGAATTGTAGGAATTATATATGGCCATCCCGGCAATACCGTTTTTTTGGGCTGCTGGAATGAGTTTGCCAAATCCCTTTTCAATGGCTGGGTGGGCAAGCCCGTTTCTGGCATCGATACGGAAGGCAACCGGTGAAATCTTCTTGATCGAAGGCTTTACTTTGCCGCGTACCTTGCCGCTTTTCAGGTGTTCGCAATAGTATTGCAGCCAATAGAAACCATGGCCGTCCAGGCCGGAAAGCTCAGTATCGAGAATGGCATCGGCAAAGTAACGCGCATTCTTCGGCGCAGCCCCTGCACCGACGAGGGCGTTAAAAATGAGTTTCAGCGCCTTGGCCGAGGTTAGTTTCATTGGTTCAGTCATTTCGAATTCCTCATTTTTCCGTGAGCTGTCGCCTTAATCACGGGGAGTTCGCCTAGTGGCATGGATCACAATGCCATCGCCAGCTTGCGTCCTTCATAGATGGCCATGGCGGCATTGCGGGCCGCGGTGGCATCGCCGATAGATGGTGCGCCAAGCTGATCGGAAAGTTCACGCGCCGAAACATTGGTGGCCGCAACAACGAGCGAATCCGCCGAAATCCTCTCCGGCTTGCCCCCGATGGGCTGGATAGTCGCACCATCACCATGCCACTCCAGCATTATGGCCTCGGTGATCATGCGCACCCCAAGCTCGCGCAACCGGGCGCGCAGCTGCGGATCGACATTGGTTCGCGCCATTTCCGCCATGACTGAGGCGGCACCCGTGACAATTGTCACCTCGTGGTCGGACTCTGCCATGTAAAGCGCTGTTCCCGCACCTTTCCAGTTGGCAGTCTCATCAAGTAGAATGACCCGCTTGCCGAGGCGGGCTGCGCGGCCCATCACATCCTCCGCGCTCCAGGCTTGCCCGCGTTCAAAGCCGGGAAGGGAGTCATGTTCCGGCATCGCTCGTTGGAAGGCCTTGCCATCGGGCAGTGATCCCGTGGCGACAATGATTTCGTCGACGGCCATAGCCTTTGCTTCTTCGCCGTCGAGCGGCGTGTTGAGAAGCACCTTTACCTGCAATCGCGTCAATTGCCGCTCGAACCATTCAAGATAATCGATAATCTGGTGACGGCGAGGCGCCAAGCCTGCAAGGCGGAACTGGCCGCCGAGCCTGTCGGAAGCCTCAGCAAGGGTGACATGGTGGCCGCGTTCGGCGGCAACGCGGGCGGCCTCCAGCCCCGCAACGCCACCGCCGATGACCAACACCTTTTTGGGGTTCCTTGCAGGTGTAAAACGGTCGCCACCCCACTCGAACTCACGCCCGGCACTCGGGTTGATCAAGCAGGAGATCCAATAGTCGCGGTAGCGGCGGCCCCAGCACATCTGATTGCAGGAAAGGCATGGGCGAATGTCTTCTGCCCTGCCTGCCTTGGCCTTGTTGGCCAGATGGGGATCGGCAATCTGGCCGCGCACGATGGAGACCATATCGGCCTGGCCGGATGCCACCACGTAATTCGCGTTCTCTGGCGTTCGTACATGGGCCTCACACTGCACCTTGGCGTGTTTCACCACTCGCTTCAGGGCCTCGGCATGGGGTGCCCCCAGCTTGTCGGCAAAAAAAACATTTGGAATGATGCCGCCAAAGGAAAAATAGCTGCCGGTACCGCAGGTGACATAGTCCATGAGGTTGCGTTCATCATGCCAGGCAACGATTTCCTGGAGCTGTTCGATGGACTGGGAGACCTTCACGCCGGGGTCCATGTTCACGGCAAGGCCGATAATGAAATCCTCGCCCGCCAGCTTGCGGATGCGTTCCATGATGATGCGGGAAAAACGCATGCGGTTCTCAAAACTGCCGCCCCATTGATCATTGCGCCGGTTGTTGAATGGCAGCCAGAACTGGTCAATGATGGCGTTGTAAGCTGCAAACAACTCTATTCCATCGAAACCGGACTCCTTCGCCCGCCGGGCCGCCTGCACGAAGCCTTCGACAATTTCCTCGATTTCATTTTCGGTCATGGCATGACTGCCATCGGAATCGTGGAAGGAAGGAAGGCCGGATGGCGACCAGCTTGGTTCATAGGAGTTGTCGAAATCCCCATGCTGTCCGACATGATAGAGCTGGTGGCAAATGACGGCGCCGTGGGCATGGACAGCATCGGTGATCTTGCGGAAATGCGGAATGATCTCATCGGTGGAATGACGGAAGTTCCCGCGGGTGAGCACGGCGGTGCGGTGCACAGGCACGGGCTCCACCACGATCATGCCGGCGCCGCCACGCGCACGCTCCTCGTAATATCCGCGGTGGCGTTCTCCCGGCAGGCCCATTTCAGCCATGTTGGCAGTATGGGAGCCGAACACGATGCGGTTGCGCAGCGTCTTGTGGCGGATTTGCAGGGGCTTGAAGAGGGCCGGAAAATTCTCAGACATGGGATACCTCAGTCGATGGGAGAGCCGCCCTGTTCACGCCGCCTTGCCACGAAGGCGTGGAGCGCTTCGCGGATGCTGCTGTCGATAATCGGCTCGGAATAGGACTTAAGCGCCTCCTGCCAGATAGCAGTGGCCCGTTCAGTCGCGGTTTTGCCTCCGCCTTCCATCCAGGCCCCATAATTCTGCGTGGTTGAGATCAACGGGCGATAGAATGCGGTTTCAAAGGTTTGGATGGTACGTTCGGTGCCGAAGAAATGGCCGCCAGGACCAACTTCTTCGATTTCGTCGAAGGCAAAGTCGCTCGTTGCCATCTGCACAGGTTCCAGCATTTGCGTCATGGATTGCACAATCTCGCAATCAAGTACGAATTTTTCATAGGACGTGCAAAGGCCGCCTTCCACCCATCCAGCGGCATGCATGAGCAAGTTTGCGCCACCCATCATTGCCGCAAACACTGAATTGGCGGATTCATAGCCGGAGGCGAAATCGGGAATATTTGAGGCGCTGAAGTTGGAGGAGCGCATCGGCATGTTATAGCGTCTTGCCATTTGACCGCCGATAATGGTGCAGCGGTGCATATCGGCAAGTCCATAGGCCGGGGCTCCAGTCTTCATATCCACGTTCATAACTGCGCATCCGTAGAGTACCGGTGCACCGGGGCGAACGAGTTGAGCCAGCGTCGTTCCAAACAAGACTTCCGCCGTATTGAGCGCCATTGCGCTGGCAATGGTGGCAGGAGTTGAGGCCCCGGCCATGACAAAGGGCGTAAGCAATGTCGGTTGACCATATTTGGCCATGTCCATCACGCCGATGGTCATGGGAACGTCATACTGCAGCGGCGTGTTGGTATTGATGATGGAGAACACGCCGGGACGCCGGGAGAACTCTTCCAGTGTTTCGCCCCGCGCCATGGCGCACATGGTGAGCACATCTTCTATGCGCTGGCGGCTCTGGCAAAAGACATAGGGCACCTTGTCGGTGAGCGTGAGCATGGCAAGAGCTGCCTCCAAATGCCTGTGCCGCACCTCCACATCAAGCGGTTCCACCGGCCAGCCATTCATCTGGATAACATTAAAAAACTGGGTGAGCTTGAGGAGCTCCCCCATGTCTGCAAGCGAGCCGGATCTCCGCCCGCGGACGAGATCGGTGCAATTGGGCGGCCCCAGAACCGCGGCGGTCGTGAAGTCATCGTGTCCGAGTTTCACGGCACGGCCAGGGTTGCGGGGTGTGAGCAATGTTTCGGACGGCACGGTCTGGAGCGCGGCCTCGACTATTTCCCGCCCCAGCCACACCCGGCCGTCACTTTCATCAACTTGCGCGCCAGCTTTTGCCAAAATATCGCGCGCCTCCTTCACCTGGCAGCGGATGCCGATACGTTCGAGGATATCAAGGGCGGCGAGATGGATGGATTCCACCTGGTCGTTGGAGACAAGCCGGGCCTTGGGAAAGGGGTTGCAGAACTGCGTCCACGGCTTCTGGACGATATCCTGCACTTTCCGGCGCCGGGCCGCACCCTGTCGCATGTTCACCCGCGGGCGCCGGATCTGGCCTTGCCAACTTTGGCAAACACCGGTTCCATCCGGTGGAGTTCCTTGGCTGGCAGGTGACACATGATCCTGTGGCCAGGGGCAAGTTCCTGCACGGGTGGCAGCTCCGTTTCGCAGATGGCGCCGAATTTGCGCGGACAGCGGGTTTGGAACGGGCAGCCCGGCGGCGGATTTATCGGCGAGGGCAGTTCGCCCTTCAGGACGATGTGTTTCTTCTTCACCGAGGTGTCCGCAATCGGCACCGCGGAAAGCAGCGCTTCGGTATAGGGATGATAGGGCGGCGAGAACACCTGTTCAGTGGTTCCCTGTTCCATGATGCGGCCGAGATACATGACGACAATGCGGTCGGCGAGGTAGCGTACCACCGAAAGATCATGGCTGATGAACACCATGGTGGTGCGTTTTTCGCGCTGGATATCGGTCAGCAGTGCGGTTATTGCCGCCTGCACCGAAACATCGAGGGCGGACACCGGTTCATCGGCTACCACCACGGTGGCATTGCCGCCAAAGGCGCGGGCGATGCCGATGCGCTGCTTCTGGCCGCCGGAGAGCTGGCGCGGCTTGCGGTTGGCGAACTCACGCGGCAACTTGACGAGGTCGAGCAACTCATAGGTTTTCCGCTCGATTTCCTCCGGTGTCGTGGCGACGCCGAACTTCTTCAATACGCGGCCGATTTGCGAGCCTACGGAATGGCTGGGATTGAGCGTTTCAAAAGGATTCTGGAAGACAATCTGCAGGCTGGAAATCAATCCGGTCGGCCGTTTCTTTACCGGCAGTTGGCCAACTTCCACGCCATTCACGATGACTTCACCGCCGGTTGCAGTCTCGAGTCCCATGAGAACCTTGGCGAAGGTGGATTTGCCACATCCGGATTCCCCGACGATCGCCACAGTTTCGGCTTC
This sequence comes from uncultured Aestuariivirga sp., assembly GCA_964604435.1. Taxonomy (GTDB): domain Bacteria; phylum Pseudomonadota; class Alphaproteobacteria; order Rhizobiales; family Aestuariivirgaceae; genus Aestuariivirga. Next base: position 14,979 of record CAZRZB010000034.1, on the reverse strand, counting down.
ACGAGCCTCAAAATCGAGTTTCTCGTTGGCCTTCACAAAGCGCGGGGCCTTGCCGGAGAAGACCGCTGCAAGGGAACTGTCATGAATCTCGTAGTATTTCTGCATGTTCCTGACCTGCAGCACCACCTTGCCAGGCTTCATGGGTTCACTTTGAATGCCTTTGGGAACATGTTTTGACCAGTTAATTTCAGCCGACCGGATGCAGCGCACGTCGTGGCCTGCCTTTCCCCTCACGCCCTGCATATGCTGCGGCAGATCACAGCGGCCCGGTTCGAAGAAGTCGCAGCGCGGGCCGAAGGTGCAGCCCGTTGGCCGTTCACGGGGCAGGGGCAGTTGGCCCCGGATCGGCACCAAGGGGTGGGCGAAGCGATCGGTTCCCGGCAAGGGGATCGACTGGAACAGGCCGCGCGTATAGGGATGGCGCATTTCATCGAAGACCTGCTTCACGGAACCCATTTCAACCGACTGGCCGGAATACATCACGCAGATGCGGTCGCAAGTTTCCAGGATCAAGCCCAAATTGTGGGAGATATAGATCATCGAAGTGCCAAAGCGCTTGGCGATGTCCTTGATGAGTTCGATGACCCCGGCTTCGACGGTTACGTCAAGGGCGGTTGTCGGCTCATCCAGCAGCAGGAGCTTGGGCCTGGAGAGCAGCGCCATGGCGATCACGACACGCTGCTGCTGGCCACCGGAGAGCTGGTGCGGGTAGGAATTCAAGATACGCTGGGGATCCGGCAGGCGTACCGCATCGAGAATTTCGATGGCCCGCAGCTCTGCCGCCGCCGCGTCGATGCCCTCATGGACCATCGGCACTTCAATGAGTTGGTCGCGCACCCGCATGGATGGGTTCAGCGATGCCATGGGTTCCTGATAAACCATCGCAATCTGCGAACCACGGATATTCCGTAACTCTTCCTCGGAGAGTTTGCGCATGTCCCGGCCCATGAATTTGATCTCGCCACCGGTGATGGCGCCGTTCTTGCCCATGTATTGCATGATGGCGAGCGCCACGGTGGACTTGCCGCAACCGGATTCGCCCACGATGCCTACGGCTTCACCCGGGTTCACCGTGAGATTGAAATCATAGACAGCGGGCACCTCGCCAGCCCTGGTGTAGTAGGAGATCGAGACGTTCTTGCATTCGAGAACCGGCATGACCATGGCTCAATCCCTCAATGACACTTCGCGCAAGCCATCGGCCAGGAGATTGAGGCCAAGAACCAGCGAGGAAATTGCCAGTGCCGGCCAGACCATGGCGTTGGCCGCCATGGAGCCGAAACCGCGTACTTCGGAAATCATCTTGCCCCAGTCGGGGTCGGGCGGGGGTAGACCAAGGCCTAGAAAACCAAGGGCCGCAATTGCAATGGTAACATAGCCCAGCCGCAGGCAGGCATCGACGATCAGTGGACCCCGGGCATTGGGAAGCAGTTCCACAATCATGATAAACAGCGGGCTTTCGCCGCGAACTTCGGCAGCTGCCACATAGTCCCGCGTCTTGAGATCAAGGACAATGCCGCGCACGATTCGGGCCACCTGCGGAGCGGTGGCAAACATCACAGCCAGCACGATCGTCAGGCCCTTGATCCAGGTAGAGCCAAAGCCGTGGGCGCCAAGCCACTGGCCCATGGGTGAATCGGGCCCAAGCTGTGACAGGATCACGATGTAGAGCACCATCTGCGGGAATGAGAGGAAAACATTGCCGATAAAGGAGATCACTTCGTCCCACCAGCCGCCGCGATAGCCTGCAGCCACACCCATGAGCATGCCCACGATGTAGGCAATGATGGTGGCAAAGCCCGACCAGAACAGCACCAGGCGCGAGCCATAAAAAAGCCGGGAGAGGATGTCACGGCCCTTGTCGTCGGTGCCCAGCCAATAGGTGCCGCCATCGGGGCTGGGCGACAGGGCCGGCTTCAGGAGATCAGGGGCAGACTGGGCGAGCGGATCACGCAGCGGCATGAGGTCGGCAAAGACGGCAACGAAGATCCAGAAAAAAACCAGAAAGACGCCAATCATGGCGACACGGGATTCCCGCAACAGGCCGATCGATCTCAGTATCCTGACGAGACGACTCGCACGCGGCACGGTGATCGGTGTGTCAGTCATGACATTGTCCTCATGCAAACCTGATCCGCGGATTGAGATAGGTGTAGCCAATGTCGGAAATGAACTGGGAAACCACGGCGACAACAACTGCAATCATGGCACCCGCAAGGATCAGGTAGACGTCGCCAAACATGGCTGCATCGTAAAGCGCCTTGCCATAGCCGTCGTAGGCGAAGAACACTTCGGTCACCACCACGCCGGAGAGCAGGTAGTTGAGTTGCAGGATCATCACCGTGAAGGGGGCGATCAGCGCGTTGCGCAGGGCATGGCGCATGATCACCCGGCGATAGGGCAAACCCTTCAAAATGGCGGTGCGCACATACTGGGAGTTCATCACATCAGCCATCGAGGCCCGGGTCATGCGGGTGTAGTAGCCAAAATTGTAGATCACCAATGCGGCAATGGGCAGGATGATCTCGACCCAGGAAAACCCGTTGGAAAAGGATGATGAACCAGGCAGCCAGTCCAGCCAGTAGACGAAGATTGCAACAAGGAAAGTGGCCGAGGCGAATTCGGGGATTGAGGTGGTGAGTACCGAGAGCACGGTGATACTGCGGTCCCGGAAGCTGGCTTCGGCAATTCCCGAAAAAACTCCAAGGACCAGTGAAACTGCAACTGTAATTATAAATACGCAGGCTCCCAGGATTGCCGTATTTTTCAGGCGGGGCAACAGGAAGTCATAGACGGGCGCGCTGAACTGGGCCGATTCCTTCCAGTCGCCGGTAAAGAATCCGTAGAGCCAGCTGAAGTAACGGATCACGAGCGCCCGGTTGTAGCCGTTGTCTTCAAGCCACTGCAGGCGGCCCTCCATGGTGGAGTACTGTCCCAGAACGCGCATGGCGAGATTGAGCTTGTCGCCTTCAAAAAACACAAAGAGCAGGACCGAGATCACGAACATAATCAGGATCATCGACGCAAGCCTGCGTGCAGCGAGAACGAGCATGACTCCCCCCAGTTGGGCCCAGCATGACCCCCGCGGATTGCTCCACGGGGGCCAAGGACATGGGCCGGCCTACAGAACCTAGGCCTTTTCGATCGCCAGCGACTCGCCGAAGATGTAGAGCGTCGGATGGATTTCGAAGCCTTTGACGCGCTTGTCATAGGCGGCATAGACTGACCGCCACAGGGGTTGGGCGATGGGGCCATCTTCCTGCATGATCTTCTCAAGCTTGCCGAGAATCTCCGAGCGAGCCTTGATGTCAATTGTGCCTTCCGCCTTGCTCAGCAGGTCATCGAACTCCTTGTTGGAGTAGGCGCTTTCGTTCCATGGAACGCCGGTGCGGTAGGCCAGCGCCAGAACCATGAAGCCCAATGGGCGGTGGGTCCATTCAGTGAAGCCGAAGGGAACCTTGTCCCAGACTTCCCAGAACTTGTTGGACGGCATCACGTTGATCTTGGCGCGGATGCCCGCTTCCTTCCACTGTTCGGCCATGGCTTCAACCGCCGCCTGTTCCCATGATGGATCGGGCTTGCAGGCGATTTCAATGTCAATGCCATCCTTGAAGCCGGCATCGGCCAGTACCTTCTTGGCCGCTTCGACGTCGCGTTTCATCGGCTCCAGCTTGAAGTAATCGGGATGAACCGGCGCGACATGGTGGTGTTCGGCCGCCGTGCCGACGCCCTTGTGGGCGATCTGCAGGGTCTTGTCGCAGTCGGTGGCCAGACGGACCGCCTTGCGCACCGCCGGATTGTCGAATGGCTTCGAGTCGCTGCGCATGCGGGCCACACCGGTCTGGGCGGTTACAACGTCATGGATGGAAACGTGGTCCATGGCCTTGTAGATATCGATCTGCTCGACATTGCCCTGGTAAACACCGTCAACCTGCTTGGAGGCAAGGGCCGCCGCAACTGCCGAGGGATTATCACCGAGGTCGATGAAGTGGATTTCATCGACGTAGCCAGGCTTGTCCTTGATGCGCTTCAGAACCGCCTTGCGGCCGACCTCAAGTTCAGCAAGTTCAAATGAACCGGTGCCGTTTGAGCCGACACCGAAGACACCCTTTTCACCGGGATCAAGCATCAGAAAGGGATAGTGGAAGAGATGCTCCGGCACGGCCACTTGGGGTTGGGCCAGGTGCAGCACAAGGGTCTTGGCATCCTTTACCTCGATGGCACTGGCATCCCACAGTTCAGTGGTCATCACCGCATTGCCCTTGTCATCCTTCTTGCCGGTGTCGACATCCTTCAGCATGTAGCCTTTCATCAGGCCGATCACCGAGGAACCGACTTTTGGATCAAGGCAGTGCTTGATGTTCCAGGCGGCATGGTCCGCCGTAAAGGCGCCGCCACGGCCCTTCTGCCAGGTTGCATCGGCCATGGTGAAGGTCCAGGTCTTGAGGTCCTCGGAGGCTTTCCACTTGGCTGCCAGATGCGGCCGGGTGACGTTGTCGCTGCCAGTACGGGTCAGATAGCCGCAGACCTGGCGGACGCAGTTGGAGTCATAAACCCATGAAAATGTGTGGGGGTTATCGAGCTTTGGCACCCGTTGGGCGATCTTGATGATGCCACCCATCGGCATGTCGTCGGCGCGGGCCGGCGAAATCATGTCGCCACCGGCAATCTTGCCAGCCCACATATAGGCGGTTGGCGCTGCCATGCCGAGCAGCGTCGCGTAGCGCAGGAAGTCGCGGCGGCCCATCACCTTGTCAGCCAACTGCTGCTTCAGCGAACCAATCAGTTTGTGCTCTTTGTCACTCATTGTCGTCTTCTCCCTTTGTTAGTTATTTTATTATTGTTGGACTATTCTTATCCTTCTTGGTCTTCCCTGCAAGGGCCTAGGATTTCCCTCGTCCCTTCTCAGCCGGCCGGTGGGGCAATTTCCCAAGGGGCGACCCAATCGCCTGCCACACGCAAACTTACACCCGCGTCCTCTTCAATCAGGCGGCAAACCGACATTTCACCGCCATTCTTGCCATACCGCCGGTAGGCCTCAGCAAAGCGGTCGTGGGTAGCCCGCGTCAGCTCACCACGGGTGCCCGTTTCATCCATCATTTGCTGAATTAACCCCAGGTCCTTGAGACACAGGGCGAGTGGAAAGGATGGGTCATAGTGGCCGGCAAAAATTGATGGTACGTCGTGTTGAAGAACAAAGCTGTCGGCGGCTCCGCCTTTCATGACGCCCCACCAGACGTCAGGCTCCAATCCCATGAGTTTTGCCGCTACCATGGCTTCGCCAATGGCTGCCGCGTGGATTTTCCACAGCTGGTTGTTGACGAGCTTCGCCACGTAGCCGTTGCCATAGGACCCTACCCTGCGCACCTCGCCCATGGCTTCCAGGACCGGCTGCACCGCCTCTATATCCTTGTCCTCGCCCCCCACGAACATCGGCATGTCACCGCGAATGGCGGCATCCACCGAGCCGGTGACCGGCGCATCAATGGGGTGGCCACCCCTGGCCTGGAACTCCTCTGCCAATTCGCGCATAAGCTTGGGACTGCTGGTGGTGAGATCAATCCAGTATTTTCCCCCGCAGGCGCCCGAAAGCAACCCTTGGTTGCCGCACAGAACTTCCGCAATTTCCTTTGGCCCAAATACCATGGTCACGACAACGTCTGCCTTCTCGATGACCTCCACAGGACTATCGGCCCATTCCGCTCCCTTCTCCAGGAGAGGGGCGCCAGCTTCAGGGCGGATGTCGTGAACCACCATGGCAAATCCCTTGCGCCTGATGTTGAGAGCGGCATTCCTGCCCATCGTTCCCAAACCGATAAATCCGACGATCACTGAGTTGTCCTTCCGAAGTTGCAGAGTGCCAGTATTGTCGGCAACTCGGCTCCATGGCAAACTAGTTTGGTTGATGGTCAGCATAACGGTTTATGATGCTTGAAAGATGGACATAGAACTCAAACTTCTGCGCAGCTTCGTCGCCATCTATGAGCGGGGGTCGATTTCGCGGGCGGCCGAGCAGTTGGGTTGCACCCAGGCCGCCATGAGCATGCGGCTCAAGATGCTGGAGCAGGAACTGGGTGGCCAGCTTTTTCAGCGCCAACACCACCGTCTAGAGCCCGCGGCGCTCGGTAGCGAGTTCTATGCCAAGGCCCTTGCACTGCTCAGTACCTATGACGAACTGATCTCCAAGACCCGCAGCCATGCCCACATCCAAAGGGTGCGGGTCGGTATGCCGGATGATTACGCGCTGGGAATCTTCTCGAGCGTGCTGTCCAGGATTCGCAAGGACATTGATGAGTTTGACCTCGAAATCGTCTGTGATCTTAGCGCCAATCTTGTCGCGAGCCTGCAACGACAGGATATTGATATTGCCCTCGCCACCCTGGTGGCACCACCTTCCTCGACACGGTTCATGGTCGAAGCGAGGCTTAACTGGGTATTCCATCCCGACTACAGGCGAACGGTTGGCGCTCCGGTTGCCCTTTCGGCGTATCCGGAGGGTTGTGTGTTCCGCAAGGCAATGATCACTTCGCTGGATTTGCGGTCAATACCTTGGCGGGTCGCTTCGCAGAGCAAGAGCCGTTCGGGGGTTATCGCGGCGGTGCGTGCCGCTGCGGCAATCACCGTGATGGCGGAAGGAACCGCTCCCAGCGATCTCTTGGCAAGACCCGAGTCGCATGGGTTGCCCAAGCTTGATCCCATTCCGATCTATATGTTGCGGAACAATGGTCCGGTCAATGAGGCGGTGTCAACGATCGAAACGGCGATACGCTCGCAGCTGGAGGCGGACTACAAGGCCCGTGGCGAGGCTGTGTCAGCCGGGCAATGAGCATACGTTGATCCGTACTGCTCGTATCTAGAATTCCTTGGCCAGGCGCAGGGCATCGTAGATCGCGGCATGGATGTTGCGCGAAGCCACCGCGTCACCGATGCGGAAGAGCTGAAATTTTCCCTGCTGGTTGGCGGTTATTACTTGCGAACGCCCCTCAATAAGCGCCTGATGATGGACTTCGCCGCGGTTGACCGAATGTTCCTTGAGGCCGAAATAGAGGTCGGCAAGCGGTCGCGTACCATTCTCAACCACCACCTGATCGACGGTGCGTTCGCCACAATCGGACTGGGTGTAGGGACTCCATAGCAATGCCCTGATCTTGTTGCCGTCACGGGTCAGCGACCGGACGCGGGTCATTGTGGTGATCGTCACATTATGTTTGGTGAATTTTTTCATATAGGGCACCAGATTGAGCCCCCCCATATCAGCGGCGAAGAAGCGTTCCGGACTTACGATCTCAAGTCTGGAACCCAGATCAGCAACGAATTCCGCCGCCGACATGCCCGGATGGGCTCCATTGTCGTCGAACAGGAGCACGTCTTCGGCTGGTTTCACGTCACCTGAAAGAATATCCCAGCTCGAGACCGCGAGTTCGCCGCCCGTCTCAATTGCGTGGTTTGCCGGCAGCCCGCCGGTCGCCACAATGACTATGTCAGCGTTGAGGCCGAGAATGTCCTGGGTCTCGACGAGCGTATTGTAACGACTGTCAACGCCGAGGCGTTCGCACTGGCTGACGCGCCAATCGACAATGCCAATCAGCTCCTTGCGGCGCTGCAAACGGGTCAGCATACGGATTTGCCCGCCAGCATTGGGTGCCGCCTCAAACATAGTAACGCGATGGCCACGTTCGGCAGAAACGCGGGCCGCCTCAAGTCCCGCAGGGCCTGCTCCGACGATCACAATATTTTTCCGCTTGCCCGTGCTCCGCGCAATGACATGCGGCATGGTGGCCTCACGCCCGGTTGAGGGGTTGTGGATGCACAGGGCTTCATGACCCTCATAGATCCGGTCAAGACAATAGGTGGCCCCAACGCAGGGCCGAATATCATGTTCGCGTCCTTCCGAAACCTTCTTGACGATATGCGGGTCGGTCATGAGCGCACGAGTCATTCCCACCATGTCGAGTTTGCCTTCGGCAATGGCATGGCGCGCCGTTGCTACGTCGCTAATGCGTGCTGCATGAAAAACCGGAAACTTTGTGATGGCCCGAATTTCACCGGCAAAGTCAAGATGCGGCGAGGACCTCATGCCAGCAACCGGGATTATCTCCGAGAGTGGCGCATCGTGATCAATATGCCCCTTTATGATGTTAAGAAAATCAATGAGGCCAGATGCCTTGAAGCGTTGGCAGATCGCAACTCCTTCTTCGCGCGTAATCCCCTGTTCCCAGTCTTCGTCGGCGGCTATGCGCAACCCAACCAACAAGGAATCCCCAACGCGCTCACGGATGGCCTGCAAAACACGCATGCCGAAGCGCAGCCGGTTATCGAGCGTGCCGCCAAAATCATCGTCGCGCCGACCGGTCGCAGGAGACCAGAAGCCATCGATTAAATGGCCGTAGCATTCCAATTCAAACCCATCGAGATGGGCTTCCTTCATGCGTTCCGCAGCGTCTGCGTAGTCCTTGATGATGCGCTCGATATCCCAATCTTCCATTTCCTTCGGGAAGGCGCGGTGGGCGGGCTCGCGTATCGGCGATGGGGCAAGAACAGGCAGCCAATCGGCTTTGTTCCACACGGTGCGGCGTCCCAGATGCGTTAGCTGGATCATAACTGCTGTGCCATAGTCGTGGCACTCGTCGGCAAGTTTCCGCAACCATGGCACAATTTCGTCCTTGTAGGCGAGGAGATTGCCGAAGACCGGAGCGGAATCGCGGGAAACAACGGCAGAGCCCGCAGTCATGGTAAGCGCGACGCCGCCCTTTGCTTTTTCGACATGATAGAGCCGGTAGCGGTCCTTCGGAAAACCGTCCTCACTGTAGTTCGGTTCATGCGATGTCGACATGATCCGGTTTTTCAGCGTGAGGCGGCCGATTTTGTATGGCTGCAGGAGCGGATCTTTGGATTGGATGAGTGTGGTCATTGTTCGGTGGCTGCAGCTAATGATAAAAAAGTGCCCTGCATTTCTTTGAGAACCTTGGCCCCATCCTGCGGCTGCGACGAAAGCGGATGCATGATTGCAAGGTGAGCATGGGTTTCCAGGTATTGCCCTGTAGGACTTCCATACTCTGGGATTATGGGGTTGTTGAGGGGCATACTTGGAATACCAACATCCAACCGATGGTCGGCTGGCCGGCGTCAAGATTGAAGTGAATATTTGGTTTTGGCAAGGCCGGACATGGGGATGGGCAGTGCGTGGCAAGCATGCGGAAATGGGTACTCTGACGATGGCCCGAGGCTACGGCATATTGGCCGATAAAATGGGGATCTCAAATTGGTTCAGTCAATACCGGCTGAATGTGCATTTCGGCCTGGGAAGTCTTGCAAGATAGGCTCTGGAGCATGGGAGTCCTTCTTAGGGTGACAGGACAAAAGTTCTTACGGGAACCAGGCGTGGCCAGGCCGAATATCCAAGCTATCGATTTACGTCGGCAAGAGCTTCATGAATGTATCAAATTCTGAGTCCTTGATAGGCACAACGTGTTCCGGCCCGGGGTAGACGCCGGAATCTACGTCGTTCTTGTATTCCTTAAATGCCGAGATGCGCTCTTTCTGCAAGCGGTCATATTCGGCGCGGAAATTGCGATAGACCTTCGCGTGACGCGGCCGGTGGCCGCGGGTGTAGCCCAAGACATCCTCAGCGAAGAGATACTGTGCATCGCCACCGGAACCAGCTCCCATCGAGAACATGAGCAGCGACGTGCGCTTGGAGATTTCCGCCGCAACCCGGTCCGGCACCACTTCAAGCTCCGCTCCTATGGCACCAGCGGCTTCCAGCTGCTTCACATGATTGAACACAGCCATGGCGCTTGCAGCTGTCTTGCCGACTGCCCTAAAGCCGCCGGTCCACGTTGCTTTTGAGGGGATGAGGCCCACATGGCCGACGACTGGAATGCCTTCGCCGGCCAGCTTCGTTATGGTATCAAGACCCGCCGCACAGTAGCAGCAGTCGCCGCCCCTCATCATTGCATTATGCGCCGCACGCAGATAGTCCTCATAGGTGGCAAGCTGGCCATAGAGAAGGCCGACCTGCACAAAACAGTTGCCGGCTGCCTCGCGCATTTCCGGTGTCCAGACCGGATCTATGATGGAGAGAAGATCGATACCCGCCGCGGCTGCTGCCTGGGCCTCTTCCGGCGTATCGACAAACAGCATTGTCAGCTGCTTCCTGCCCTTGAGGGCGCGCAGATCGGCAACGGTCATGCGGTTGTTTCGGGACATGGCGTTCTCATCATATCTCTTGGGGTTCAAAGCCGCTTGCTTCAGATGGCACGATTTTCCGCTGGAGTTCAATAGATTTCCGCATTCGAAAGCCTGACGTTCTCACGCTCAATTGCGCGGCATCCGTCATATCCGGCCATGCCACGAAGCAATCGTAACCAACCGATCAGCACATAGAAATGTGGTAGACCAAGGCTCGTGCCAACAATGGAACCGATCGCCTCGATCAATCGCGGAAAGGTGGGCGTGTTAAATGCCACGGGAGTGCCGTCGCCATTCCAATTTGCGGGCGATCTACCTTCGTAATATCAATAGAGTGCTGGCTTGGGCGCGTGGACGACCGGAGCTGCTCCCCCACTTGCGAGCGACGCAACGCCTGCTTCAGCTACAAGCGTTGCGGCATAGCCATCCCAGGCGCTAGCGCCTGCGGGCTTTCCGGTTTCAATGGACTTGAGCCATGCTTGATTTTGGCGTCTGTAAGCCTCGGCAAAACGCGGACGCCAATCCTCCGGGTAGCTTACGCCCTGCATGAGGTTGAGGCTGGTTTCGCTGTGGACCGGTGAGCGCAATGATACCGAACCTCTTTCACCCACGAGTTCGCCACGCACCTCGGCATCGACAACGCCAAAGCATTCGACCGCTGTTGGCGCCAGCGGCTTCTCGCAGAGAGCGTGCTTCCGGGCCGCGATAGCGGCCCTGGTCAAACTCCCATGGGTATCATCCGGGCTAGCGATGACAATTGCATCAACCTCCGCACTGTTGATAACAGCCAGAGGATCAGTCGATGTATGGCGCGCGCCGGTTTCTGTCGCAATAGACGTGCATCTGGCGGCATCAGCGTCACAGATGAAGTGCAATCTAGCGCCCGGAACCTGGGTTGCCAGAATTCTTGCGTGATCGGAGCCCATGATGCCTGCGCCGATCAAGCCGATGCGAATTGTCATAACTCTGCTCCCGTCTGTTGGTCATTGCTTGTGACCGCGATGTTTATCTCGGGTAGAACACATAGCGAAAGATAAAAATGTCCTCCCTCACCGGCTACTGCAGGGATGACAGTAGAGGGCGTCCATGATCGGTCAAGCGGTTTCCATTAGCGTACATCGGCGTCGGCATTCGCAAAAACCGTGCTGATGTTTGGTGCGTGGACAGCATCATGATGATAGCTGTCGGCTGGTTGCAGGCAACTCAAGCATCTGGAATTCCCCGGAGATCAGATTCTGCAGGTGGCTTTTCAGCGCGACGAGATCTGCTGGTTGAGCCATAGCTTCATATTTTACGCCTGATTCCGTGCGGAGTTGACAGCAGAAATTCCTTTGTCCAAAGTACTGGTATGACAGGTATACCAAGATGATCGCGATCAAGCGCTCCAAGCTGTACGAACAGGTGGCCGAGGCGCTTGAGCGACGTATCCGTGATCACATCCTGCCAGCTGGTGCAGAGTTGCCGTCGGAGCGGGAACTGATGAAGGAATTTGGGGTGGGACGGCCTGCGGTCCGCGAGGCGTTGTTCCACCTTCAAAGAATGGGTCTGGTGGAGGTGCGGCCGGGTGCGCGGGCACAAGTGGCGGTTCCGTCAGTACAGGCTGTGATGCATTCGGTGGCCGGCAGCGCGCGGTATCTTCTTTCCGTATCTGAAGGCATCAGGCATTTCCAGGAAGCGCGTGTGCTGTTTGAGACCGGTCTAGTCCGGGATGCGGCGCGCCTGGCTACCGATGCCGACGTTGCGCGGCTCAAGGCGGCTCTTGATGAAAACCGCGAATCCATTGGCGATATGCGCCGCTTTGAGCAGTCGGACGTTGCCTTTCACTTTGCCATTGCCACGGTGCCGAACAATCCTATCTATACAACGCTGCATTCGGCCATCGTTGAATGGCTTGTCGACCAGCGCCACGTGACGCTGAGCTATCCAGGTCAGAACAAGATCGCCTACCAGGCCCACGCGGCTATATTTGAAACAATTGCCGACCGGGATCCCGATGCCGCCGCCAGGGAAATGCGGGCGCATCTGGAGCAGGTGGCCACACTTTACTGGCAAGTGCGCGGGGCCATCACATGAGCGCCTTTGCCATCACGGTTGATTTTATCCTGAAACCCGGCGCCATGGCTGCTTTCCGGCAACTCATGGACAAGAATGCCAGGGATTCCTGCGCCCATGAGCCGGGGTGCCGGCGTTTCGATGTCCTGGTTCCGAGCGAGGGCGGCGACCGGGTATTTCTCTACGAGATTTACGATGACCGCGCCGCCTTTGACGCCCATCTCAAAACTCCGCATTTCAATGTTTTCAATCGCGAAAGCGAAGCCCTCGTTCTCGCCAAGAATGTCGCCCAATACACCCTGGCCTGCGAAGGTTCGCAGCGTCCCTGAATCAAAAGGTTGAAAAATGCCGCGCAACAAACTGAAGACGATGGCCCGCAACAGAACCCTCAAGCTCGGCCATTTCATTGTGGAGTTCGCCACGCCCGGCATCGGCCATATCATGAAGGCGGCGGGTTGCGAATTCGCGCTGTTTGACCTTGAGCATTCGGGCTTCGGTTTCGAAACGGTGAAAAGCGCCATCCGCTATTTCGAGGCGGCCGATGTGGCGCCGATCGTTCGTGTGCCGTCAAAGGAGTACCACCATATCGCGCGGGCCTGCGACATGGGGGCGGAAGGCATCATGATTCCCATGGTGGGCACGGCTGCGGAAGCCAAGGCCATCGTTGACTGCATGAAGTATTTTCCCCTGGGCAAGCGCGGCGTGGCGCTGGGCGTGGCCCATGACAACTACACGGGCGGTTCGGTGCCGGAAAAACTGGCCGGGGCCAATGAGCGCACGACGCTTTTCTGCCAGATCGAAACGGCAGAAGGGGCCGAGAATGCAGACGCCATCGCGGCGGTGGATGGAGTTGATGTTCTCTGGGTGGGCCACTTTGATCTTTCGGTATCGCTCGGGATCCCAGGTGAGTTTGACAACCCGAAATTCCTCAAGGCGATTGAACGCACGGTCGCGGCAACCAAGAAGCACGGCAAGTCGCTCGGGCGGCTGGTGCCGACAACGGATCTGGGCATCGCCCTCTACAAGCAGGGATTTGATTTCTGCTGTTACTCCGGCGATGTCTGGGTCCTGCGCGATGCGCTGACCCAGGCGATGAAAACTCTCCGCGAGGGTTGCAAGCCATGACACAGCCGTTCCGCGTCGCATTGTCGGGCGATTTCAAGAAGGCTGACGGCACGCCGGTTTTCCCGGATTTTGATCTTGCGCCATTAAAGGCAGCACCCAGCGTGGACATGCAATTCCTTGAGCCGGCAAATCCTTTGCGCGGCGAACAGCTTGAGGATTTCGATGCGCTCATCCTTCTGGCCCATCGCTTCGCCCCCGAGAGTGTTCCGAAGAACGGGCGACTCAGCATGGTTGCGCGTTTTGGCGTGGGTTATGATACGGTAGACGTGGCCGCCTGTACGAAGGCTGACATCGCCCTCTGCATTACGCCCGATGGCGTGCGCCGCCCCGTCGCCGTTTCCATTCTCACCTTCATGCTGGCGCTCACTGGAAAGATGATGGTGAAGGATAAGCTGGCGCGCCAGGGTGCGCCAGGCTTTGCGGCGCGCGGCGAACACATGGGTGTGGGGTTGGTGGGCAAGACTCTGGGCTCGCTTGGCGTCGGCAATATAGGGGCGGAAATGTTCCTCCTGGCCAAACCCTTCGACATGAAATTCATTGCCCATGACCCCTTTGCCGATCCGAAGGTGGCAACGGAACTTGGTATCGAACTGGTCAGCATTGACGAACTGTTCAGCCGAGCAGACATCCTGGCGGTGAACTGCCCCCTCACGGATGAGACCCGCCACATCGTCAATGGCAAACGGCTGGCCCTGATGAAACGGTCCGCCTATCTGATCAATACTGCCCGTGGCCCGATTGTTGACCAGAAAGCGCTCACAGAGGTTCTGGCCAATGGAAAAATCGCAGGCGCGGGGCTTGACGTTTTTGAGACCGAGCCGCCCGATGTGAATGACCCAATTCTCAAACTCGACAATGTTATCGTTGCGCCGCACGCATTGTGCTGGACCGATCAGTGCTTTGCCGGCAATGGCGCAGCTGACGTCCGCGCCGTTCTGGAGATACAAAAGGGCTGTATCCCGCGCGGCGTCGTCAATCGCGATGTTCTTGAACGGCCAGGCTTCAAGACCAAACTGGAGAAATACGGCAAACAGTTCAATGCATAGAAATTCTCCGCAACAATGCGGAGATACAAGAATGGAAGCTTCAAGCGACCATTCAACACTGGGAGGAAGACATGGTAACAAGACGCGATCTCGGCAAGATCGGCCTCGCGGCCGGCCTGGCCGGAACATTCATCCGGCCGGCCTGGGCCGAGTCGGCGGCGGATATCGCCGTAAAAGCTGCACAGCAATACCGGGGCCAGACCATCACCATCGTGTGGGAAGCCGGCCTTCAGTCACTTGACCCGCTCAACTTTTCCGGGCCGAAGTGGAAAGAACTCACAGGCATCGACGTCAAGGTTGTCGAAGTGCCGGTGGCCGAGATGTTCACCAAGATCATGCAGGACTTCAAGTCGGGGGCAGGCGCCTATGATGCGCTGAATGTCATTCCGGCCTGGATGCCCGATCTCGTCAATGCGGGCGCCCTCGAAGAGCTCGATGCCATGGTCGACAAGTACACCTTCCGCGACGAGCTGCAGAAGATTGCCCCCACCTATCGCGACAACCAGATGATGGTGAATGGCAAGATTTTCGGCTTCCCCGACGACGGCGACGTGTTCGTCATGTA
>CAZRZB010000033.1:23782-24273 GCA_964604435.1 uncultured Aestuariivirga sp. | reverse complement strand
ATCGGCGGCTTGGGCCGCACCATGCCGCGCTTGCCTTCCAGGCTCTCGAGCATGGCGGTTTCCTCGCCGCAGATGTAGGCGCCGGCGCCGCGCCTGACTTCAAGCGCGAAGGAATGCTCTGTGCCCTGGATGTTCTGCCCCAGCCATTTCGCGGCGGTGGCGATGCGGATCGCCTCCTTCATCGTGGCGATGGCATCAGGGTATTCCGAGCGGATATAGATGAAGCCCTTGCTGGCCCCGCCGGCAATTCCGGCAATGGTCATGCCTTCGATCAGCATGAAGGGATCGCCTTCCATCACCATGCGGTCGGCGAAGGTGCCGCTGTCGCCCTCATCGGCGTTGCAGCAGACGTATTTCTGTTCGGCGCGTGCCTCATGCACGGTTTTCCACTTGATGCCGGTGGGAAAGCCCGCGCCGCCGCGGCCGCGCAGGCCCGAGGCGGTGACCTCCGCCACGATGTCGGCACCTTTCAGGGCGAGGGCCTTCTTCAA
>CAZRZB010000033.1:0-23772 GCA_964604435.1 uncultured Aestuariivirga sp. | reverse complement strand
CCGGATAGTGGGCAAGCGACAGCGGATCGGGGATGCCGCAGCGCGCGAAGGTGAGCCGCTCCTGGTTCTTGAGATAGGGAATCTCCTCGGTGAGGCCAAGCACCAGCTTGTGCGCGCCGCCCTCGTGGAATTTGGACTTGAACAGGGATTTCACGTCGGCGGCCTCGACCGGGCCATAGGCCACCCGGCCCCGCGGCGTTTCAACTTCAACCAGGGGCTCAAGCCAGAGCAGCCCCCGCGAGCCGTTGCGGATGATCTGGACATTGATCTTGTGGGCTGCCGCTTCCGCCGCAATGGCATCGGCCACCGCGTCGGCGTCAACGGCGCGGGCGGCCGAATCCCTTGGAACATAAATCCTGATCATGCCGACAGCTCCCCGGCAAGCGCCTTGAATTTCTTCGCCGTCATCCGGCCCCGCGGGCGTTCGTCCACCAGGATGGCCGGCGCCGTGGCGCACAGGCCCAAGCAATAGACGGCTTCCAGGGTAATGGCCCCGTCGGCGGTGGTCTCGCCGAATTTCACCTTCAGGGTTTTCTGCGCCGCCTGCGCCAGCTCATTGCCCTGCATCGCCTGGCAGGCCTCGGCCCGGCAGACTTTCACCACATGGCGTCCCGCCGGCTGGCGGCGGAAGTCATGGTAAAAGGTGACAACGCCGTGAACCTCGGCCCGCGAAAGGTTGAGCGCCCTGGCGAGGACCGGTAGGGCGGCCTCCGGGACATGGCCCAGCTCATGCTGCAGGTCGTGGAGGATTTCGAGAAGCGCGTCAGGCTTGTTGCCATAATGGGCGGCAATTCGGCTGGCCGCCTCATGCTTTGGCGCGGAAACGTCAAGGAGAGTGTGTTTTTTCGACATGGCACCTTATGGCAGAAAACCGCCCGCTTCGCCAATTGCGCCGGCCTATGGAGCCATTGAGGCGGTCAATGGCCCCGCTGGTGAACAAAACGTTAACCATCATGGTAAAGCGATCTTTAATTTTTTGGCAAGATGTCCCATAATTATCCATGTCCTGGCGGCTGATTGAGCGTCAGGACTGTCTGCTTGTTTCGAGGCCCTCACAGCCACTGTGCTGTTTGGAAACAAGGTAGAGCAAAGCACGACCGCGCTTGGCGCGATCCGGCTTTAATCCAGGCATCCTCTTCCTTCTCTGATGAAAACAAAATGCGGTGCGAACTTGGGACACGAACTTATCCCGGCAGCACGGGCAGCACTTACGCGGCGAATGCTGATCAGCCGCAACAATGGAGACTGGCATGAAAAAGATGTTGATGATGGCGGGCCTGGCATTCCTGCTCAGTCCGGTTGCAATGGCGGCGGCTGGCGGGCAGGGCTGCTGCTCCACCACCACGGTCACGGAGACCGTGGGCAATGAAAAGCAGGATACGCAATTGGCCTGCAACCCGTCCAAGGGCAATTGGGTGAATGACGCGCGCATCACCTGCCCAATGCGCGGGTCCGGCCCCGGCACGCGCACCGTCACGCGCGAAATCACAATTTGCCACAACTACGGCAGAGACGACTGATCATGACCTAAGGTCGCCTGCCACGCCGCGTGGCAGGCGGCAGGTGAAGTCACCGGCCCGGATCAGCGGCGGGGAGGCTTTACGCCGCCAGGCGGCTTTTTCCCCTGGTGAAGGGGCTGAGGCCGAGCCACTCCTGCATGGCGCCGGCGATTGCCTTGTCGCCCTGCATGTCAAGCGCCTTGGCTTCAACCTCCTGGCGGACCGTGGTGACCCCCATCCAGATTGATGTCATGGCGCGTAGCGATCCGGAGACGAAGAGGTCAACCTCGAATCCCGGATAGGTATTGCACAGGTCCACCGTTCCGTCGGGCTCGACCACCAGCCACCAGTTCTGCCGGGCCCGTTCGGTATCGTCAAAATGATAGGCGATGGTGCAGCGCCGCTTGGGCAGGGGCTTGGGATCAAGCGAGCGGCGCATGTCCCACATCAGCAGCGAGGGATCGAGATTCTTCAGCGACAATTTCGATTCAACCCAGCGCTGGCCCCAGAAGCCAAGCGCCATGACAATCGGTTTCAAATCTTCTCCAGCCGGGGTCAATTCGTATTCCTTGCCACCCTGCCTGGTGGCAACCTCCCTGATGATTCCGGCTTCGCGCAGTTCCACCAGACGCTTGGAGAGAAGTGTTGGCGACATGCGCGGCACCCCACGCCTGAGATCGTTGAAACGCCTTGTGCCGGCGATGAATTCGCGCAGGATCAGCGGGGTCCAGCGCGAGCAGAAAATCTCCGCCGCCATGGCGACCGGGCAGAACTGGCCATAACTTCCGTGTTCGGACATCGGAGCCTCCACAGTTGTGCTGCAAGGAAGCCCATCATGGCGTAGAATTGCCCGTCAGTACAGAGACTGTACCGCTTTGTCGGACCAGGACCGAACGATCAGGCCTGCCGGTACAGTTTCAGGACTAGCGAAGAACCGGGGATGGGGGCAGCATAGGGTTTAACAACTGATAATCGAGGGAGTTCACCATGAATACCGCTGCCAAGCTGAAATCAGGGAAAACCGACTTTGCCGCCATCGCCGAGGCGCTGGGCAAGGACTTTGCCGCGCGGGCCGAAGTAGCCGATGAATCCGATGCCTTTGTGGCCGACAACTATGCTGCCCTGAAAACCTCAGGCCTGGTGGAAGCAGCCGTTCCAGCCGAACTGGGCGGCGGCGGGGCAAGCGTCCATGAACTGGGCCAGATGCTGCGCACCCTGGCCCGCCATTGCGGTTCAACCGCGCTGGCCTTCGCCATGCACACCCATCTCGTGGCGGTTCCATCCTGGCGCTGGAGCCACCAGAAGGTGGCGGCGGTGGAGCCGCTGCTGAAGCGCATCGCGGCTGAAAGGATTTTCCTGTCAACCAGCGGCGGGTCCGACTGGGTGGCAGGTGCGGGCAAGGCCGAGCGCGTCGACGGCGGCTATAAGATCACCGCGCGCAAGATATTCTCCTCGGGTGCTCCCGCCGGCAGCGTTTTCATGACCACCGCCGTCCTCGAAGAACCGGGGGCGGAACCCATGGTCCTGCATTTCGGCATTCCGATGAATTCGCCAAACCTGCGCATCGACCCCGTCTGGAAAACCCTCGGCATGCGCGGCACCGCTTCCCATGACATTATCATCGAGGGCCATGTGGTGCCCGATGCGGCAGTCGCCCTCAAGCGCAAGGCTGGCGAATGGCACCCGATCTTCCATATCATCGGAACCTTTGCCCTGCCGCTGATCTACAGCGTCTATCTGGGCGTTGCCGAAAGCGCCCGCGACATCGCCGTGAACATCGCCAAGAAGCGCCGCCGCGACCACCATATCCTGCAGCTTGTCGGCCAGATGGATTCGGAATTGCTGGGCGCCCGGGTTGCCCATAGCTACATGCTTGATGTGGCGGCCCAGAACACGCCTGGCGCCGAAAGCATCAACGAGGTGATGAAGGGGCGCAGGCTGGTTGCCGCCCACGCCATCCGCGCCGTGGAACTTGCCATGGAAGCGGCAGGCGGCGCCGGTTTCTACCGCGCGCAAGGCCTGGAGCGCCGCTTCCGCGATGTGCAAGGCGCCCGCTACCATCCCATGCAGCCCGGCCAGCAGGCCGAATACGCCGGCGCCATGGCGCTGGGCCTGCCGGTTGACAGGATTTTCTAGGCCGCTTGCATTTTTCTGGCGGTGGCCGATGTAATTTCCCGGAGGGAGGTTTGCCATGTCAGAACTCTACGGGGAAAGCCACCGTCGGCTGCAGCATGCATTCGATACGCAGCGCCTTGCCGACCGCATCGAGGAGCGCCTGGTCCACGCGCAGATCACGCCCGAGGATCAGGCCTTCATCACGCGCCTCGACATGTTCTTCCTGGCAACCGCCGACGGGCAAGGGCGGTCCAACTGTTCCTACAAGGGCGGCGATCCCGGCTTCGTGCGCGTTGTCGACCCTCACACCCTGGTGTTTCCAAACTACGACGGCAACGGCATGTATCTGTCGATGGGCAACACCCTGGAAAATCCGGAGGTGGGCCTGCTCTTCATTGATTTTGAAAACCGCAAACGCCTGCGCCTGAATGGGACGGCGCGGATCGAACCTGCGGACTCCGTCGAACCGCCTTATGTCGAGGCGCAGTTCGTGGTGAAGGTTAAGGTGCGCGAGGTGTTTCCCAATTGCCCGCGCTACATCCACCGGATGCAGAAGGTTGAGGCATCGCCCTTTGTGCCCCGGGCCGCGGTGGAAACCCCGGTACCCGGCTGGAAGACCGCGGAGTGGTCGCGCGACGTGCTCCCCAAAAAGTAACCAGGCCAGGGGCAGAAGCTCGCCTACGCGGCCCTGATTCCCCTGAGACTGTGTCCCGCAGGCCACGCCTGCATGATGTCTGTGAAATAAAAAACATTGAATATCAACGGGATAGATAGGCAAAGGCGTGACAATTTTGCCTTTGCCTGTGCCGCCCGCTAATGTAAGTTAAATCTTAACGAATACCTAACGGGAGCCCGACCACCATGACCCAGCCTGCCGCACAGGCATCGCGCCAGTTTTCAAACCTCTTTGAATTGATCGGCCGTTTGGGCGGGCTGGCGGCTGCTGAATCCTGGTGCCGTCCCGCTGTCGGGATTGACGAGGTATTCGATGGTGTTCCCGCTCCTGCCATCGGGAGTGACGAGCAAATAGACCAGGTCACTGCGATTGGCAGTAATGAAGGTGGCGCTCCTGCCGTTTCCGGCGACGAAGTGATCGGGCAGGACGAATTTGGCGGGCCCGCAGTGGCTTTTGAATTGCAGGCGACGTCGATTTGCTCTGATGAAGCAATCGGACAGGACGAAGTTCCGCCGGGAGTGGCGTGGCGCCTGGATGAAGCCTCCATTTGCAGCGATGAAATCACTCAGCAGAACGAGGCCGCGCCAACCGGCAATTTCCGGTAGATCGGGAAACTCGACGTTCAAGAAGGCGTTATGACGCGCAATGTCCTGAAAGCCGTGCCTTCGGTCGTATTAAGCGGAGCTGTTGGTTGCCATAGCGGGAAATGCAAGGACTTGGGCGTTCAGATGCGGCGGCTTGCCTAGTCAACCCCGATTGTTCTTCGCGGAAAAGGGCGGCATTCGCCCTTTTTCTTTTTGGAGACACCAAGTTGAATCACGAAATGAAATTGGCGTCCGCCTTTCTCGGGACGCTGCTGCAAACCGAGCGTTCCTCCGAGGCCGAACTGAACGCCCACCAGGGCAAGCTTCTCACGCGGCTCGTGGAGCACGCGCTTGACAATGTGCCGTTCTACAAGGACAGAGCCGCGCCCGGCGGCCCCTTCGACGCCAATTCGGAATATTGGAAAAGCCAGCCCTTCATGACGCGCAAGGATCTGACGGGACGCTACAACGCCCTGCGCGCCACCGACTTCTCCGTCAAGCCCGGACTGATCTCGCCGGTCCAGACCGGCGGCAGCACCGGCCCCGCCGCACGGCGCGACCTGTCGTCGCTTGAGTCGCTGGCGCGCCTTGTTTGCAGCTACCGCATGTTCCTTGCCTGGCAGCTCGACCAGTCGAGAACCCTCTATGTCATACGAAGGCCGCGGCAGGCTGCCGACGGCTCATTCGACCGCTGGGGGCAGCCATGGCTGCCCAAGGAAAAGCTTGGCCCGCGCCGGCATGTGGATATTGCGCTGCCGGCGCTTGAACAGTTGCAGCAACTCGCCGGCGAAGCGCCGGTCTATGTCAACACGCTTCCATCGAATCTTCTCCGCCTTGCCGTGGAGGCCCGCCGCACAAATGTGAAACCCCGGATTCCCTTCATCGTCTCCGTTGCCGAATACCTTCCGGCGGAGGTGAAGGAGGCAGCCTGCGAACTGTTCGGGAGCCGCGTCATCAATGTTCTTTCCTCGGCCGAGGGCGGCATTATCGCGATCGAATGCCCGGAAAGCGGGCTCTTCCATATCCAAAGCGAACAGGTGCTTGCCGAAATTATCAGAACAGACGGCTCGGCCTGCGGGGTAGGGGAAGTCGGCGAGCTGGTTGTCACGCCGCTCTACAGTTACGCCACGCCACTGTTGCGCTATCGCTCCGGCGACTTTGTCGAGAAGGGGCCCAGGTGTTCCTGCGGACGGAGCCTTCCGACCATCGCGCGGATCGTGGGCCGCAAGGAACACATGTTCCATTTTCCCGATGGAAGCCAGGCGCTGCCGCCCATCGATCGCGTCAGGACCACTGAAATCCTCGGCCATGACGCCTGGGTTCTGGTCCAGACCGGGTCCGCGGCAGTTGAAGCAAGAGTTGGAGGCCCGCTTTCTCCGCAGGCTCAAGCCTCACTCCTGGAAGAGACAAGGGCCGCGCTTGGAAGCCATTTCAAGATTGAGATCAGGAAGATTGCTTCCCTGCCGCCGACCTCCGGAGGCAAGCGGCATTTTACACTCAACGCCATGAACGCCTGAGCAGTCCGCATTCCGGCAATCGGGCGCGGCTGACAACGCGGTTGCCCGGCCCGGGCTCTTTGCTATTCTCCGCACGAGCAGATCAGTGGCGGGGAGGCTTCGCATGACGACGTTAAAACAACCGGCGCTCGATCCCGGGACCGTCGCGGCACTGGTCGGCTACGACGAATTCTATCCGCCGCAGTACGGCGGGCCGTGCCGGGAGCGTGAGTGGCGGGCGCTCGGCGATGCCCTGGGCCTCAGCCAGTTCGGCGTGAACCTGACCATCTTGCCGCCCGGCGCCTGGTCGACCCAGCGCCATTGGCATCTTGCGGAAGACGAGTTCGTCTTCGTCCTGGAGGGCGAAGCGGTGCTGGTCACCGACGCCGGCGAACAGCTCCTCAAGCCGGGCATGGCCGCGGGGTTTCCCGCCGGAAAGCGCGACGGCCACCACCTTGTGAACCGCTCCAGCCAGCCGGTGAAATTCCTCGAAATCGGCACAAGGGCCAAGTCGGACGACGGCGAATATCCCGACATCGACATGAAGTTTGCCACGCGCGACGGGGTGTTCCGGGCAACCCGGAAGAATGGCGACCCATTCTAGAATTTTCCGCACCGCATCCGAAAGACCGGCCACGCGATCGAGCGGTAGATGGCGCCGGGCAGGGCCGCTTGCAGGTGCAGAAATCCGCCCGCTCAGGACAAGGGGGTTCTCGCATTGACGATCCAGCTGCTGGAGCCAGACCACACGCCATCGTCACGGAGATCCTTGGCAAACAATTCCCTGAGGGTGGAAACTGCAACTGGCTTGCGCCGTTCACCCTCGTCTCCCGCCAGCCGGATAATCTCGCCGGCGGGTCCCAGCGCCAGGGCGAACTCCACAGCCTCATCGAGATTGCGGCCGATGCAGATGTCGGTGTCGTAACGTTCGAAAGTGATCTGCTCGAAACCGGCGCCACGCAGCATGTCGCTGACCATGTCAGGGCCAGCCATGGAAAACGGCCCCGGCCCGCAATGCACCTGGTCGGTTTCTTCATGGCTAACGACAGGAATAATTTTCTGCACGGATAGTTCGGCATCGTGTATCCATGGATTGTCCTCGCGCCGCCGCCAAACGATCATGGAGAATTGCCCTCCGGGCCTGAGCGCCCGCCGGATATTGCGTAGCGCCGCGCCGGGCAGGTTGAAGAACATCGTGCCGAATCTGGAAAAAATGTGGTCGTAGGGCCCGGCAAGGTCATCGGACTGCACATCGGCCACGATGAAGGACGCATTGGCAACGCCTGCCTCTCTTGCCTCGCGGACGGCAAGATCAATGAAATTCCTGGCGCAGTCGACACCCACCGCTGTGCCGCCGGGTCCAACCTGCCGGGCGATCAATTGCGTGGTGTCGCCGAAACCGCATCCGATATCGAGCACGCGGGCGCCGGCCGGATAGGCCACCCGCTTGAAGAACTCGTCGCTGTGTTCCGACAGCCCCTCTGTCAGCACGTTCCGGAACCGGCAGAACTTGTCAAACAATATGGTGTTCCAGGCCTCGATGGGAATCGAATTATCGCTGCTGCTCATGGGCGAGTTCCTTGCTAACCATCGTTCTGACGTGTGCGCAGATGCCGCGAAATCCGGCAGGCCGCCGTCGCAACCAAGTCTATCCCTGGATTGGCTTCCGTTCAACAACCTATGCCGAAACGGGCCAGCTTGAGACCGGCTGGCTTGCCGCCTTGTGGGCCTGACCTTTTGGTGCCAAGCTGCGCTTGCAGCAGGCCCGGCAGAGGGTGTTTGCCGATGGCTTTGCGAGGGGAGAGCCAGATGAGCAAGGAAATCGTCCATAAAGGAAAGTGTTTCTGCGGCGCGGTTGAATTCACCGTGACGGGTGAGCCTGCGGCGATGGGGTACTGCCACTGCAGTTCCTGCCGCGAGTGGTCGGCGGGGCCGGTCAATGCCTTCACCCTGTGGCCGCCGGACAAGCTGAAGGTGACCAAGGGCGCGGACAACATCGGGGTCTATCATCGGACCGACAAGAGCCTGCGCAAGTGGTGCAAGACCTGCGGCGGGCATCTCTTCACCGAGCATCCGGGCTGGAACCTGGTCGATGTCTACGCCGCGGTCATACCCTCGGTCGAGTTCAAGCCCGGCCTGCATGTCCATTACCAGGAGACGGTTCTGCACATGAAGGACGGCCTGCCCAAGCAGAAGGATATTCCCAAGGAGATGGGCGGTTCGGGTGAATTGATGAGGGAGTAGCCGTCCGCTGGTTCCCAGGCGTTCTAGGCGACATACTCCAGCGTGATGGACACGATCCGCAGCGCCTCGGCGATCTTGCGGTGCCAGTCGGAGGCACCGCCGGCGGCCGCGGGAACATAGATTGTCCGGGCCCGGTCGAGGCCGTGGATAAGCGCCAGGGCAACGGATACGGTGGTGCTGTCGGCAAACAGCCCGGCATTGGTGAAATACATGCCGATGTGGCTGCCATGGGAACTTTGCAGGCGGGGGTTAACGAAATCCCCCGACCAGTCGATTTTCGACAGTGGCACATCGCCCGGTGCGGCCAGCCGGAAATCGTCTGCCAGGCCTCCTTCGGCCCTGCTGCAGAAGATGTCGAATTGCCGGGTGGAAAGGGTCCGGTGATGCGAATCGACGGTCGAGATGTTGGTGGCAGCGCCCAGCAGCAGGCGGATGGCCTCGGCGGTGTCGCTGCCGATCTTCGTATCGGCAAACTCGAAGTGTTCGCCGCAATAGCCGGCAACGAGCAGCGCGCAGGCCAAGGGGAAACCCTGCGTCGTGGTGCACAGGGGCTGCTTGCGGAAGATGATGCGCTGCAGGAGCGGCATCGAGTCAGTGTAACTGTTGCTTGCCAGCGCAACCGCCGTCTCGCCCAGTTCCGCATTCACCGAAGCAGCGCAGCGCATCAGTGCGACCTCGCGCTGTAGGCCAAATCCGCAACCAGGCCGCCGCCGGAAAGCTGCTCAAAGGCAACCCCTGTGGCGCTCTCAAGCTGGTATTTCACGCTGCGGATTTCGTCGTAGCCCTTCACCTGCAAGGTGACGAGAAAATAGGCCTCGCCATCCCGGTCATAATCCGCAACCACGCCGGTGATGGCCGAAAGTGCTTCGCTTGCGGCGAGCCGCGCACGGGAGACAAAGACATCCGAACAGCTGGCAAACCGCTTCGACCGCAAGATGCGTAAGCCCTTGTCGACTTTGAGCGATGCCCAGTTGAACGGCACCTGGCGGTCAAGCTGGGCCTGCCGCGCGGAGATGATTTCCGAGGGGACATTGAGGAACTGGTCGAGTTCGCGTTTTGCCTTGAGGGCCCGGCCCAGTCCGTTGACCGGCAAGGAGCGGAAATAGGTTGGCCGGTTCAATCCCGGAACCTTGCTGCAGAGTTCTCCCGGGGCAATGGCGAAGAGCTGTTCGAGCAGTGAGGTGTCGGCAGTGCGCAAGCGAGAAGGCGGCAGATCAGCCGGCGCTGGATCCGCCTCATCGCTTCCCTGGGCTTCAGCATCCGGCAGGGCAGGCGGAGCGCCCAGGGCGGACACCGGAACAAACAGCTGCCAGACACCGGCATAGCGGGGAATAAATTTCAGCAGCGTCTCAAGCGACATCATGTTGGCGCAGTGGATTTCGCTATCGGTCAATTTTGCAACCGCGGCGATGTTCTCCGCCTTGTCCCAGGCGAAGGTCGCTGCCACCCGGCTGCGCGCCGCCAGCCCGTTGGACACCTGGCTCGGCTGGCCGGTGAGGGTGACATTCGAGGCATGGAAGCGCCGCAGCGTCACATAGCTTCCGGTATGCCCGATCTCGCAGCCCAGCGCCGCCATGCGCAGGGCGAGATCGAGGTCCGAGCCGAGCGCGAAGCTTTCATCATAGGGGACGGCGCGCATGACATCGGTGCGGTAGAAGCCGGCCGGGTGCGCGGTGATCTTGCCCGTGCCCTTCAGCAGCGTCGCCAGCGAACGCTGCTTTCCCTGGTTGCGCTCGATGAGACCGGTCTCCTCGTCGAAATCGATCCAGCCGCCATGCGAGCCGTGCAGCAGGCCATTCTTCTCGAAGACCCGCAGGTGATCGGCGAGCCGGTTGGGCAGGGCGATGTCGTCATCATCGACGATGCAAATGAAACGGCCGCGGGCCAGCTTGGAGATTGTGTTGCGTGCCTTGGGGATGGAACCCTCGATTTGCCGTTCAAGCCGGACCCGACTGCACCACCGGATGCGCTCAAGCGCCCTTTTCAGGTCGAGGAAATCCTCGTCCTGCGAGCCGTTGTCGACGATGACGAATTCGAAATCATTGTTGACCTGATCACGGAAGCTGGCGATGGCTTCGAGAATCATCTTGATGCGCCGGGGCCGGCCGGTGCTGGCGATTGCCAACGTCACCAGAGGGGAAATGTTTTTCATAACCGCGGGACCGGCCACCGCTTCCAGATTGGAGTGGCGGAATGAGACGGAGCGGAAAACGCTCTTGTCGGCATTTGCAATCGACTGGTTCTTTATCCTCTGGCTGGCAACGCCGGTCATGGCGCAGGTTGGCGGATGCCAGATGTGGTTGATCGACAACTTGTTCCGGTCGGCCCATCCGATACGCATTCCCGCATGCCGGACCCGTTCCGGGAAATCATTGTCCTCGTTGCCCCAGCCGGTGAAGCGCGAGTCGTAGCCACCCACCCGGTCCCACGCCGCGCGGGAAAAAAAGACCAGTCCGCCTTGCCCCCACTTTGGCCGCAGGCTTCCGGGAAGCGGCAAGCCGCGGCCGAGCCCCTCAAAGGCCTCCCTCGGCCCTATCGATGGATCGAGGTCAAAGGCCTGCGCCACGATCAGACCGAATTCGTGCGCGATGATCTGGCCTGCCACACGGTCGAATTCCGCGCGGCTTGCGGCACTTATCAGAATATCCGCATCCGCCTTGGCGATGGCCGGGTTGGAAGAGAGGACCACGCCGGCATTGATCGCCTCGCCGGGGCTCCACTTGTCCGCCTCCAGCCGGATGATTTTCACGGCGCCATTCCAGCCCGCGCCTGTTTCCACCGGTACGCGCGAGCCGAAATCGATGACGAGGATTTCACTCAGCAGCTCCGAACCCAGGGCAAGGAAACTCCGGATACAGCAGTCCAGCCGCCCAGCGGGCCAGTCGCGAACCGGGACAATCAATGTCAGCATGACACCCCATAGGCCAAGCCGGCCGGTGCAGCCGCAGCCTGATACAGATAAGAATCAGGGCAAGTTTCGCCACGGTAGCTGGCCCCGGACTGACCTGGCCGGCTGCCGGTTATGCTTAAGATTTCGTTAACGCATCCGGGCTAGCCTCCCGGCTTGCCGTGCCGCGTCCGTAAACCGGTGCCGGAGGCGTTGAGTGGTTAGGTCCCGCATGCCGTTGAAACTGTTGATCTGTTGAGAGAACCCGCGTGAAGCACAGGAACCTCGAAAAGCTGAACCTCGCCATTGCCGCGGCGATCATGCTTGCCGGCTCGGCGCTGCCCGCAAAGGCCGGGAGCATGTCCGGCAACGATATACAGGTCACCGATGGCAGCGATTGCACCAGCGCCCAAAGAAGAAACGGAAACCATTGCATGGGGCTGAACGACCTGTTCTCGGATGGTGGCCCATCAGGCCGTTCCCCATCGGACAGTTCCTCCTTGGACAGTTTCCCGGTGGGTTCCGCCGGCTAGCCCGGCGCCGGGGCGAACCTCACTGCGGCCCGGCAGTCTCCATCTGACTCATCAAGGCACGGTAGGGCGCGGCGCAGTTGCGGTCATCTTCGATGGCACTGAATGGTACGTCCGCGGCGTCGAGGCCACAAAGCCGCGCGATGTTCCGGCACGTCTCCACGGGATTGCCGATCATCTCCTCATAATGGACAACACATGATATGCCCGGGTACTTGGCCGCGAGAATGTCGATGAACTGCTGATACCAGGCAATATACTGGCGGATGGCGGAAAGATCGTAGGCATAGGCATTCCCGCCCGCGAAGTTCTTCATGAAGATGCGCAGCGCCAGATCCTCCGGATTGCGCTTCACGAAGGCAAAACGCACATTGGGAATGACCGCCGCAATCCGGGCCGCCTCAAGAATCCGGTCCGGGTCTGAATTGGTGAATACTTTCGCCGCGCCGGCCCGGCGCCGCAATTCATCGAGATAAAATTTTCGGCACAGGGCTTCGACCTGGGCGGGCATGCCCCAATACTGGCGGCTTGCGGGAAAACCGGCGGATTGATAGGCCCTGCGCACGGCATTTTCGATAATCGGGTTTTCATAACCGCGCTTGACCTGCCCAAGAGACGCCAGCATCCGTTCAAGCGTGGTCTTGCCCGAACGCGGCGGCCCGAGGATCAAGAGAGAAACGGGCGGGTTCCCGTCTTCCGGCCCGGTCTCGGCCACTTGCGCGACGCTGTCGCGAACCCGCGCCATGCTTGCTTCCAGATCGGCGGCCTGCCTGCGCCATGCTTCACGCATGACGGAAAATTGCCGGGCGTTGGCCGGCACAAGCTCTTGCCAGGCTTCGGCATGGCGTCCGCTCCGGTCGAAAATCCCAGCCTTGAGGAATGCCATCGCCGTATCAAAATCGTTCTTGTCTTCTGCCGCGCCGCGCTTGATCCCGGCAGCCAGCCCGAGCCAATCCAGATTTGGCAGGCGACTGTGGACCTGCAGGGCATTGAAGAGCAGCGGCATCGATCGCGTGCCGCTGTCCAGGAGATTCTTGAATCCCCGGGCCGCCTCGTCGAATTGCCCGACAGCCGCATTGCACATGGCAAGTCCGGTCTCAGCCGCTTGCAGCAAGGAACCGCTGGCAAGCACTTTGCGGTAGCCGCTGGCGGCAATTTCGTATTCCTGTTCGCGGCGCATGATATCGGAATAGGCAAGCAGTGCCCCCATGTCATCCGGGCTCAACGCCAGGGCCTCGCGCAGGACCCGCGCCGCCATCTCCCAGGAACCAAGTTTTCCATAAGTCGCAGCCAGCAGTTTCAGGGTGGCGCCATCATGCGGGTTGAGCATCTGCGAACGCACCAGAAACGACAGGGCGCGCGGCGAATCTCCCTTTGCCAAATGCAGGCTGGCAAGCAGGTTGAGTGCGCCCATATAGGCGGGGTCACGGCTGACGAGTTGCTCGCAAATGGCCAGGGCACGGCTGTCTTGCCCCTGCAGGAGCAGACGTTCCGCCTCATCCAGCCTGGCGCGGAGGTTCGGTTCTGCCTCACGCGGGGCATGCGAAGCGGCGGTTCTTTGCGCCATCCCTGGTGGGTGCTTGGGCAATGGGGTGATCCTTGTCTCCAGTATGTCATGATGAATAGCACAGCTACCGCTGTCTAGGAGGGAGGGGGAATAATGCTGTTTCTGGTGGAATCGCGATTCCATGGCGGCCGAGATCTGCCCGAATAGCCTCGAATGGCACCTGAAATTTTCGGTGTGTGGCAAGAAAGTCACTGGGAGACGGCTGCCGGCGCTTCGCAGAAATCCGGTCTAAGTCATTGTAAGTAGTGGAATTCGGCGCCTTCAATGTCCGGCGATCCAACACCTGCGGGAAACCGTTTGGCGGTTGCAACGTGGATGCCGCACTCGTCATGGCGATGAGACTGATGCTATGTCTATGGTTCCCAGAGTCGAAGCATTAGAAAGAAGAATTCCATGCCCAATAACATGACACTTGCCGCCGCCTCAATTGCGGCAGCCATGGCGATGACTGGCGTGGCAGGTGCTGCCGACATCGCTTCCGCTCCTGCGGGCCATGACTGGTCCGGCTTTTACATCGGGGCCCATGTGGGCTATGGCGAGGCCTATTATGACGGTTATTGGGATGGGTCGAGCGATGATTACGATCCGAGTGACCTTGACTTGGCTGGCATTGCCGGTGGCCTGCATGCCGGGTTCAACCACCAGATGGATGCGCTGGTTCTGGGCGTTGAAGGCGACTTCACCTTCACGGACTGGTCGGACAGCCAGACCAAAAGTGCCGGTTATGAAGTGATATCGGGCAAGGTGAAATCCTTGGCGTCGCTGCGCGGACGCCTCGGCATTGCATCCGATGATGTTCTCCTTTACGGCACCGGCGGCATCGCCGTTGCCGACGCGAGCTACAAGCAGGTTTATGGCGTCGACTCGCAGACCTGGGACTTCAACAAGATCGGCGGCGTTGTCGGTGCTGGCGCCGAATGGGCGATGACCGACGATTTCAGCCTAAGGGCCGAAGGCCTGTACTACTTCTTCAATGACCGGCACGACACTTCTGGTTTCATCGGTTCCTTTGACGCGAATGATCATGTGGAATTCAACGATGCCTACATGATCCGCCTCGGTGGATCATTCTATTTCCGTTGAGCCGGGAGACGCCGCCGTCTGGCAGACATCGACCCAGGTCGCACCCGCAAGCTCGGCCATGCGGGCGGGGCTGATGCGGAGTGCCGAATGGGTGGAGCCCGCCGCGGGCACCACCTCAGCGAAGGCCTTGAGCGAAACATCGCAATAGACGCCAAGCCCCTCGGGCAGGCCGAAGGGGCTGACGCCGCCGACCGGATGCCCGGTGATGACCGGCACCTCCTCGGCGCTGAGCATGCGCGCCTTGCCGCCGAACGTCGCCTTGGCTTTCTTGTTGTCGAGCCGCGCATCGCCGCGCGTCACCACCAAGAGGTTCCGCTCGCCCACCCGCAGGGACAGCGTCTTGGCGATCTGTGCATGCGTGACGCCATGGCCTTCGGCGGCCTGCGCCACGGTGGCCGAACTGTTTTCCAGTTCGATGATGGCAATGTCAGGCGCCTTCGCCGCGAGAAAGGCGCGCACCGATTCCAAACTCATGCGTGATGCTCTCCCGCCGTCATCTTCTTTGCCGCCGCGAAGAGGGCCGCCACCAGCGGCGACAGGGGCTCGCGGGCAACCGCCACCAGGCCCACTGCATGTTCCACCACGGGCTCGACCAGCGCCACCGCCTTCACCCCTTCCATGGGGCCAAGGGCATTCTGGAAATAATCCGGCATGATCGAGGCCAGCCCCATGCTGCGCACGCTGGAAAACAGGTTCATGATCGAATTGGTTTCAAGCCGGGGCGAGGGCTGGGCATTGGCGGCGAGGAAGGCCCGGTCGATGATCCGCCGGTTCTGCATGTTGGGGGTGAGCAGGCAGAGCGGCAATTGCGCAGCCTCGAACCAGGTCACCGTCTTGCGTTTCGCCAGCGCGTGGCCGGCGCCGACGAACAGGCAGTAGCGCTCGCGGTAGAGCACTTCCTGCAGCAGGCCCCCCACCGGCTCGTTGTCGAGATAGGTGATGCCGGCCTCGATGGAAAAATCATGCAGTGCCCGGACGATTTCCTCCGAGCTGTGCGACAGGATGGAAAAATCCACCGAAGGATGCGCCGCCTGCATCGCCTTGGTAAGTTGCGAAACCATGGGCAGCGCCGAGGGCACCACGCCCAGCACCAGGCGGCCCACCAGTTCGCCCTTCTTGCCCTTGATCTGGGCCAGCTCCTGGTTCAGCGACTGCCAGCTGTCAAGAATGAGATGGGCCCATTTGAGCACCCGCTCACCCTCGGGGGTGAGCCCGATATAGCGCTGGCCGCGCTCGACGATGGGAACCCCCAACTCCTGCTCAAGCTGCCGGATGCGGCCTGACAATGTGGGTTGAGTGACGTTGCAAGCCTGCGCCGCCCGGGTGAAATGCTTCTCGCGGGCCAGCGCCGCGAGGTATTGGATTTGACGGATGTCCATGGGCGGCCAAGCTAGCGGGGAAGGGGCGGGAAGGCAAAGGGGCGGCGGCGGGATGGCTCCCGCGCATTTTCCTGAAGCGGGGTTTCTACAGCTTCAGGCCCTTGCCTTTGTCGTTGCCTTTCATCAGCGGCTGGATTGAACAGGTGGGTGAAAACGCCAGCCTGGACAGCGGCAGCAACGAGGTCTTGCAAATCACAACCTGGGCGCAGCGCAAATGCTTCTGGCGCATCCATGCTGGTGGATGATTGCCATAGAGCCTCTCGCAGCACCTGACCGTAGCTGCGGCGGACTTGCTGGTGCATTGCCCCTGGTCCTGGTTTGCCCGGGCCCCGCCGGTCTGGGCGGCAAGGACCAGCAAAGGAATGCCAAGGGCCAGGACGCGGAACGTCGAAACCGAAGCCACCATAGCGCGGTACCTCATCATGGAATCCTCCTCCACTGGAACATGCGAAAATGTGGACCCGGGACATTTGGCCGTCAAGGGCGCCGGAGGTCAGCGAGATGAACCGCGGATGAATGCGCGCTTCAGGCCGGATACCGACCGGATGGCCTATCCCGTGGACCTTGACGAGGGGGAAAGGATCCCATGCTTACGCCATCCACGCCGAATGAAACCGCCGACATCGGCTTTTTCCGCAACATTGGCATTGCCTTCATCGCCCTGACGGCGATTTCCGGCGGCATCACCCTGGCTTTGCTGTTGCAGCAGTAGCCGCCGGCCCAGGATTAACCCTGTACCCCTGCCACCCGCGGGGGTGGTGGAAATAATGCCCTAGCTGTGCTATAAAACCAACTGACTATCACGATTGCGGCAATCTAAGGTAGTAGTGTCATGCGTATCCGTCACTTGTTTGTTTGTGCGTTCATACCTGTCTTTTTCGCAGCTCCCGCCCTGGCGGACAAACAATCCTATTGCGAGGTTTTCGGCCAGGATTTCGCCAACGGGAAATCCCTCGACCTGGACCAGTGGGAAAGCAATTTCCGCAATGCCTTTGACGATTGCATGGCCCAGTACACCGCCAATGGCGCCGTTGTGCTGCCGGCGGAGAAACTTGCGCGGGAATCCGCGAAAAAAGTGGTGGTCGTGCCGGCCCGGGATTTCTCCCGGAAGCGGCGGGTACCCATCCTGGCGCCGGGGACCAGCGCCTGGATCAACTATTGCGCCGAGAAATATAATTCCTTCGATGCCGTGACCGGAACCTACAGGTCGAAAAACGGGCAGCGGAAGCCTTGCCTGACCCCGGGCGGCTAGCACCTGTCTTTCACGCCCCAGCCGGGCTAACCTGCCGCCGAGTTCAGAACGGAGGCGGGCCCCATGCAGCAGAAAAACGCAATCGGCAAGACGGGACTGATGGTGCCGCCCATTTCATTCGGCGCCTCGGCCCTGGGCGACATGCCCGACACCTATGGCTACGGCGTGAGCGAAGAGCGCGCCCTTGCCACCATCCGCGCCATCCTGGCGCTGCCCGACGGCTTCATCGACACCTCGCGCAATTACGGCCTGGGGCGGAGCGAAGCGCGCATCGGCCAGGTGGTGCGCGAGCTCGGCGGCTGGCCCAAAGGCCGTATCCTTTCCACCAAGCTTGACCGCGACATGGCGACCGGCCGCTTCGACGGCCCGCGCGCCAGGCGCTCCATCGAGGAGAGCCTCAAGGCACTTGGCGTCGACCGCGTGCAGATCCTGCACCTGCACGATCCCGAACATGGCGCCGATGTTTCCGAAGTAACCCGCAAGGGCGGCGCCCTTGACGAGCTCATGCGCATGAAGGAGGAGGGCCTTGCCGATGCCGTGGGCCTTGCCGCCGGCAGGGTCGATGTGATGATGCCGATGCTGCGCGACTGGGACCTCGACGTGCTGATTACCCACAACCGCTACACCCTGGTGAACCGCAACGCCGAAGCGATGCTCGAACTGGCGCGCGGGAAGGGCATCGCGGTTCTCAACGCCGCCCCCTATGCGGGCGGCGCGCTGGCCAAGGGTTCCGCCAGCTACCACCGCTATGTCTATCAGGAGGCAAGCGAAGCCATGCTCGCCCCCATCGCACAAGTGGAGGCCGTCTGCGCCCGCCACGGCGTGCCGCCCGGCGCCGCCGCCCTCCAGTTTTCCATGCGCGAGCCGCGCGTGGCCTCAACCATCTGCGGCGTGAGCAGGCCCGAACGGGTGGAGGAAACGCTGAAATGGGCCGCCTGGCCGATCAGTGCCGACTGCTGGAAGGAGCTGCTGGCGCTGCCCTTCAGTTCGGACGATCCGGAAGCCACGCGGGATTATAAGCCGGGTTGAAAAGAAAAATCCTGTCATAGGAAAATAGTGCTTGACAGCGTACGCTCAAACCGCTATCAACGGGCATACTCCACAATTGGGTGTGCGGGATGGCAAGAAATCGGAACTGTGATAGATTGAAATGATGGCAAGCAAAACTTCCAAGCCCGGCCGTTCCTCCGCAACAGGCGGATTTGCCATTGGCCGGAAGGCATCCGCCAACATCAGCCGGGTTGAGGGGCTTATCCTGTCGCGCGAGATGCGCACCACGTTCGAGAATTTTGCCAGGAAAGGCATCTCCCATGATGCCCGCCGCACCGCTCTGACGGACAAGTACGGCAAGAAGGGCAGCTGATTTTGACTTCATCAGGGCCGGTGTGACTGGTCAACTGAAAAGTGAGTATGGACCAGAGAGTCAAAGAACTACACTGCATAATGCCGATAGTGAATGTTCTATCGGTCATGCAGCATGGAATTTTATCACACGAGCGTGCTTCGGCGCTGGAGCATCATTCCGTTGCATTGCAAGCCGTGCAAGACAAGCGCGACCAGATACATGTTCCCGGAGGGTTGAAGCTTCATCAATATGCGAATCTGTACTTTCACGCTCGCAACCCGATGATGTTCAAACGACAGAGTGAAGCTCCAAATCTTTGTGTACTACGCATATCCACTGAGGTGCTCAAACTCCCTGGAGTGGTCATAACAGACCAAAATGCCGCCAGTGGGTATGTGCGTTTTTTGGATCCAAAAGACTGGCAGCATCTAAATTTTGATGATATTTTCGCGATGGATTGGCGTCATCCTGGTAATCCACCAGCGTACTATCGTCACAGTGCGGTGATGTGCGCCGAGGTGCTGGTTCAGAGTCGGGTTGAATCGCGATTTGTTGTGGGAGCTTATGTCGTGGACGCTGCCACCGAAGCAAAACTCGCAGGTATCGGTTTCGGCTTGCCGATAGCTCGGAATGCCGTGCTATTCTTCAAATAGGAGAATCAATACTTGTCAAATTTCAAAACGCTTATCGGTGACCTTTTCTTAAGCAGAGCCCAGACTCTCGTGAACACGGTCAACTGCGTCGGCGTTATGGGAAAGGGCGTTGCCCAGGAGTTTAAGAGTAGATTTCCCGCGATGTTCGAAGACTACAAACGCCGTTGCGACGCAAAAGCGGTTCGTTTGGGTGAGCCATATCTGTATCAAGACCTATCTGGAGTGCGGATCATAAATTTTCCGACGAAAGATCATTGGCGCTCTCCATCAAAGCTTTCAGACATTGAACGCGGGCTTGATTATTTTGCTGGGCATATACAAGAGTGGGGAGTGCACAGTGTAGCGCTGCCGCCGCTTGGATGCGGGAATGGGGGCCTGGATTGGTCGGAGGTAGGGCCACTGATCTATCAAAAGCTGCATAAGTTGCCACTAGACGTGGAACTCTATGCACCCTTTGGAACACCCAAACAGCAATTGACGGCGGAGTTTCTAGCCGCGCCATCTCAAATGAGTCTTGAGGGCAAAGGTCGCAAGCTCGGTCCAATAACACCTGAGTGGGTCGTGCTGGCGGAGATACTGCGGGAACTAGAGGGTCAGCCCTACGCTAACCCCGTTGGCCGGACAATCTTTCAAAAGATTTGCTATGTCGTGACCGAGATGGGGGTGCCGACCGGACTCCAGTTTGGCAAGGGCAGCTATGGGCCATTCTCGAGCGATGTGAGTAAAGTCATACATGACTTCGCCAATAGAAATTGGCTGATCGAAAAACAATTGGGCAAGATGATCGCTTTGAATATTTCCCCGCAATATTTGAAAGATCGAAAAGCATATGCCACAGAAATCGAGTTTCATCGAAAGAGAATTCTTAAAACCGTTGATTTGTTCAGCCGGATTAAAAACACGGAGCAGGCTGAAGAAGTCCTCACGGTTTTGTTTGCAAGCCGCCAGTTGAAACAATCTGCCAGTAATGAGGAAGTTACCGAAAACCGCTTGGTCGATTATATCCTGAATTGGAAGAAGTCTTGGCAAAGAGATGACAAACGAGCCGCACTCGCAAGCGCCATCCATAATCTTGTTATGTTGGGATGGTTGCGGGTGTCATTAGACGAGCCTGCGATCGAGTCGTATTAGAAGGTTGCATAGCCTCTGGCGCCTAGGCGTATGTTTGCCCAGTGCGAACACGCTCAAACCGCTATCAACAGGCATACTCCACAATTGGGTGACGAAATGACCGCATCGGAACAGAAACCGCAGCGCGCTCCCGATTGGGCCGCCATCCGGCTGGCCTATGACACAAGCGAGACCCCGCTCCGCATCCTTTCAGGCGAGCTTGGCTTTTCCTTGAGCACGCTTCACCACAGGCGGCGGCGCGAGGGCTGGACGACGCGGCGCGAACGGGGATTCCTGGCGCCCAGGGCCGAATTGCCGAAGCCGGGGCCCGCCATTGATTGGGCAAGAGTGCGTCTTGACTATGAGAAGGGCGAAATCTCCGTCATGGAAATTTGCGCCCGCCACCGCATCGGCTCGCACCGCCTGCAGAAGCGCAAGCGCGACGACGGCTGGGAACCGCGCCGCGCCGCTTACCCCCAGGCCTTTGGCGCGGGCGGCACGATAAACACGGCCAGGCAGCTCAAACACCTGCTGGCGCACAAGCTTGCGGCGCTGGCTAAACACCTGCCGCCCGATGAAAAAATCGATCCCGCCGATCCGCTGAAAGGTTTGCTGACGCTGGCAAGCGCCTATCAGAAACTCGTCGACAGCGAAGCAAAGGAGGAATTGCGCGATGCTGGAGAGCGAAGCCGCCATCCCGCCATCACCGATGCCGCCCGCCTGGCGCTTGCGGGAAAACTTGAAGCGCTTGCGGACTCTTGGCTGGCTGCCGGAAGCCCTCCTGACACTCTCCGGTGAAGAACGCTTTCTGCTTGAGAACGACTGGTGGGGCCTCTGGGCCCGCGCCAACCAGCTGCCGCCCGAAGGCCTTAACTGGCGTAACTGGCTCCTTCTCGGCGGGCGCGGCGCGGGAAAGACGCGGGCCGGGGCCGAATGGGTGAAGGCCATGGCCTTGGGCGCCTGGGGTCCGCGGGCCGAACGCATCGCGCTTGTGGCACCCACTTTCGACGAGGCCCGGCTGGTGATGATCGAGGGAAAATCCGGCCTGCTCGCCATTCACGCCGACAGCGAGCGCCCGCGTTTCGAGCCGTCGAAGCGCCAGCTCACCTGGCCCAACGGCTGCGTGGCCCATGTCTTCACGGCGGAAGAGCCCGACGGCCTGCGCGGCCCGCAGTTCGACGCGGCCTGGTGCGACGAGCTGGCGAAATGGAAACAGGCCGAGACGGTTTGGAACATGTTGCAGTTTGCCCTCCGGCTTGGCGAAAGGCCTTGCGCCGTGATCACCACGACGCCGCGCCCCATACCGCTTTTGAAGCGCCTGCTGGCGGATGAAGGAACGGTGACGAGCCGCTCGACGACCTTTGACAACCGGGCCCATCTGGCCAAGCCCTTTCTCGACGAGGTGCAGGCGCGCTTCGGCGGCACGAAACTGGGGCGGCAGGAACTGAACGGCGAACTGATCGAGGACGATCCCGATGCCCTGTTCAAGCGCGACCTGATCGAGGCCTCGCGGGTGGCAACCGCACCTGAATTGAAGCGTGTGGTCGTGGCGGTGGACCCGCCCGCAGGGGTCGGCCGGAAGAACAGCGCCTGCGGCATTGTCTGCGCCGGCCTTGGCGTCGATGGCCGGTGCTATGTGCTGGATGATTGCTCCGTACACGGCGCAAGGCCCGCCCAATGGGCGCGGAAGATCGTGGCGCTCTATCATGCGCGAAAAGCTGACCGCGTGGTGGCCGAAGTAAACCAGGGCGGCGCCATGGTGGAACAGGTCTTACGCGAAGTGGACCCCGACCTGTCATTCCGCAGCGTTCACGCCACGCGCGGCAAACAGGCCCGCGCCGAACCGGTGGCCGCGCTCTACGAGCAGGGCAGGGTCTCCCATGTGGGTGGCTTCCCTGAACTGGAAGACGAGATGTGCTCCGGGCTTGAGGAGGGCGCCAAAAGCCCCGACCGCCTCGACGCGCTGGTCTGGGCGGTGAGCGACCTGATGCTGCGGCGAAGGGCGGAGCCGAGGGTGAGGATGCTTTGAAATTATCTGTCATCCCGGCGTAAGCCGGGACCCAGACTTTGAACACGCGCGTCCTCTGAAAGTCTGGGCCCCGACTTTCGTCGGGGTGACAGAGAAAATAGAAAGAACATCATGCTCCAGAAACTGAAATCGCTCTTGACTAGCGAGCGGAAGAGATTTGCCGCGGCTCCGCTGATCCAGCTCCACACGGTTGGCCGCCCGCAATGGACGCCGCGTAATTATGCGGGGCTGGCGAAGGAGGGCTTTGCCGGCAATGCCGTCGGCTATCGCTGCGTGCGGATGATTGCCGAAGCGGCGGGTTCCGTGCCGCTGCTGGTCTATGAGGGCGAGAGGGAGCTGGCTTCCCATCCGCTTAAACAGCTCCTGGCGCGGCCCAATCCGGCCCAGACGGGGCGCGAGCTGATTGAGAATATCCTCTCCTTCCTGCTGGTTGCGGGAAATTCCTACACCGAAGTCTCAAGCCTCGACGGCAGCCCCCGCGAGCTTGTGTGCCTGCGCCCGGACCGGGTGAAAGTGGTGGCGGGAGCCAACGGCTGGCCCGAGGCTTACGAATATGCGGTGGGCGGCGCCGCAACGCGGCTTCTCCCCGAGACGGTGCTGCACATCCGGCTGTTCAACCCGCTCGACGACTATTACGGCATGTCGCCGCTTGAGGCGGCGGCCCGTTCGATCGATACTCACAATGCGGCCAGCGCCTGGAACAAGGCCATGCTCGACAATGCGGCCAGGCCCTCGGGCGCCCTGGTTTTCGCCGCCGGCGACGGGCCGCTCAGCACCGAACAGTTCGACCGGCTGAAGAGCGAGCTTGAAAGCAATTTCCAGGGCGCTGCCAATGCGGGGCGGCCCCTGGTGCTGGAAGGCGGCCTCGACTGGAAGGAAATGGGCTTCAGCCCCAAGGACATGGACTTCATCGAGGCGAAGAATGCTTCCGCCCGCGAGGTGGCGCTGGCCTTCGGCGTGCCGCCCATGCTGCTCGGCATTCCCGGCGACAATACCTTTGCCAATTACGCCGAAGCGAACCGCGTGTTCTGGCGGCAGTCTGTCGTGCCGCTGCTCGGCCGCATGACCGAGGCGCTGACGCATTTTCTCGGGCCGCAATTCGGCGAGGGCCTGCGCGTGGGCTATGACCTCGACCAGGTGGAAGCCCTGAGCGCCGACCGTGATGCCCTGTGGGCCCGGGTTGATAAAGCGAGCTTCCTCACCCCGGCGGAGAAACGCGAGGCGGTGGGCTATGGGGCGGTTACCTAACTTCCACCTCCCCCTTGTGGGGAGGTCGAAATCCGCGCCCGCGCGCGGATTGAGGGTGGGGGTCTGGTGGTGTCG
>CAZRZB010000032.1:0-24412 GCA_964604435.1 uncultured Aestuariivirga sp. | reverse complement strand
TCCCCATGATGTGGCCGGCGCCCGAGCCTGTGACGCTCACCGTCTATGCCGGCAAATCCGCCTTGCACCTGCCGGTCCGCAAAGCCATCGAAAATGAGGCGCCGGTTGTCTGGCCGCCGGTCGAGGCGGCAGAGCCCGCCAAGCTGAAGGAACTCAAGAAGCCCTGGCACAAGCGCGACGCCACGGTTGATCCCAAGACCGGGGAATGGCGCTTGGCCATCGTCGATGACTTTGGCTCCGTTGAAATCCAGCCCCACAAGCTCGTCACCTATTCGGTGGGCCGGGAGGATTACACGATCATGCCGGACGATCCCCTGTCGGCAAAAATGGAAACCCATTGGACCGAGGAATTGAAGCGGGGCACATGGCAGGTCCGGACCGAAACCTATGGCAGGTTGACCGCCACCAAGACCCATTGGCTTGTCTGGGGAAAAATCGATGCCTTTGAAGGCAAAAAGAAAGTGTTTACCAAAGAGTGGAATGAGCAAATCGAGCGGAAACTGCAGTGATCCGCCACCCTGTAAGGTGCGTATTTACAGGGGTGAGTTCCGTGAAACCGAGTTTTGGTTGCCGTATAGCTGCGAATGGCTGAGAAAAAGCGCATTCCCGCCACACCCTTCAGGCAGCCTGAGTTTGCCGACTTGCTCTTCCGCATTGGCAAGACGCGTGATCGTGCCGCCTTTGCCGAGGTTTTTGACTACTTTGCGCCGCGCCTTAAAAGTTTCATGATGCGAAAGGGCGCCACTGCCGAATTGGCCGAAGACCTGGTCCAGGAAACCATGATTGCGGTCTGGTCGAAAGCGGCTCTCTACTCACCGGAGCGGGGAGCGGCATCGACCTGGGTCTTCACCATTGCCAGAAATCTGCGCATTGACCGCCTGCGCCGCGAATCATCGGCCCACTTCACCGATCTCGAAGGGTTTGACCCGCCATCCGAAGATATGGCGGGCGATGCGGCCTTGAACCGCAACCAGGAGGATGCCCATGTCGCCCGCGCCCTGGCGCAAATCCCGGCAGAACAACGGGAATTACTAATCCTTTCCTATGTGGATGGCGTACCACAGAGTATGATTGCAGAACGTTTGAAATTGCCCCTGGGCACGGTGAAGTCCCGCATGCGTCTGGCTTACCAGCGCATGCGCAAGCTCTTGGAGGTGGTGAAATGACCATTAATCACCACCTGGATAACGCCACGGTCCTGGCCTACGCGGCAGGAACCTTGGGCGAGGCCTTGGGCGTGGCGGCCGCTTGCCACATCAGCATGTGCCCTGACTGCCAGGGAGCAGTCCGGAAAGCCGAAGCCCTGGGTGGTGAAATCCTCGATGACTTGCAGGTTTCCGAGGTTTCCGGGGCGTGCCGGACCGCAACGCTGGCTCGCCTGGAGGACCCGGTCATCCGGAAGCCCGCGGTTGCAAGAGGCGAATTGCCCCCGCCGCTTGAGCGCCTATTGGGCGGCCGGGGCTTTGCCCAGTTGCGCTGGCGCAAGAAAGCGCCGGGTGTCGCCGTCTATGAATTGCCCCTGTCAAAAAATGCGCGGGGCTCCCTGAAACTGATCTCAATTGCGCCCGGCTTGAGCATGCTTGAGCATGGCCATGGCGGCGGGGAACTCACGCTGGTCCTGAAAGGCGCCTTCAAGGACAAGCTGGGCCGGTTTGCCCGCGGCGACATTGCCGACCTTGACCAGGATACGGAACACTGCCCCGTTATCGAGGCGGGTGAGACCTGCATCTGCCTCTTCGCAACGGAAGCGCCCACCCGTTACAAGACCCTTATCGGCCGCCTGCTGCAGCCATTTCTTGGGATTTAAAGGCGTTGCCAATCCCATCTTGCCCGCACTTGATGCGGGCATCTTCCGTGGCCGACACGGGTGCTGGCCGTGTCAAGCACGGCCCTGATGAGAAGGGGAAAGGATACCTTTAAACCGGCTTTCGCAACTTGTAGATTCCGACATCGACCACGGACTCGGCGAAGCCCGCCTCGCAATAGGCCAGGTAAAGCTTCCAGAGGCGCCGGAATTTTTCGTCAAAGCCAAGCTTGGCCACGTCCGGCCAGACCGCCTCGAAGCGGTCGTGCCACATCCTGAGGGTGGTGGCATAGCTCTGTCCGAAGGTCTCGACCCGCTCGAGGATCAGGCCGGCCCTTGCAGCCTGTTCCTTCATGATGTTTTTGGTAAGCAGCATGCCCCCCGGGAAAATATAGCGCTGAATGAAATCCACCCCCGAGCGGTAGGCTTCATAATTTGCCTCAGCGATCGTAATGCCCTGGATGGCGGCAATGCCGCCCGGCTTCAGCCTGTCATAAAGCGTCTGGAAATAGACCGGCCAATGGGGCTCGCCCACGGCCTCGATCATTTCAATGGAGGCAATGCCGCTATAGTTGCCCTTCGTATCGCGGTAGTCCTCGAAGTGAAAGCTGGCGCGATCGTCGAGTCCGGCCCTGGCTATGCGCTGTTCGGCATAGGCCAGCTGTTCGCGCGAAAGGGTAATGCCCTTGACCGTGGCCCTCCGCTTGGCTGCTTCTTCGGCAAAGCCGCCCCAGCCTGACCCGATCTCAAGGATATCATCGCCCGGCTTCAATTCGAGGGCATCCATCACTTTCGCATATTTGCGCCGCTGGGCCGCTTCCAGGCTGTTTCCCGTCGCATCGAAAACCGCCGACGAGTAGGTCATGGTCTCGTCGAGCCAGAGCTTGTAGAAATCATTGCCCAGGTCATAGTGGGCGGAAATGTTCTCTTTCGAGCCCGTGGGATTGTTGTCCCTTGCCCGGTGCCACAATTTGTCAAGCCAGCTGGCTGAAAAAATGCCCGTGGCGGCCCGGTCAAGGGCGGCCCGGTTTCTCAAATAGAACTTGAAAAACGTGGTTGGATCATTGCTTTCAATATCGCCCGCCAGGTAGCTTTCGAAAAAGCCCAGCTGGGCCCGCCTGACGCTGGCCCAGATGACCTTGAAATTATGGAGTGTCAGGTCGGCGGAAAACCCTTCTCCCGCGGTTCCAATGAGGACCTGCCTGCCCGAAGGAAGGGTCAGTTGCAGGGATCCTTTAAGGCTCTTGGGCAGCAGGCGTTTGCCGATCCGGACAATCAGGTTGCCCAGAATCCCATCACTTTCCCGCGCCGCAGGTTCCCTCACCACGGTTACAGCCTCCCAGCCATTTCCCGGTGCAGCTTAAATCCGCTGGGAGAAACTGTGAAGGGGCAAAGGGCGGGGTCGGTTCCCCCGGCTGCTTAGTCTTTTGGGGGCCGGAAATGTCACCTTGGTTCAATCAATTCACCACCTTTTGCATCCGTGAACCATTGACGGATATGGCGTGGCATGAGAGGTTCTGCCACAAGAGGTTCGGCAAGAACTTCCAATAATTAATGAAGAAGACACGGGGGACGGCAGGGTATTTTTGCGCGGCACAGGGTTCGCCGCATCAGATTTCCGCTGCGCTCTCCATCTTCTCCGGGCTAACTGATAATCTGGACTCCAAGGAGAGAAACACATGACCGAATTTGAAATGAAACTCAAAGCCGCTGAATATGCGGCACGCATGGGCAAGATCAGCCGCCGTGACTTTGTGCAGCTGGGCTTGGCAGCAGGCTTGGCGGTCCCCGCCGGGCTGACGATGTTCTCGGGCGCAGCCAGGGCCGCGCCGAAAAAGGGTGGCAACTTCATCATCGGCATGGAAGGCGGCTCGGCTTCCGATTCACTTGATCCGCGCACCTATGCGGACTCAGTGATGATCGGCTCTTCTCTGGCGATCTGCAACTGCCTGATCGAGTTCGATGACAAGGGCAACCCCACCGGCGAATTGTTTGAGAGCTGGGAAGCCAAGCCGGGCGCGGTGGAGTGGATCTTCAACGTCCGTCAGGGCATCAAGTTCTCCAACGGCAAGGCCTTGGATGCCGATGACTGCATCTACTCGATCCAAATCCACCGCGGCGAGGACACCAAGTCTCCGGCCAAGGGCATCCTGGCCCAGATCAAGGAGATCAAGGCCCTGTCGCCGACCCAGGTTGGCATTACCCTGTCCTCCGGCAATGCCGATTTCCCCGTCATCCTCGGCGACTACCACCTGATCGTGGTGCCGAAGGACTTCAATGACTGGCAGAAGCTGGTCGGCACGGGCGCTTATACGCTGGAAAGCTTCGAGCCCGGCGTACGCCTGGTGTTCAAGAACCGC
This sequence comes from uncultured Aestuariivirga sp., assembly GCA_964604435.1. GTDB lineage: Bacteria > Pseudomonadota > Alphaproteobacteria > Rhizobiales > Aestuariivirgaceae > Aestuariivirga. The sequence continues at coordinate 20,248 of CAZRZB010000032.1, read as the reverse complement.
GGTGACTACTGGAAAGCCGACCGCGGCAACTTCGACACCGTCGAAATCCGCAACATCCAGGATGTGGCTGCCCGCACGGCAGCCCTCCAGTCCGGCGAAATCCATGCGGCCAACCGCATGGATGCCCGCACCGTCGACCTTCTGATGAAGGATGAGAACCTGAGCATCGTGCGCACCAAGGGCACCGGCAACCGCTTCTGCTTCGTCTCCCGTGTTACCGATGATCCCTTCACCAACAAGGATCTCCGGCTGGCCTTGAAGTGGGGCATCGATCGCGAGGCCATCATCAAGCAGGTCTACAGCGGCTACGCGGTGCCCGGCAACGACCACACCCTGGACGCCTTGAACCCCTACTACAACACCAAGATGCCGCAGCGCGCCTATGATCCGGACAAGGCCGCCTTCCACTTCAAGAAGGCCGGGCTTGCCGCCGGCACGAAAATCGAGCTGCAGACGTCGGAAGGCGCCTGGGGCACGGCGGTGGACTGCGCCCAGCTCTATCAGGAATCCCTCAAGAAGGCCGGCATTGACCTTACCGTCAACAAGGTCTCGGCTGACGGTTACTGGGATAATGTCTGGCTCAAGGTGCCATTCTGCGCCGTTTATTGGGGCCGCCGCCTCTCGGCCGACCAGACCTTCACCCAGGTCTACAGCTCGGGTTCGGACTGGAACGACTCGAACTGGAAAGTGCCGGAGTTCGACAAGCTCATCACCGAAGCCCGCATTGAACTCGACAATGCCAAGCGCACGGAGATGTATTTCACGGCCCAGGAAATGATCGCCGAAGACGGTGGCATGATCTGCTTTGCCATCACCGACTACCTCGATGGCTATTCCAAGACGGTAATGGGCGCTGCACCGCATGCCCGTTACGACCTGAACGACAACCGTATCGCAGAAAAAGGCTGGTTCGCGTAACCAGGCAAGAAAGCTGCAATAACGACCGGGGGCGATCCAATGTTGAAATTTATTCTCATAAGGATCGCCCTCGGCATTTTATCCCTGTTCGCGGTCAGTGTCCTGATCTTTGCCGCAACCGAAATCCTGCCGGGCGATGTGGCAAGCGCCGTGCTTGGCCAGGGTGCCACCCCTGAAACGCTGGCGGCCTTCCGCCATGAGCTCGGGCTCGACCGCCCCGCCCTGGTCCGATACATCGAATGGTTTAGCGGCGCGATCCAGGGCGATTTCGGCCATGCGCTGACCAACAAGCGCGAAATCCTGCCGGAAATCATGAAGAAATTCAAAAGCACGCTGTTCCTGGCCGGTGTCGCGGCATTGATTGCCGTTCCCCTCTCGGTCGGCCTCGGGATCATTGCCGCCATCAACGAGGGAAAGTGGCAGGATCGTCTTGCCAACATCGTCTCGCTGGCCACGATTTCCGTCCCCGAATTCTTTATCGCCTATATCCTGATTTTGCTTTTCGCCGTCAAATTGCGCTGGTTCCCGTCGCTCTCCACGGTGTTTTCGGGAATGCCTGTCGGCGAAATGCTCTACAAGATAACCTTGCCTGCAATCACATTGACGTTTCTCGTGACCGCCCACATGCTGCGCATGACACGGTCATCGGTTCTGTCGATCATGTCACAGCCCTATATTGAGATGGCATTCCTGAAGGGCATGTCCCGCTCCAGGGTGATCGTCAAGCACGCCTTGCCCAACGCCGCCGCGCCAATCATCTCGGTCATTGCCCTCAACCTGGCCTACCTGATCGTGGGCGTTGTGGTGATCGAGGTCGTGTTCGTTTATCCCGGCGTGGGCCAATATATGGTCGATGGCGTTACCAAGCGCGATTTGCCGGTGGTCCAGGCCTGCGGCCTGCTGTTTGCCGGGACATTCATAATCCTGAATACCGTGGCTGACATTCTGGCTATCCTGGTCAATCCACGTTTGCGCAAGCCGAGCCGGGGAGGCTGATCATGACAGTTTTTGGATACAAGCCAAACGCAACCGCATGGGCCGGCCTCGCGATCGTCGGGTTTTTCATATTTCTCGCCGTCTTTGCGCCATGGATAGCCCCCTATGGCGAGGCGGAGACTGTCTCGGACACCTGGGCTCCGAGTTCCTCCGATTACTGGATGGGCACCGACAACATCGGCCGTGATCTCCTGTCGCGCATCATCTACGGCGCGCGCATGACAATCGCCGTGGCGCTGGTCACGACAATCCTGTCCTTCCTGATCGGGACAACCCTGGGCCTCCTGGCCGCAACGGGGGGAACGGTGATAGACCAATTTCTTTCGCGCATCGTCGACATCATGCTCTCGATCCCGCTTCTGGTGTTCGCCCTGATCATCCTGTCCATGTTCGGCTCATCGATCCCGACGCTGGTCATGACCATTGCGGTCCTCGACGCAACACGTGTCTTCCGCCTGGCGCGGGCGGTCGCCATGAATGTCGTGGTGCTGGAATACGTCGAAGCCGCGAAGCTCCGCGGCGAAGGGCTTTGGTGGATCATGCGGCGCGAGGTGCTGCCCAATGTTCTGCCCCCGATGATCTCGGAATTTGGCCTGCGTTTCTGCTTTAACTTCCTGTTCGTCGCCGGCCTGTCATTTCTCGGCCTTGGCATCCAGCCGCCTTTCGCTGACTGGGGCGGCATGGTGCGCGAGAACGGCAAGGCCATCTCCTTTGGCCTTGCGGCGCCGCTGTGGCCTGCAGCCGCAATTGCCACGATGACAATAGGCGTGAACCTGATTGTCGATTGGATCCTCTCCATCAACGCCCGGCCCTCCGGCGCATCAGCGGAGATGTGACAATGGCCTCTGACCAGGTTCTGAAAATCCGCAACCTTCGCATCGAGTCAATTGCCGGCCTTTGCATCGTCGACAATGTTTCGCTGGAGCTGAAGCGCGGCGAAGTGCTCGGTCTTATCGGCGAGAGCGGTGCTGGCAAATCGACAATCGGCATTGGTGCCATGGCCTTTGCGCGCGCCGGTTGCCGCATCGTCGGCGGCATGGTGGAAATTGACGGTATCTCCATTCGCGCTCTCGACGCCGAAGGCCGCCGCGAAATGCGCGGGCGGCGTATTGCCTATATTGCCCAAAGTGCGGCGGCCTCGTTCAACCCGTCACACCGGATCATCGACCAAGTCATGGAAATGCCGGTCCAGCATGGCCTGATGAAGCCGGACAAGGCCAGGGAATGGGCGGTCGAACTGTTCAAGGCGCTTGATCTGCCAAACCCCGAGACCTTCGGCGAGCGCTATCCGCACCAGGTGTCCGGCGGCCAGTTGCAGCGCGCCATGACCGCCATGGCCATGTCCTGCCGCCCGGACCTGCTGGTCTTTGACGAGCCGACGACGGCCCTTGACGTGACCACCCAAATCGAGGTGCTGGCGCTGATCAAGAAGATCATCAAGGACTACAATACGGCGGCGCTGTACATCACCCACGACCTGGCGGTGGTGGCGCAGGTGTCCGACCGGATCATGGTGCTGCGCGGCGGCAAGATGATCGAGCTCGGCACGACCGAGCAGATCCTCAGCACTCCGAAGGACCCCTACACCAAGGCCCTAGTCAGCGAAAGGAAGCAGGCGGACAAGCTTTCCTCCGGGCTTGACATCAAGCGCGGTGAAATCATCCTGTCGGTTGAAAATGCCGTTGGCGAGTACGGGAACTTCAAGGCGGTCAACAAGGTGTCTCTGACCGTCGCCAAGGGCGAAACCGTTGCAGTTGTGGGGGAATCTGGCTCCGGCAAGAGCTCCCTGGCCCGCCTGATTGTTGGCCTGCTGCCGCGCACCTCCGGGTCGGTCAAATTCAATGGCGTGGAATTGTCGGTGGCTTTGAAGCAGCGGCAGATCGACGACCTGCGGCGAATTCAGTTCATCTACCAGCTGCCCGATGTAGCATTGAACCCGCGGCAGACCATTGCTGAAATCATTGGCAGGCCGGTGCAGTTTTACTTCAACAAGTCGGCCACGGAAGTGAAAGACCGTGTTGCGGAATTGCTCCGTCTGGTCGGTTTGCCGGAAGACTATGCCGGCCGGCTGTCAACTCAGCTCTCGGGCGGCCAGAAGCAGCGCATTTGCATTGCCCGTGCGCTGGCAGCCGATCCAGATCTTATCATCTGCGACGAGCCGACGTCGGCGCTTGACCAGTTGGTGGCGGATGAAATCCTGAAGCTCCTTCTGAAGCTGCAGAAGGACCTGGGTGTAGCCTATCTCTTCATCACCCATGACCTTGGCATTGTCCGCCGCATAGCCCATCGCACCGCCGTCATGCTCAAGGGGCAGCTTGTCGATGAAGGTCCGACCACCAGGATATTCTCGCCGCCCTACCATAGCTACACGGAGAGCCTTCTGGCCTCGGTTCCGGAAATGCGGACGGACTGGCTCGAAAGCGTTCTTGCAAAGCGCGGCGGTTCCAAGCGCGAGCGTGAAAGAGCCGGCTCGGCGTGATGGCGTGATCCGGCATGAATTGACGCCGTAGATGCCAGCATGAGCAGACCAGTGATCATGTGGTTCCGGCAGGATTTGCGGACCCGGGCCCATGCCGCCTTGAATGCTGCGGCTGCCGCCAGCGAAGTAATCTTTCTCTACATCCTTGACGATGAAACCCCCGGTGACTGACGCATCGGCGGGGCCAGCCGCTGGTGGCTGCACCGGAGCCTGCAGCGGCTTTCACGCGACATGAAACTTGTGCTGAGGCGCGGCAGGTCTGAAGAAATCCTGGCGGAGGTCATTCGCGAGACCAATGCCAGTGCGGTCTATTTCACCCGCGACTACGCCCCTTGGTCGCCCGTCCTCGAACGCCGGGTGAAAGATGTCTGTGAAAGCAATGCGGCCACCTGCCACCGCTTCGGCGGCTATCTCCTGCATGAACCGGAAGCCATTCGCAATGCGAGTGGAGAACCTTACAGGGTCTATACGCCGTTCTCCCGTGCCTGTTTTGGAGCAGGTGAACCGCGCCTGCCGGCTGCTGCCGCAAAGCCCGTGCCCTGGCAGGGGCATGTGGCCAGTGAAAAGTTGGAGGATTGGCATCTGCTCCCCGATCATCCGGATTGGGCCAAGGGCTTTGAACCCAGTTGGCAACCAGGCGAGGAGGGGGCAAGAAGAAGCTTGGCCAAATTCATCGACGAGGGTTTGGCGGACTACGCCGACGGCCGTGACCGGCCAGACAAATCACTGACTTCGCGTCTTTCGCCCCATCTCCATTGGGGAGAAATCAGCCCCGCCCAATGCTGGGTGGCGGTACGTGCGGCCATGGCGAAAGCACAGGGAAAACTGGATGTCTCCGGTGAAAAATTCCTGAAGGAAATCCTCTGGCGCGAATTTTCCTACTCCGTCCTGCACCACTGGCCGAATCTGCCGGAAGCTCCCTTTCGCCAGGAATTTGCGACATTCCCGCAGGTCAATGACGGCGGGGCGCTGAAGACATGGCAACAGGGCAGGACTGGCTATCCCATCGTTGACGCCGGAATGCGCGAACTCTGGGCAACCGGCACGATGCACAACCGGGTGCGCATGATCGCTGCCTCGTTTCTGGTCAAAGACCTGCTGATCTCCTGGACGGAGGGGGCCAAATGGTTCTGGGACACACTGGTAGATGCCGATATCGCCGGCAATTCGGCAGGCTGGCAATGGGTGGCGGGATGCGGTGCCGATGCGGCTCCCTATTTCCGCATTTTCAATCCTGTGCTCCAGGGTGAAAAGTTTGATCCGCAGGGTGATTATGTGCGCCGCTGGGTGCCCGAGCTTCGCGCTCTTCCGTCAAATCTCATCCATTGCCCCTGGAAAGCGTCATCGCAACTCCCGAACGGCTATCCCCCGCCCATGATTGACCATGGCTTTGCCCGGAACCGGGCCATGTCCGCCCTGAAAAAGCTCAAAGCCGCATCCGCTTGAAGCGGGCCTCAAGAAAATTCTGGAAAAGCCGCGAAGCCGCAGTTTCGGTGCGGTGTAGCGGCCTGGCGACAAAGAGGCTCAAGGGTTTCGGTTCAAACCCGTCAAGCAGCTGCACCAACTCTCCCCGCTCCAATTCCTCGCCCACCAGAAAATGCGGGAGAAGGGCTACGCCCTGGCCTGCCAGGCACAGGGTTTTCAGGGCTTCCGGGCGGTTTGCATGGAATTTCATCCGGGGCTTTTCTGCCTGGCCGCCACGGAGGTTCCACGACAGCTGGCCTGCTCCATACAGGGCCCAGTGATCTATCAGGTCTGCCGGTCCATGTGGCCTGCCCCGGAGAGCCAAGTAGGATGGTGAGCTGAAAAGCCCGGTTTCGACCTGTCCTAGACGGCGTCCCGCCGCCACGGGACCTTCCCCGATGCAAAGGCTCAAATCATAATCTTCTTGGGTCAGGTCGACTGACCGGTCCAGAAGATCGAGGTGCATCACGATATCGGGGTTGCCTGCCATGAAGTCCGCAACCGCTGGCGCAACGAGGGTAAGCCCGAGGGCCGTTGGTGCCGCGATCCTGAGCGTACCGGCGGCGCGCCCCGGGGTGGAGGCTTTCAGGGACCGGTTCGTCTCGGCGAGATCGTGGAGCAGGCGGCGGACATACCCGAGATAGGCAGTCCCGGCTTCAGTCAGGACCACAGTCCGGGTTGAACGTTTGAGAAGCTGGACCCCGAGCTCTGCTTCAAGGGCGGCAATTTGGCGGCTGACCACCGATGTTGAGATTCCGAGCGCCTCGCCAGCCGCCGAGAAACCGCCAGTGTCGACGACAGAAACAAAGGTCTGAAGGGCCGAAAACTGCTCCACACACCAATATTATTGCAAATTATGCAAAAATAAAGACAAAAAATTAATATTGTTCGGAATAACGCAACAATGAAGAGAATTTGCTCGTGGAGCCGATCCGGGAGATTATCCCGGTTAAGCGGTCAAGCTTGTGGCTGCGAGGCGGATGGCCTTGATATTGGCGCCATAGTCCTGGCCCTTGAAGACCGCCGAACCGGCAACCAGGACATTGGCGCCGGCCTTGGCGACCAGCGGCGCTGTTTCGACCGTGATGCCGCCGTCAACCTCGATATCGATGGCCCGTCCCCCAACCATCTCCCGGACCTCCGCGATCTTCTGCAGCATGGCCGTGATGAAAGCCTGGCCGCCAAAGCCCGGATTGACCGTCATGATGAGGATCAGGTCGATGCGGTCAAGCACATGGGCAAGCGCCGAAACGGGCGTTGCCGGATTGAGCGCCACGCCGGCCCGCTTGCCAAGGCCGCGAATCGCCTGCAGGGAACGGTCCAGGTGTGGCCCCGCTTCCGCGTGGACCGTGATCACGTCGGCTCCCGCCTTGGCAAATTGCTCCAGGTAGGGGTCAGCCGGCGCAATCATCAGATGCACGTCAAAAACCCTTTTCGTGACCGGCCGGATGCTGGCCATGACCGGCGCGCCAAAGCTGATATTGGGGACAAAATGCCCGTCCATCACGTCAATATGCACCCATTCCGCCCCACCTTGGTCGATGGCCCGCACCTCGTCGCCCAGCCTGGAAAAATCCGCCGCCAGGATCGAGGGCGCTATGATCAGGGAGCGTGCCATCGTCTACAGCAGCTTGCCCATGGCAACCGCCGTGTCGCTCATCCGGTTGGAGAAGCCCCACTCATTGTCATACCAGGTCAGGATGCGCACCAGGGTGCCTTCGATCACCTTGGTCTGGTCCATGTGGAAGGTCGAGGAATTTGGGTTGTGGTTGAAGTCGATGGAAACATTGGGATCAAGGGTGTAGCCGAGGATGCCCTTGAGTTTGCCTTCCGCCGCCGCCTTGATGGCCGCGTTGATTTCTTCGACAGTCGTTGCGCGCTTCGGCACGAACTTGAAATCCACCACCGAGACATTCGGCGTCGGCACGCGGATGGAGGTGCCGTCGAGGCGGCCCTTGAGCTCCGGAATGACCAGGCCAATGGCCTTGGCCGCCCCGGTTGAGGTCGGAATCATCGACATCGCCGCGGCGCGCGCCCGGTACAGGTCCTTGTGCATGGTATCAAGCGTCGGCTGGTCGCCCGTGTAGGCATGGATGGTGGTCATGAAACCCTTGTCGATGCCGACGGCATCATTCAGGACTTTGGCCACCGGCGCCAGGCAGTTTGTGGTGCACGAGGCATTGGAGACGATGACATGGTCCTTGGTGAGCTTGTCATGGTTCACGCCATAAACCACCGTGATATCGGCGTTCTCGCCGGGGGCCGAAATCAAGACGCGCTTGGCGCCAGCCGTCAGATGGGCCGAAGCCTTGTCCTTCGCGGTAAAAATGCCGGTGCATTCCAGGGCGATATCAACCCCCAGTTCCTTCCACGGCAGCTGCGTTGGGTCCTTGACGGCAGTGACCTTGAACTTGTCCGTGCCGATATTGATCGAGTCGCCCTCGACCCGCACCTCATGGGGAAAGCGGCCGTGGACCGAATCGTAGCGCAGCAGATGGGCGTTGGTCTCGACGGGACCGAGGTCATTGATGGCCACCACGTCGATATCCTTGCGGCCCGACTCATAGATGGCGCGCACGATATTGCGCCCGATACGCCCGAAACCATTCACCGCGACACGAACCTTGGCCATTGCTGTCTCCGCTATCAAAATTCAGGATCGCGCGTCTTATAGGCTATTTATCGTTCAGGGGAAGAGGTCTGGAGGCAGTGTGCCAGATCGCGCCGCTGGCAATCGTACAATATCCCCCCTCGCGATCTTGCGCCGCAATATCAAACCTTTGTCCACTTTCCGTTCCTCGCCGATGACTTTACGCAGGCTTCAATGAACGCCATGCCAGCCACGCCGTCCGCAATGCCCGGAAACTGGACATCCTTGTCCAGCTTCCGGCCCGATTGCCTGGCTTTGATGGCCCGCGCCACCTCGGTGTAGATATTGGCAAAACCTTCAAGATAGCCTTCCGGATGCCCCGGTGGCACGCGGGTGACCCGCGCCGCCGCCGCATTCGAGCCGGCCCCGCCCCGCGTGATCAGGCGCTTCGGTTCGCCCAGGGGCGAGTGCCACAAGTAGTTTGGATCGGTCTGTACCCACTCCAGGGCGCCCTTGGTGCCATAGACCCGGATCTTCAGGCCGTTCTCATGGCCTGGCGCCATCTGGCTGGCCCAGAGCATGCCCTTGGCCCCGCCCTTGTAGCGCAGCATCACATGGACATTGTCATCGACCCTGCGGCCTTTCACGAAGGTCGCAAGATCGGCCGACAGTTCAGCAAGCTGCAAGCCCGAGACAAAACAGCCAAGTTGATAGACATGGGTGCCGATGTCGCCGACACTGCCGCCAGCCCCCGTCCGGCTCGGATCGGTCCGCCAGACGGCCTGCTTGTGGCCCGATTTCTCGATGTCGGTGCTGAGCCAATCCTGCGGATATTCGCCCTGCACCAGGCGGATGTCGCCAAGCTCGCCCGCGGCAACCATGGCCCGCGCCTGGCGGATCATCGGATAGCCGGAATAGTTGTGGGTGAGGGCAAAAATCACGTTCCGGTTTTTGGCCAGCAGCTTTTCGAGCGCCAGGGCCTCTTTCAGATTGAGCGCCAATGGCTTGTCGCAGATCACATGAATGCCCGCCTCGATGAAGGCCTTGGCCGCCGGGAAATGCACATGGTTCGGCGTGACGATGGAAACCGCTTCGATGCCATCGGCCCGCTTGGCCTCGGCCTTAGCCATTTCGCGGAAATCCGCATAGATGCGGTCGGCAGCGAGTCCCAGCTCCGCGCCGGAGGCCTTCGCCCGCGCCGCATCCGATGACAGGGCGCCCGCGACGAACTCATAGCGGTCATCCATCCGGGCCGCCAGCCGGTGCACGGCGCCGATAAAGGCCCCCTGGCCGCCGCCCACCATGCCCAAACGGATGCGCCCGGAGCTCCTGGCGTCGCTTCTTCCTTCGATTGCCATGCCGGGTTTCCTCAGATGTAAGTGTTCAGCAGTCCTTCGAGATATTCCTGGCGGCCGGATTTCGGCTGGGGATCGAGGCCGGACTTGAGGGCCCGCGCCGCGATCTTGTCCAGGCTTTCCTTGCCCGCCAGCATGGCCTGGTTCTGCGGCTCGGCCCATTTGGCATAGCGCTTGGCCACGGCCTTCTCGACCTTGCCGTCCTTCATCATCTGCGCGGCAATGAGCAGGCCCCGGGCGCAGGCGTCCATGGAACCGACATGGGCGTGCAGCAGGTCATCGGGATCGATCGACTGGCGCCTGATCTTGGCGTCGAAGTTCAGCCCGCCCGTGCTGAACCCGCCGGCTTTCAGAACCTCGAACATGGTGAGCGCCAGCTCGGGGATATTCATGGCGAACTGATCCGTATCCCAGCCCAGCAGATAGTCGCCGCGATTGATGTCGAGGGAGCCGAAAATGCCGAGGGCCGAGGCCAAAGCGATTTCATGCTCAAAGCTATGGCCCGCCAGAATGGCGTGGTTCTGCTCCAGATTGAGCTTCACGTCTTTTTCAAGCCCGTAGGATTTGAGCAGGCCGTAGATCGAGGCCGTATCGTAGTCATACTGGTGCTTTGTTGGTTCCTTGGGCTTGGGCTCGATGAGGATCGGGCCCTTGAAGCCGATCTTGTGCTTGTACTCCACCACCAGCGACAGGAAGCGTCCCGCCTGTTTCAGTTCCTGTCCGATGTCGGTGTTGATGAGCGATTCATAGCCTTCGCGCCCGCCCCACATCACATAGTTCTCGCCGCCCAATCCTTTGGTCACGTCGAGGCAGTGCTTCACCTGGGCCGCACAATAGGCAAAGACATCCGGATCAGGGTTGGTCGCAGCCCCCGCCATGAAGCGCCGGTTGGAAAACATGTTGGCCGTGCCCCAGAGCAATTTCTTGTTCGCCTTGGCCATCTTCCCCTCAAGGATGTTGGCAATGGCCGTGACATTGGCGTTGAACTCCTTCAGCGAATTGCCTTCCGGGGCAATGTCGAGGTCATGGAAGGTGAAATAATCGATGCCGAGCAGCCGCAGCGTTTCAAACATCACGTCGGCCTTCTGGCGCGCCGCCGCCATGGAATCGCCCGCATGGTGCCACTGCCGGTTGAAGGTTTCGCCGCCGAAGGGATCGGTTCCGGGCCAGCACAAGGTGTGCCAATAGCACACGGCAAAGCGCAGATGCTCCGCCATGGTCTTGCCCATGACTTTCTGTTTCGGGTTGTACCAGCGATAGGCCAGGGCATTCCTGGAGTCCGGCCCCTCATATTTGATCGGGTCAGTAATGGAATAGAATTTTGTCATGAGCGGTTGATCTCCTTGATCGCGGGATAAATTCTCTGGTAGCGCCCGTAGGCATCCTCATAGGCAGCCCTGGCCTTGCTTTCGGGCTCAATGGTCCTGGCAATTCTAGGCCTGGTGCAGACAGACTTGTGGGAGGCGCCCGTTGCCGCCATCAGTCCCAGCCGCGCCGCGCCAAAAGCCCCGCCCACATCGCCGGCCGCCGGAAGATCAACCGGGACACCCAGTGCCGTCGCAATGATCCTGAGCCACAGCTCGGACTTCGTGCCGCCGCCCACCGCCATCACGCGCGTTACCTTGGTTCCCGCGTCCTGCAGGGCGGCAAGACTGTCGCGGAAGGCGAAGGCCACGCCATCAAGCACCGCATGGGTCATGGTCTTGCTGTCCGTTTCATGGCCAAGCCCCATCATGAGACCGCGCACTTGCGCGTCGCCAACCGGTGTGCGCTCGCCCGAGAGATAGGGCAGAAACAGCGCGGAGGATGGGCCAGGAAGTTTTGTTCCCAATGTCTTGGTGAGCTGCGGGGCGGGCGTTCTCAAGACACCTGCCAGCCATTCGAGGCTGGCCGTTGCCGACAAGATGACACCCATCTGGTGCCAGGTGTCCGGAACTGCGTGGCAAAATGCATGAACAGCGCGCGCCGCGTTGGGGCTGAATTTGTCATTGGAGACGAACATGACACCCGAGGTGCCGATCGACACGAAGGCCGCCCCGTCGGTGACCGCGCCGATGCCGCAGGCAGACGCTGCATTATCGCCGCCGCCGCCGGCCACAACGGGGTGCTTTGGCATGCCCCAGGCCTTGGCTACGGCGGGGGTGAGCCTGCCCGTCACCTCGCTTCCCTCATAGAGGCGCGGCATCTGGTCCCGCCGCATGTCCGAAGCCCGCAGCAAGTCGTCCGACCACTGACGCTTTGCAACGTCGAGCCAATAGGTGCCCGAAGAATCCGACATGTCGGAGGCAAATTCGCCTGTCATGCGGTAGCGGATGTAGTCCTTGGGCAGCAGCACCTTGTCGACGGCATCAAAAATCCCGGGCTCGTGTTTCTTGACCCAGGCCAGTTTGGGCGCGGTGAAGCCCGCCAGCGGAATATTGCCGGATATGGCAAGTGCCCTGGGCTCTCGCGCCAGAATGTCCTTGCACTCCTCAAATGAACGCGCATCGTTCCAAAGTATGCAGGGGCGCAGCACCTTGCCGGCCTTGTCAAGCAAGGTGGCGCCATGCTGCTGGCCGGAAAGGCCGATGCCTTCCACGGCGGCCATGGCCTTGGGCTTCATCTTGCCAAGGGTTTTGACAACCGCATTGGCCGCCTTCCACCAGTCTTCTGGTTTCTGCTCGGACCAGCCGTCGTGAGGGCGCGAAACCTTGAGGGGCGAACTTGCCGTACCGGCAATCTTTTGCCTGCCGTCAATCAATACGCCCTTGACGGATGAGGTTCCAAAATCAAGTCCCAGATACATGAGAGTGCTTTCTAAGGATGAATGTCACGCATGAGGACGTAGTCTCCGGGGAAAGTTCGTCACTTCCTCGCGGGCGCCTCGCAGCGCCCGTTCAGCAGGTCGAAATGCCATTTACGGCGAGATAGGCTGAGTAGAGCGAGGTGGTACCGCAAATGAACAGCCGGTTGAGCCTTGCTCCGCCAAACGCCACGTTTGCCACCAGTTCGGGAATGAGAATCTTGCCGATCAGCGTGCCGTCCGGAAGGTAGCAATGCACCCCGTCGCCAGCACTGGTCCAGATGCGCCCATCCCGGTCCAGCCGGAAGCCGTCAAACAGCCCTGCCGTGCAATCGGCAAATATCATGGATTTGCCCAGGGCCTGGCCGCCATCCTTCACCTCAAAGCGGCGGATATGCTTGTTACCGCCCGGCTTGTGACTGGCGCCGGTGTCCGCGATGTAAAGGTATTTCTCATCCGGGGAAAAGGCCAGGCCATTGGGCTTGTCGAAGTCGGTGCAGACGGCAGTCACTTTGCCGCTGGCGAGATCGACCCGGTAGACGTTGTTGCTGCCAATTTCGCTGCTGCCTTTCTCGCCTTCGTAGTCCGAAAGGTGGCCATAGGGCGGGTCGGTAAACCAGATGGAGCCATCGGACTTTACCACCACGTCATTGGGTGAATTCAAACGCTTGCCGTCATACTTGTCGGCGATGACGGTGATCGAGCCATCATGCTCGGTGCGGGTCACTCGCCTCGCCCAATGTTCGCAGGTCACCAGGCGCCCCTGGCGGTCGACGGTATTGCCATTGGAATAATTGGAGGGGCTGCGGAACACCGATACCGACCCGTCGGTTTCGTCGTAGCGCAGCATGCGGTTGTTGGGAATGTCCGAGCAGACCAGATAGCGGCCCGCCGCAAACCATGCCGGTCCCTCGGTCCAGCGCGCCCCGGTCCAAAGGCGCTCGACCCGCCCATGGCCGGTCAAGCAGCCATTGAAACGCGGATCGATGACCTCAAAACCTGTACCTTCAACCGTCCCGTAGAACATCTGCAACTCCCGTTGGCTTATTTATTTGTCTTACATAATTGATAACAAACAAACTTCGGAAACGAAAGAGCCCGAATCTAGAAGGCGATCTGGACCTTCATGGCGCGCGACCTGTCGCCGGCCAGTTGGAAGGCCTCCTCGGCCCGTTGCAGGGGCAAGACTTCACTGAGCAGGGGCTTGAGATCAACCCGTTTGCGGTTGATGAGATCAACCGCCAAGGCGAATTCCTCGTGGAAGCGGAAGGAGCCCCGGATCTCGATTTCCTTGGAAACCACGAGGTTCTGCGGGAGCGCCATGCTGCCGCCCAGCCCCAACTGAACGAGAATGCCCCGCGGCTTCAGCAAATCGAGGCCAAGGCGGATGGCCTCTTCATTGCCGGAGGCTTCGATCATGATATCGAAACTGCCTTTGTTGGCTTTGAAAGGAGCCAGCGCGTCCGCGTTGTTCGCCACATCGAAAGCCCCGTCAGCTCCGATTTTCCGGGCCATACCGAGGGTGAATTCGGAAACATCCGTGGCGATGATTTCGCGCGCCCCATGGGTCCGCGCGGCGATGATGGCAAGGACCCCGATCGGCCCGCAGCCGGTCACTAAAACGGTCTTGTTGGTCAATGCCCCAGCCCGCATGATGGCATGTAGGGTGACCGCAAAGGGTTCGGCGAAGGCTGCCTCTTCCAGCGAGATGTCAGGCGCAATGGGGTGGCACTGGCTTTCCTGGGCCACGAGGCTCTGTTGGAAAGCCCCCTGCACATGGGGCAGGCGCATGGCGCTGCCGTAGAACAGCATGTCGAGGCAATGGTTTTGCTGCCCGGCCTGGCAGAAGACACATGATCCGCAAGGGCGGCTTGGGTTGACGGCAACCCTGTCGCCGGCCTTCAACCGCGTGACTTGCGTCCCCACGGCCGTAACAATGCCCGAAACCTCGTGTCCGAGAACCATCGGCTCCTTCAGGCGGACCGTGCCGAACCCGCCATGGCGATAATAATGCAGGTCGGAGCCGCAGATGCCGCCGCGGCCAATGGCAATGGAAACCTGACCCGGTTCAGGCGCCAACGGCGCGCGCTCCTCTATGCGAAGGTCTAATGCCTTATGAATGACGATAGCTTTCATGCCGGACCCTCCGTGAATGCCATTTTTCCGCTTGAGTGTGCCCGCGCAAAGCCCATGGCGCCAGTGTAATAGTTGTGGCAACAAGCCAAACTGTCTGAAAGCCAGGGAGTATTGCGGCCAATGTTCAAGGGTGCCGTCATTGTCATGGGGGTGACCAGTTGCGGCAAGACCAGCGTGGGCGAGGGGCTGGCAAAGGAACTGGGCTGTCCGTTCATCGAGGGCGACACGCTTCATCCCGCCGCCAACATTGCCAAGATGTCGGCTGGAACGCCGCTCGATGACGCGGATCGCTGGCCCTGGCTTCAAGCTATCGGCCGGGCCATGAAGGCAGAATGCGCGGCGGGCCGGGGCGTGGTTGCCGCCTGTTCCGCCCTGAAGAAATCCTACCGGCAAAAACTTGCCGAAGCCGCCGGGCGGCCGATCACCTTTATTTTCCTGCATGGCAGCCGCGATCTGCTGGCCGCCCGCATGGCGGAGCGCAAGGGCCATTTCATGCCGACATCGCTGCTCGACAGCCAGCTGGCGACCATTGAAATTCCGGGGCCTGAAGAGAACGCCCTGCATCTCGATGTGGTATTGCCCGTTGACGAATTGATCAGGCGCGCGAAAGCTCATCTGGCTACCGCCGTCAACACTGCATTTGACAAGGACTGAGGACGCACATCATGTCGCAAGCTGAAATCGGTCTCATTGGCCTGGGCGTTATGGGCTCAAACCTCGCACTGAACATCGCCGAAAAAGGCAGCCGCATTGCCGTGTTCAACCGCACGGCGGACCGGACCGATGCCTTCATGGCCCAGGCCGGGGATTTGCGGGCCAGTCTCGTCCCGGCCCGGACCATGGAAGAGTTCATCGCCAGCATCCGTCCGCCGCGCCCGGTGATCATCATGGTGAAGGCGGGCGAGGCGGTGGATGAACAGATTGCTGCCTTGAAGAAGCTGATGGCGAAGGATGACATCATCATCGACGCGGGCAATGCCAATTTCCGGGATACCATGCGCCGCTTTCAGGAGCTTGAAGGAAGCGGCCTCACCTTCATCGGCATGGGGGTCTCCGGCGGCGAGGAGGGGGCCCGCCATGGCCCCTCGATCATGGTGGGCGGAACTCCCGCCTCCTACGCCCGGGTCGAGAAGGTGCTGACCGCCATCGCCGCAAAGTACAATGGCGATCCCTGCTGCGCCTGGCTCGGTCCCAATGGCGCCGGCCACTTCGTCAAGACGATTCACAACGGTATCGAATATGCCGACATGCAGATGATTGCCGAAATCTACGGCGTGCTGCGCGACGGGCTGGGCCTGGCGCCGAAAGCCATCGGCAACATCTTCGCCAAGTGGAACAAGGGCAGGCTGAACTCCTATCTCATCGAAATCACCGCTGCCGTGCTGGCCGCCAATGACCCCAGGACGGGAGTTCCCATGGTGGATGTCATTCTCGATTCGGCCGGCCAGAAAGGCACCGGCCGCTGGGCCGTCATCGAAGCGCAGATGATGGGCGTCCCGGCAACCGCCATTGAAGCGGCCGTTGCGGCGCGAAGCCTGTCTGCCATGAAGAACGAGCGGCTGGCCGCATCGGGCCCCTATGCCAAGGCAGGCTCGCGCTCCCTGGGCGATCCCAACTCCCTGACCGACAAGCTGGAGCTTGCACTTTTCGCCGGGAAGATCGCCGCCTATGCCCAGGGCTTCGCCGTGCTGGAGGCAGCCTCGAAGGAATTTTCCTGGAACCTGCCGATGGCAACCATCGCCCGCATCTGGCGGGCGGGTTGCATCATCCGCTCGCAGTTCCTGGATACCATTGCCACCGCCTACGAACAGAACAAGGGCCTTACAAACCTTTTACGCGCCCCCGATTTTGTCACCATGATGCAGGGAGCAACACCCGCCTTGCGCCATGTCGTGGCCCGCAGCGCGCAAGAAGGATTGCCCGTTCCGGCCCTCTCATCGGCTCTTGCCTATTTCGACGGCTATCGCCAGGCCCGCGGCACGGCCAACCTTATCCAGGCCCAGCGCGATTTCTTCGGCGCCCACGGCTTCAAGCGGCTCGACGCGGAAGGCGATTTCCATGGCCCCTGGGGGAGCGGCAATTGACAGCTTGAACGGTGTCGTCCAAGACCAACCCGTATTTCTGGAGTGATCAATGACCTTGCCTGGACGCCTCCTTGAAGGCTACGCGAATTTCCGCAAAGGCCGCTATGCCACGGAAGCCGGCCGTTACCTGAAGCTCGGCGAGGGCCAGCAGAAGCCCCGGATCATGATGATTGCCTGCTGCGATTCCCGTGCCGCTCCGGAAACCATTTTCGATGCCGGACCCGGCGAAATCTTCGTGGTGCGCAATGTGGCCAATCTGGTGCCGCCCTATACGCCTGACGGCGGCCATCACGCCACCAGCGCGGCACTGGAATTTGCCGTGCTGTCGCTCGGCGTGGAACATCTTGTTGTCATGGGCCATGGCCGCTGCGGCGGCATACGCGCCGCGGTGGGGGATGCGGGCCCCCTGAGCCACACGGACTTCATCGGCAGCTGGATGCGCGCCATCAAGGACGTGGCCCGCGCCGTTCCGCCCAGCGGCGATGAGATGCTTCACGAGCGCCACATCGAGCGTGCCTCCATTGAACATTCCCTGGCCAATCTGCGCACCTTTCCGTGGATCCGCATGAAGGAAAACCGCAAGGAACTTTCACTGCACGGGATATGGTTCGACATCAGCATGGGCGAACTCCATGCCTATGACGAAGAGAGCGTCAGCTGGGAATTGATCACAGCCTGAACCCGGCCTCAGGTGAACCGCCTAGCGGATCATGTAAACCTTGCGGATGGTTTCATGGACGCGGCAGGTGCCCTTCCAGTCCTTGGGAAAGAAAGCAACCGTATCCGGAACGATCTCGATCACCTCGCCGGACTCGTGGGTATAGGTGCAGCGCCCCAGCAGGAAGTGGCAGAACTCGTCGCTGGTCACATGGCAGTTCCAGTAGCCCGGCGTGCAGATCCAGATGCCGCTTTCGCTTTGGCCATTGGGGCCCTTGAAGAGCACCACGCCGCTGGTGTGCGATTGGCCCTCGATCATGGTGGGAATGATGCCCCAGTCCTTGAAGGGGCCGGGATAGGTTGCGGGATTCTTCAGGTGCGGGGCGGAAGATGTCAGGTTCATTTCTATCTCAACATGTAAACATTGCGCATGGTCTGATGAACGGTGCAGCGGCCCTTCCAGCCCGCCGGAAACAGCACCACGGTTCCGGCGCTCACTTCGATGACATCGCCGTTCTCGTGGGTATAGGTGGCGCGGCCCGAAACGAAATGGCACAGTTCATCGCGCGGGATTTCCAGGGGCCAGGTGCCCGCCGTGCATTGCCAAAGCCCCACTTCCGGTTGGCCACCGGGCCCCTTGTACAGCAGCACCCCGTCACTTTTCGAGTTTCCGGAAATCGGATTGGGCTGATAACCCCAATCCTTCAGCGGACCGGCAAAAACCGCAGGGCTTTCAAGATGCGGCGCGGATGAATCGAATTTCGTTGGCATGATTTGGCCACATGCCCACAGGAGGGTTGTCCCTGTCAAGGTTCCAGCGAAGCGGTCAATGGGCGGATTTCGCGCAGCAGCTTGAGCTTGATGGCTTCGGGAAAATCCCGGTAGTCCGAAATATCGACGACGAAGCTTCCCGGCCCGCCGGCCACATGCACGCGGTAGTATTCATCGAGATCGAAAATCTCGTTGCGGATGGCAAGCCCGTTGACCACGACACCGGCCGCGGCCCGCATGACTTGCGCATTTTTCAGCAGGAATTTCGGTGGGCGGATTTCGTAGGACTCAACCCCGTCGCCCGAGACATCGACAACCTTGCGGACGCTGGTGAAGCCGCTGGTTTCGATGAGTGAGATGCCATAGGCGATGGCGATGCCTATTCCGGTGCCGCCGCCCATGCGCGAGCCGAACCCCGAGACGGTGCCTGCGAAGCCGCGTGCCGCTTCGGGCGAGTTGATCTCGAACCAGCCCGTGGTGAATTTCGGATAGTCCGGGTCGCCCCAGCTCATCACCGTGACGGCGATGCGCCGGTGAGGGCCGGCCAGGGCCGCGGCGATCACCTCATCGTCGCGGAAAGCCGCCGCAATGCCGTCAATCTGCAGCTTGAACTCACCGCCATCGACGCTGCCCGAACAATCAACCGCCAGCACCAGGGCGAGGTCATAGGTCCCCGGCGATTGCGCCATGGCCGGACTGGCCAGGACAAGCCATGCCGCAAGCGCGCCGGACAGGAAACGCTTTACCCCATCAGGCGATCTTCCGGCGGGTGAGCCCGTCAATGATCTTCGCCGCCTTGCTGGGCCCATGTTCGGCCTGCATGGCCTTCGAGGTTTTCTGCAATTTTGCCTTCATCTTCTTGTCCGTGAGCATCGCCATGATCTTGCCCGCCAGCTCTTCGTCCGTCCAGTTGTAACGGTCAACCTTGAAGCCATGGCCGGTTTCCTCAACCCGCGTGGCATTGTCATGCCCGTCCCAGACATAGGGCATGATGATGGCGGGCTTGCCGAAATAGAGGCATTCGGTGAAGGAGTTGTTGCCGCCATGATGGATGACGCCGTCGACCTTGGGGATGACCGAGGGCTGCGGATACCACTTGTCGATCAGCACATTGGGCGGAATATCCGTGTACTGATCAAGATAGTCGCCGACATTGACCAGGGCCCGCACCGGCATTTTGGCCAGAACCTTGATCACCCGCTTCAGCAATTCCGTATCGCCCGAGCCCAGCGAGCCGTAGCTCACATAGAGCAGGGGCTTGTCATTGTTCACCTTGAACTTAGGGACTTTGTAGGGCGCATCTTTCCGCACACAACCTTCGAGATATTGGAACTGCTTGGGCGAAAGCTTGTGCCGGCGCTTGAACTTTGCCGCAGTGGGATAGAGCAGGATATTCATGTGCGGGCTGGCTTCAAAGAATTGCCCCAGCGGATATTTCTTTTCGCCCACGCTTTTCAGGAAGGCGTTGAAGGCGTCATGGATCGGCTTGATCGTGGCGTTGAAGTGCTTGCGGTATTTGGCGAAACCCTTTTTGTCCTTCTCGCCGCAGCCCGAGAGATGGGGCGGAATATCCGGATCCTCGATCTCGTTTTCCGAGCAGGAGATGATCCGCACCCAGGGTTTCTTGTTGTCGCGGGCATAGCGCTTGATCGCCGGGAACAGGATGACATTGTCAACACAGATGACATCGGGTTTCACCCTGGCCAGCACGGCGGGCAGGTCCTTCTCGGCCCATTTTGCCGTCTCGACGATCATCTCCCAGCAGCCCTTTACGTAATTGCCGATCTGGTCGTAGGGGCTCTTGCGGAAATTGGGGATGTGGCCGTTGATGAAATCCACCCAGAACTTGGCCATTTCCTCGGCCGGCATGGGCTCCGAGAGGTTCACCGCATGGGCCTCGAAGCCATAGCCCTTGTAAACATCGAGAAAGCCGGGATCCGACAGGAACACCACCTTGTGGCCGAGCTTCTTCAGCGCCTGGCCGATGCCCACCGAATTCAGCGCCGGCCCGAAGGC
>CAZRZB010000031.1:0-24701 GCA_964604435.1 uncultured Aestuariivirga sp. | reverse complement strand
GCGGGCGGGCCAGCTATTCAACCATGGAGCCGCCAAGCCTTGCCGAATACATGCGCCCGCGCATGACCCATGTTTTCCCGCAGTTGAAGGACGTGAAGATCGACTACGCCTGGGGCGGATATATCGCCATCACCTCCACCCGCATTCCCGATTGCGGGCGGCTGTCGCCGACGGTCTACTATGCCCATGGCTATTCCGGCCAGGGCGTGGCGCTGACCGGGCTTTATGGGAAGTTGATGGCGGAAGCCATCCGGGGCACGGCGGAACGCTTTGATTTACTGGCCAAGATCAGGCATCTCCCCTTCCCCGGCGGCCCCATGCGCACACCGATGCTGGTGGCCGCGATGATGTATTACCGGATCAGGGACGCACTGAGCTGAGGACGGTCAGCAACAGGCGCGCGGCGGCGAGGGAACGTCGAGGGCTGGATTCTCGTTGAAGAAGCCTGACGGCATCCAGTGAAACGAGGCATAGACACAAGGCTGCACAGGCCAATCCTCGGGACGCGGCAAGTGGTGATAGTTCATCGTGTACCAAACCACGATGTTCTCGTTGTCGAGCGAGCGGTTCTTTTCCGTCCAGCGGGGAAGTCCATCGCCGCCTTCATGCAGGTTTGGATAGTAACCGGCGGGATAGAGTTCGCCTTTGGCATATTGGGTTGCCCAGAAATGCTTGTACATGAAGCCGGCCCTGTGGCCGATGGCTGAATTGGGATCATTGAAGGGCAGCGCATTGGTGCCAGGTACCAGTTTGTAGGCCACCGGCTCGCCATAGGCGTTTTCAATATTGGGATTGATGACGCGCCAATAGCGGGCGGCGGCCAGGTCCATGTTCCGCTGGGCTTCCTGTTCATTCCTGAGCTGCCGCTCGTCAATGCGGATGGCGTTGCCCGGTGGATTGTCGACGCCCATGGGCACCGCGGAAAAATTCATTTCGGTAACCGCATTGCGCATTCCATCCACCGCCATGTCGAAGCGATAGGAGAAGACATGCTGGTGCACATGGGCATCGACGCCGGGACCGACACGTGTTCCATACCGTGCCGTCTCGCCGACATTGGCGCCGGTGCCGGCGGGAATTCCGGTTGCCTTCACTTCGACGCCGATCGTGCCGTCCTGGTAGAAATACCAGAAGAAATTATAGACATAATTTCCGATGGTCGAGATGCTCGACACGACAAGGCGGCGCGAACGCTTGACGGTAACTCGCCCGGTCAGCGTGTCGGTGAACTTCCACAGGATGCCGAAGTCCTCCTCGTGCATGCAGATGGCGTTGCCGATCTTCTTCGGATTGCCGTGCCAATCGTGATGCCATGCATCGAAATAGTGAATATGGCCCAGGCAATCACAACCGAGCGTGAGTGAATCGAGAAACTGGCCGACGCCATATTCACCCGTGTCAAAGGCATTGCGTCGGAAAGCGCCGCCACGGGGATCGCCATAGGGAACAACCATCTCGGCCATCGAGGCCCGATGGATGATGGGGCGCAGCCGGCCGCCGTCTTCATAGCCAATGGTGTGAAGTATGAGCCCGTCACGCACATGAAAGCCCACGCGGAATTGCCATTTTTGCCAGCGCACCAGATTGCCTTCAACAGCAAAGCTCGGTCCTTCCGGCTGGGTGATGACAAGCGGCTTCAGGTCGGCGCGGACGGCACTCACATTGATCGGCGTGCCCTCGGGCGGTACGGGCACCACACCGAAATCATCAACCCGGATGACCCTGCGGCGGCGCAGGTCGACAACGGGATGGAGATTGGCGATGGGGCGTGCGTAGGGATTGTCGCCCGCCTCATTGCGCAGGAAGCAATGACAATAGGCGATGCGCTCACCCTTTTCTTCGGCAATGCCGAAATTTCCGGCGGACCAGGCTTCGATCAGCACGTCATTGAGATCGGTGATGCCACGCAAGGCAAGGGCTGCAATCACCCGCTGGTCGGCCTTGGCGACCTCCCCGCCCATGGCAAATTCGTCTGACACGATGCGGGCCTGGGCACCTTCAACATGGCGCCAACCCTCAAGCCTGCCTTCATCCAGATTGACCACGCCATCCCAGGTCTGGCCGCTGTGCGGATCATAGCAGCACACGAAGGCACGCCGGGCCGGCATTGCTTTTTGCAGCAGTTCGTCCTTCTCCGGCTCCTCCAGCGCTATGGTTTCAAACCATGCCTGGCCGCTCAAGCCACCAAGCTGGCGCGCAAGTACGGCGGCACTGACTATCTCGTGGCCATTCAAAGGGTCAAGTGGATGCGATGCCGACGAATGGTCTACCATGTCATGCTCCGATCAAGGTATCTTCAGTCGGCCATGAGTGTTGCGCGCGCACCACGTTGATAAGCTTTCAGGCAGAGATATTCCATCACGAGGGAGGCCCCGGCAATCGAGGTGAGGTCGGCATGGTCATAGGGTGGCGACACTTCCACGACATCCATGGCGACGAAGTTAACATCGGTGAGCTTGCGCATGACACTTGCGGCCTGATGGTAGCTCAAACCACCGGCGATCGGCGTGCCGGTGCCCGGGGCCACCGAGGGATCCAGGCAATCGATGTCAAAGGTGAGATAGGCCTTTGATTTACCAACCTGCTTCCTGATGATGTCGGCCAGTTGATCGCTGCTCGAGTCATGCACCTCATCGGCATAGATAATGCGGAAGCCCATCCTGGTTTCGCCGGCAAAGGTCGTGCGGATGCCAAGCTGCACCGATTTCCGCGGATCAATCAGGCCCTCGCGCACGGCATAGCCGAACATCGTGCCATGGTCGATGCGGCCGCCGTCATCAATCTCGACATCGCGGTGGGCATCGAAATGCACGAGCGCCAGGGGGCCATGCTTCTTGAAATGGGCCTTGAGGATCGGATAGGTCACATAGTGGTCGCCGCCAAGGGAAACCATTTCGGCGCCGGAGTTGATGATTTCCGTTGCGTGTTTTTCGAGCGTTTCGGGGAATTTTTCCTTGCGGCCCCAGTCAAAAAAACAATCGCCGTAGTCGATTACGCCAAGTGTCTCAAAGGGATCGAACATCCAGGGCCAGAACGGTCCCCAGGCGTTTTCGGCCGAGGCCTTGCGGATGCCCTCGGGCCCGAAGCGCGTGCCGGGCCGGTGCGACACGCCCTGGTCGAAGGGAATGCCGGTGACCGCGATATCAACGCCCTGCAGATCGCGGCTATATTTTCGGCGCATGAAGGACAGTGCGCCGGCATAGGTTGGCTCCCACTGGGTGCCCTTGAGGCTCTCCCGGCGAAAAGCCTCATCCCCCGGCATGCGGCTCATCTTGTCGATTTCGAGGGCCATGATCTACTCCGTGAGGACGAGGGAATCGTCGGGCAGCCAGGATACCCAGATGGACTGGCCGCGTTCAACGCCGGAACCGCCGGTGCGCGAGTCATTCTGCACATTCACCTGCAGATCCGGCCCGCCCTTGATCGAGACCACGACGTGACTGGTGTCGCCATAGTAGGCGACGTCACGCACCTTGCCGGCGACTTTGATGAGCCCTGCGGCCTTTGGCTCGGTCTTCGATATCTTCAGCTTTTCCGGTCGCACGGCGATGGCAACGGTGTCGCCACAGGCCTTGTCCGTTTCAAATGTCAGCTTTCCAAGCCCCTTGGCCTCGCAGCTAATGGTCTTCGCCTTCTTGCTCAGGACCTTCGCTTCGATCAGGTTCACCTTGCCGATGAAATCCGCCACGAAGCGGGTGGCTGGCTGCTCATAGAGCTCCGCTGGCGTGGCAACCTGCTGCACGGCGCCCTTGTCGATCACCGCGATGCGGCTTGCCATGGACAGGGCTTCATCCTGGTCATGGGTCACGATGATGAAGGTGATGCCGACGGTTTCCTGAAGCCTGGTCAGTTCCATGCGCATGTCATCGCGGAGCTTCGCATCCAGCGCCGAAAGCGGTTCGTCGAGCAGCAGGACTTTCGGCCGCTTCACCAGGGCCCGGGCCAGGGCCACACGCTGCCTTTGGCCACCCGACATCTGGTCGGGCTTGCGCTTGGCGAGTTCGGTGAGTTTCACCATTTCGAGGGCTTCCGCAGTGCGGCGCCGGGTCTCCTCTTCGGGCACGCCCGTCACCCGCAGGCCATAGGCCACGTTGTCTTCAACGGTCATATGCGGGAATACGGCGTAGGACTGGAACACCATGTTGGTGGGGCGTTTGTTCGGCGGTGTCAGCGCCATGTCCTGGCCGCCAATGATGATCTGGCCCCCGGTCGGGGTTTCCAGTCCGGAGATCATCCGCAACAAGGTGGTCTTGCCGCAACCGGAAGGACCCAGCAGCGCAAAGAACTCGTTCTGGGCAATGTCGATGCTGACATTGTCGACGGCGACGACGCCGCCAGGAAATTTCTTGGTGACGCCACGAATGGATACGATTGGATCAGCCATCATCAACCTTTACCGGACTTTTCCGGTGCTTGTAGTTTCATTGCAATTACAGTTGCCACCACTGTAATGACGATCAGCACGGTGGAGGCCGCATTGATTTCCGGTGACACGCCGCGGCGGACGAGAGAATAGACCTTGACCGGGAAGGTCACGGTTTCGGGTCCCGAGGTAAAGAAGGTAATGACAAAGTCATCAAGGGAAAGGGTGAAGGCGAGAAGCGCCCCGGCCACTAGCCCCGGCATCATGAAGGGCACTATGACTTTCCAAAAGGTCTGCCATTCGCTGGCGCCCAAATCCTTCGATGCCTCCTCGAGCTCGCGGTTGAAGCCGACCAGGCGCGAACGCACCACGATGGCAACAAAGGGGAAGCAGAAGGCCACGTGGGCGATGATGATATTGGACAGGTTCAGGGGCCACGGCATGGCGACCACCGCCGCCATCATCCCGGAGTTGATGAAGAACAGGAGCAGCGCCACACCCATGCAGATTTCCGGAATGACGATGGGCAGCGCCATGAGGCCCTCATAGGCGCCCTTGAAGGGAAAGCGGAAACGCCACAAGAGCAGCGCCAGCATGGCGCCGATCGCGGTGGCGAGGACCGTGGTGATGAAGGCGATGACCAGAGAATTGGTCAGCGCCTCGATCAGGGCAGCGTTGTTCCAGGCCTTGACATAATTGTCCAAGGTAAAACCCCGCCAGACGACGCCACGCCTGTCGGTGTTGAAGGAGAAGGCGATGAGCGTCACAATGGGCACGTAAAGCATGAAGAGGATTGCGGCGAACAGGGCCTTGAGCCAGGTGCGGCTGCCGTAATCGAGGGGGTCCTGCCTCTGTTTCAAGGTGGCGGCCATCAGAATTCCACTCCCTTGCTGCGGCGGACGAGCAGCGCCCTGAGCGCCAGCGCACCGAAGGTCGCATACATCAAGAGGAAGGAGAGCGCCGAGCCGAAGGGCCAGTCGTTGGCTGCCTTGAACTGGCGCTCGATAACATTGCCGATCATGATGGCGTTGGCGCCGCCGAGGAGATCCGGCGTGAGGAAGGAACCGAGACAGGGAATGAAGACCAGAATGATACCGGTGACGATGCCCGGCATGGTCAGGGGCACGGTCACGCTCAGGAAGGTCCGGAACTGCGAGGCGCCGAGATCGAGGCTGGCCTCGAGGAAGGATTTGTCGAGGCGTTCGATGGTGGCATAGAGCGGCAGCACCATGAAGGGCATGTAGACATAGACCAGGCCGAAGATCACGGCGAAATTGTTGTAGAGCATGTCATAGGGGCCGAGGCCGACCCATGCGAGCGTCTGGTTGACGTAACCCTGGCTGCGGAATACGGCGATCAGGGCGTAGGTGCGGATCAGAAGGTTTATCCAGAAGGGCAGGATGACGAGGAGCAGCAGCAGCGGTTTCTGCCGCTCGGGGGCGAAACATATGCCGAAGGCGATGGGGTAGGCGGTGGCCAGGCACAACGCCGTGGCCAGCGCGCTGACCCAGACCGATTTCCAGATAATGCCGAGATAGAGGCCCTCGAAGGAACGCAGGTAATTGACCAGCGTGCCGGTGTAGTCGATCTCGGTGATCGAGACCTCGCCGCCGATCACCGCCTTCTCGCCGAAGGACATGAGGAACAGGAGGCCGAGCGGCAGGATGAAAAAGACGGCAAGCCAAAAGGTGGCAGGAAATGCCAATATCCAGAAGACCCCGCTATTTCCTTTGGTACTGTCCAAGATGCCTTACCCCCTGCCCTTCGTAGCCTAGCTCAATTCAAACGATCCCGGCAATCGCTCTTGCCATCACAACCGCGCCAGGGCCCGGCCGATGGCCGCCACGGCGGTCTCGACATGCTCCGGCCTGAACACCATCGGCGGCCTGATCTTGATGATATTACCCAGTTTTCCCTCGCCGCCCACCAGAACCCCCTCGTCGCGGATGAGGCTCAGGAGCTTGGCGGCCTCCTTGGCGGCGGGTTCAAGCGTCTTGCGGTCGAGCACCAGTTCCATGCCGACGGCGAGGCCGACACCGCGCACGTCGCCGATCAATTCGTGCTTTCCCATCAGGTCCTGGAGACCGCGCATCAAGAGCGCGCCGGTCCGGTGCGCATTGTCGATAAGCCCTTCGTCGCGGATCACATCGAGGACGGCGATGCCGGCGGCGCAGGAGACGTTGTTGCCGCCGAAGGTTGAGAAGAAAGCGGTGGATTTGGTGAAATGATCGAGGATTTCGGGCCGCGTGACGACCACGCCCAGAGGATGTCCGTTGCCGGCCGGCTTGCCGATGGTGACAAAATCGGGGACGACGCCGTGATGCTGGTGGCCCCACATGGCGCTGCCCATGCGACCGAAGCCCGACTGCACCTCGTCGGCGATGAACAGGCCGCCGGCGGCGTGGATTTTTTCGCACACCAATTGCAGATAGCCCGTCGCCACATCGAGCATGCCGTTGGTCATGAAGGCGCTATCGATCATGGCGGCGGCAAGGCCGTAACCCGCCTCCTGCAACGACGCAATCGGCGCATCGGCGAGGCCGGCGTATTTTGCGGCGATGCCCGCCTCGCCGCGCTTGAAGGGGCCGCGGTAATCGTCGGGCGGCGGCAGCAGGCGGATATGGGGCGCGTTCCATTCGCCAGCCGCGTTGGAGGGTGAGAAGGCGTCGATTGCCTCGGTGATGCCGTGATAGGCGAAATCCATGGCGAGGCCGCCCTGCTTGCTGGTCCAGGCCTTGGCCATGCGCCAGGCCACGTCATTGGCCTCGCTGCCGGAATTCACATAGACGACGGCGGAGAGACTCTTATCGAGCGTGGCGGTCAGCCGCTCGGCATATTCGATGGCCTCATCGGTGACATAGCGGGTGTTGGTGTTGAGCCGGCGGGCTTGGCGGACCAGCGCCTCGGTGACGTAAGGATGGCAGTGGCCGACATGGGGCACATTGTTGTAGCAGTCGAGATAGCGGCGGCCGTCGGCATCGAAAAGCCATACGCCTTCGCCCCGCACCATGTGCACCGGCGGATCGTAGAACACATAAAGGCGGTTGCCCATGACGCGGCGGCGGCGCTCGAGCAGATCGGCGACGGGTGCCGGACTTGCGGCGGCACGCTTCGGCGGATAGGCGCCGGCGCGGCGGATCAGGTTTTGCAGGGCGTCGCGGCGTTCCTGCAGCTCGGCCAGCAGCGGGAAGCTGCGGCCGCCGAATTGGGCAAGATAGCCTTGGGCGGCGATGCCTTCAGCGGCGCGGATGCTTTCGATAACCGGCGTCATCAGGAGCCGCATCTCAATCATATCGGGGAGCACGTCGAGTTCTTCCTCCTCGAGGCGGGTTATGCTGCAATAACCGCGCACCAGGGCCTCGATGATGGCCTCGTTGCCGCAGCCGGGCATCAGGTAATCGGCGATGACATTCGACAGATCCTGAATCAGGGGCGCATGCACCAGATCGCCGAAGTCGATGAGGCCGGAGATCGTGCCATCCGCGGCCAGCAGCGTATTGTAGGGATGGATATCGCCGTGAATGATCTGGCTGCGCAGCGGCGCCAGCTTAGGCACGGTCCGCTCGCGGAACGATTCCAGCATGCGCCGGGCGGGTTGGCGGTGCCCGGTCGGCAGCAGGTCGGCGCTGTCGAGCAACTGCGGCGCCAGGCGATTGTCCCAGACGAGGCGGCGGGCGGCGGGGGCGGCATGGATAAAGCCGCGCAAGGCGCGGCCGAGCCTCGCCACCAGGGCACCGACGGATTTGAGTTGCTCCGCCGGCAGGGCGCGCTCGCCCACAATGGCGCCGGGAAGCCAGGACAGCATGAGCGTCAAATGCGGGTTGCCGGCGCTGTCAGCCAGGATCGGGGCGGCGGAACCGTCGCGGGCGCGGCGCAGGCGCGGCACAGGCAAGGCGGGATCGGTCTGGGCGATATGCTCAAGCGCTCCGGCTTGGCACAGGATGATTTCTGCGGCCTCGTGGGGGTTGCAGACCTTGAACACCCAGGCCGCGCCGGAAGCCTCGACGAGGCGGAAATTCTGGTCGCGCTCGCCGTCGAGCCTCGACCAGGTACCGTCGATGCCATGCACGGACTTGACGAAGCCGCGCAGCATATCCGCGCGGATTTCCGGCGGTTTGAGATTCGTCAGGGTCATCGGAAATTCTCTTCGCTCAAGGCAGCGGCACGAAAAGGGCGGCGCGGGTGGCGCCGCCCTCTCCACCGTGGTTTTCCACCTGCTTACGCCGCCTGGATGCGTGTCCAGGTTTCGTCGCGGACCTTTGTCGCCTCTTCACCGAGGTAGAGGCTCGGCTCGCACTTGGCAACAACCTCGGCCAGCGGGAAGATTGCCGGATTTTCCGTATAGGACTTGTCCATCAAGGCCTTTGCCGCCGCGTTGGGGGTGGCGTACATGATGGTTTCGGCGATGTGCTTTCCGGCTTCCGCGTCCAGAACGTAGTTGAGGAATGCGTGGGCGTTTTCCGGATGGGGCGCACCTGTCGGAATTGCCATGGTGTCCTGCCAGAGCAGCGAGCCCTCGGTCGGCACCACATAGTCCACGTCCTTGTCCTCGGCCATGACCTGGATGATATCACCGTTCCATTCCTGGCAGAGGTCGACTTCGCCCGAGGCCAGCAAGTCCTGGCCATTGTCGTCGGCGAAGACCTTGACATGCTTCTTCTGGGCAATCAGCATCTCTTCGGCCTTCTTCAACTCGGCCGCGCTGGTCGAATTGTAGGAATAGCCGAGATACTTGAGGGCCGGACCAAGAACATTCTGGGCATCGCCCAGCAGCGAGATGCGGCCCGAATACTTGTCGCTGTCGAACAGCACCTTCCAGCTGTCGACCACCCCGCCTTCCACTTTCGACTTGCGGTAGCCAATTCCCAGGGTGCCCCACATGTAGGGAATCGAATGTTTGCGGCCGGGATCGAACGCCGCTTCCTGAAACGGCTTGTCGATATTGGCCATATTCGGGATCTTTGAATGGTCGAGCGGCATCACCATCCCGGCCTTGATCATGCGCTCAAGCATGTCGTTGGTGGGAACGATCACATCGTAGCCCGGGTTGCCCCCCTTGAGCTTGGCGAAAAGCTCGTCATTGTCGGCAAAAAGATCCATCTTGGTCTCGATGCCGGTAGCCTTGTTGAAATCGGCCAGGGTATGCTCGCCGATATAGGTGTCCCAATTGTAGAGATTGAGTTTCTTTTCTTCTTCGGCCAGCGAAAACCGCGGCAGGAAGGTCAGTCCGGCGAACATGGCGCCGGTGCCTTTCAGCAGATTGCGGCGCGAGGTTGTGAATTTCGGATGATAATGAGACATGGAAGTTCCCCTTTCAGCTAAGATCAAGTACGTCTAGTTTGGCAATTCTGTGAATATATTCAACTAATTTCGCCGTAATTTACATTTCAGACTTAACGTCCGCGTAGGTTGCGTCCAGGGCCAGCCTGGCCAATCTGGCAATTTCATCGATCTCCTTTCTGGTGACGGTGAAGGGCGGGGCCAGAACCATGGTGTCCCAGCAGGCCCGCATGACCAGGTTGTTCTTGAAACAGTGGTCCCGGCAGATCGTGCCAACCCGGCCTGACTCTTTAAATCGTGCCCGTTTTGCCTTGTCACTGGTGAGTTCAAGGGCGCCGATCAGGCCCATGGAACGGGTTTCACCCACAATCGGATGGTCCCGCAGGCTGGCCAGGGCCTTGGCAAAATAGGGGCCGAGTTCGGCCACCCGCTCCACAAGTTTCTCATTTTCGAGGATCTCGATGTTCTTCAGGGCAACGGCTGCCGCAACGGGATGACCCGCATAGGTCATGCCGTGGTTGAAGTCCTCGCCAAGCGCAAAGAAGTCGTCGGTCAAGGCGTTGGAAATGGCCACGGCGCCAATCGGCAGATAGCCGGAGGACAGGCCCTTGGCCATGCAGACGATATCCGGCTCATAGCCAAAGGACTGGAAGCCCCACATCTTGCCGGTGCGGCCGAAACCGCAGATCACTTCGTCGGACACAATAAGCACACCGTATTTCCGGCAGATGCGCTGGATTTCCGGCCAGTAGGTCGGGGGCGGAATGAGAACGCCACCGGCCCCCTGGATGGGTTCGCCGACAAAGGCCGCGACGTTTTCAGGCCCCACTTCGAGGATCTTCTTTTCGAGTGCCGCGGCGGCATCCATTCCGAAATCTTCCGGCGACTTGTCGCCGCCGAAATCATACCAGTGCGGCTGCTGGATATGGTGGAAACCGGGCAAGGGCGTTCCGCCCTGCTCGTGCATGCCAGCCATGCCGCCCAGATTGACGGCGACCATGGTGGAGCCGTGGTAGCCCCGGACCCGGCCAATGAAATGCTGGCGGTAGGGTTTGCCTTTCAGTTTCCAATAATGGCGGACAAAACGCACCATGGTGTCATTGGATTCGGAACCCGAGCCGGTGAAGAAAATCTTCTGGAAGCGCTCGGGCAGCAGGGACGAAATCTTGGTTGCCAGTTCGGTGGCCGGCACCGTCGTGGTTTTGAAAAAGGTGTTGTAGTAGGGCAGATCCAACATCTGCTGGTAGGCAACCTCGGCCAGTTCCTTGCGGCCATAGCCGACGTTCACGCACCATAGGCCAGCCATGCCATCGAGAATTTTGTTACCCTTGCCATCCCAGATGTAAACCCCATCAGCCTGGGTGATGACGCGGGGGCCGCCGGCGGCATGGAAGGCCTTGTGGTCGGTAAAGGGATGAAAATGATGTTCGATATCGTGCTGAACGATTTCAGCGATATTGATATTCTTTTTGGCTGCGGGCATGGAAATTCTCCAAAATTGAATAGGCCGGGGCTGAATATTCAAAGATTGGAGAAGTTCTAGGGCTTGAACCCGATGCGGGCGCAGTTGACCATGACTTCGTCGTGCCGGTTCCGGATCCAGATGTGGTGGGCTTTGCCCAAAGATGTCAAATGGCAGCACATGCCCGGACCATACAAGTATTGGCCGTTTTTTGCAACCGCGCGGCCATTCCCGGTGATTTTCCTGCTAGCGGCCGTTTGCCGCCTTCATGTTGCACTGCAGCGGTCAGGCAAAGGCCGCGGCCATCAGGCGCTTGGTGTAATCCTCGCGCGGGTGTTCCAGAACCTCGTCGGGGGTTCCCTGCTCGACCATGCGGCCATCCTTCATCACGATGATGTGGTCTGCCATGGCGCGCACCACCGCGAGGTCGTGGCTGATGAAGAGATAGGACAGGTTGTTCCTGATCTGCAGATCGCGCAGCAGTTCGATGATCTGACTCTGCACCTGGCGATCCAGGGCCGAAGTGGGCTCATCCAAGACAATGAGCCTTGGTTTCAGGATGATCGCCCGGGCGATGGCGATGCGCTGACGCTGGCCGCCGGAAAATTCATGGGGGTAGCGGTTGCGCAGCACCGGATCGAGTTGCACTTCCTGCAAGGCCTGGATGGCCCTGGCGTCACGCTCCCTTGCGGTAATCGAAGGTTCGTGCACCAGCAGGCCTTCGGTGACGATCTGGCCCGCCGTCATGCGCGGCGACAGGGAGCCGAAGGGATCCTGCAAGACGATCTGTATCTGTTTCCGCAGCGGGCGCATTTCCTCCCGGTTCAGCCTGGCAATATCCCTGCCCTCGAAGGTGATGGCGCCTTCGCTTGGCACGAGGCGCAGCAGGGCGCGTGCCAGCGTCGATTTCCCGGATCCGGACTCGCCCACGATGCCTATGGTCTGTCCCTGCTTCAAAACCACCGAGACCCGGTCGACGGCTTTGAGTTCGAGGGGCGGACCCGCCAGGAAGCCGCCGCCGATCTTGAAGGTCACCGACACATTGGTGCCGTCGAGGATCTTGGGGGCCCGGGCGGCGGGCGGAGCCTTGCGGCCGCTGGGTTCGGCTTGCAGCAGGGCTTTGGTGTAGGCGTGTTTTGGCTTTGCAAAGATCGTCCGGGTGTCGCCTTCCTCCACCACTTCGCCTTCGCGCATGACCACCACGCGGCCGGCGATGCGGCGCACGATGTTGAGATCATGGGTAATGAAGATCATGCCCATGCCCAGGCGCTGCTGCAGCTCGGCCATGAGCTCGAGGATTTCCGCCTGGATGGTGACATCAAGGGCCGTCGTCGGCTCGTCGGCAATCAGCAGGTCGGGGTTGTTGGCAAGGGCCATGGCAATCATCACGCGCTGGCGCTGGCCGCCTGACATTTCATGGGGATAGGAGCCCATGCGCCGTTCGGGATCCTGGATTTTCACCAGCTTCAGCATTTCGATGGCCCGCGCCCTGGCCGCGCCCTCACCCAGTTTCTGGTGATGCATGATGGGTTCGATGATCTGGCTGCCAATGGTGTAGAGCGGGTCCAGCGATGTCATCGGCTCCTGGAAGATCATGGTGATCTTCTTGCCCCTGATGGTGTTGAGCTGCGCCTTGGCCAGGCCCACCAGATTGATTCCGCGGTAGTCCGCCACCCCTTCAGCCGTTCCGTTCGAGGCCAAGAGGCCCATGGCGCCCATCATCAACTGGCTCTTGCCGGAGCCGGACTCGCCCACGATGGCGACCGTCTCGCCTGCCCGCACGTCAAGGTCCACCCCTTTGACCGCCTCGACGATGCCATCAAGGGTGGTGAAATTCACCTTGATGTTCCTGAGCTTGAAGATGTTTTCTGCCATCTCAGCGGTCCTTCGGGTCCAGCGCATCACGCAGGCCATCGCCGATGAAGTTCAGGGCGAAGAGCGTAGTGGTGAGGAAGATCGAGGGAATGGCAATCAGCCAGTTGGCCGACGGCATGTTCTTGGCGCCTTGCGAAATCATCACGCCCCAGCTCGACATGGGTTCCTGCACCCCAAGGCCAAGATAGGACAGGAAACTTTCGAGGATGATCACCTGGGGCACCAGCAGGGTCATGTAAATGACCACGGGCCCCAGAAGGTTCGGCACGATGTGGCGGCTGAGAATGCCCCAGCGCGTCACGCCCAGGGCCTCGGCGGCCTGGACATATTCCTGGCGCTTGATGGACAGCGCCTGGCCCCGCACGATGCGGGCCATGTCAAGCCAGAGCACCGCGCCCACGGCAAGGAACATCAGCACGAAATTGCGCCCGAAGAAGACCACCAGCATGATGACGAAGAAAATGAAGGGCAGCGCGTAGAGAATATCCACAATGCGCATCATCACCTCATCGGTCTTGCCGCCGATGAAGCCCGCCGTTGCGCCATAGAGCACGCCGATGAAGACAGCCACCAGCCCCGCCAGCAGGCCAATCGCCAGCGATACCCTGCCCGCCATGAGGGTCCGGGTCAGCATGTCGCGTCCGGAGTTGTCGGTGCCGAAGAAGAAATAAAGTTTTTCAACACTGGTGCGCATCACCAGCTTCAACCCATCGGCGGACTTGCCCACCACCTCGGTTCCCTCAAACACGCTGGAGCGGTCAATGTAGCGCACCATGCGCTCATCAATGGGTTTGGCGGAGGTGACGGTGATGATGATCTTTCCATCTTTTTCTTCCCAGCCGGCGAGTTCAACCCGGGCCCGGCGCACGGCATCACTCACGGCAAGGCCGATCATCTCCGGCTTTGGATAGGCCGAGAGACTTGGCGGCACGCGGTTGTAATCCTGATAGATTGTCGTGAATTCATGGGACGTGAACCATGGCCCGAAAACGCACAGCAGGGCCATGATCAAGATATAGTAGATGCTGAACATTGCGGCCTTGTTGGCCTTCAGGCGCGCCCAGGCATCTGCCCCCAGGGAACGGCCAGCCGCGACTTGTGCCTCAGTCATAACGCACCCGCGGATCGACGAAAGCGTATGCAATGTCCACGATGAGATTGAAAATGATTGTGAAGAGCGCAATGACCACAACAGTTCCCATCACCACCGTGTAGTCGCGGTTAAGCGCAGCGAGAACAAACTCGCGCCCTATTCCCGGAATCGAGAAGATCGTCTCGACGATGACCGAGCCAGTCAGCAGTGCTGCTGCTGCCGGGCCGGCATAGGACACGACGGGCAGGAGGGCGCCGCGCAAGGCATGGCGGATGACGACCGAATAATCGGACAGCCCAAGGGCGCGAGCGGTACGGATATGATGGGCGTGAAGGGACTCGATCATGCTTCCCCGCATCAACCTTGCCACAATGGCAAGCTGCGGCAGCATCAGCGTGACAACGGGGCCAACCTTGTTGACTGCTGCGCCGTCCGCCCAGCCGCCGACGGGAAACCAATGCAGGGTCAGTGCAAAAAACAACTGAAAGAGCGGCGCGATGACAAAGGTCGGAATGGTGCTTCCTGCCGTTGCGGCCGCGACAACCGCATAATCGGCGCCCCGGTTCTGGTTCAGGGCTGCCGCTATGCCAAGCATTCCGCCAATAAGCAGCGCGAGGGCAAGGGCCATGATGCCCAGTTGAATTGATACCGGGAGGCCATTGGCGAATTTCTCGGCCACGGTGAAATCCGGCGAGGTATAACTCGGACCAAAATCGCCTTTCAGCAGATTCTGCAAATAGAAGAAATACTGCTTCCACAGCGGCTGGTCGAGGTGGAACGCCCGCTCAAGGTTGGCCTTGATCACGGGATTGAGCCCCTTTTCCTGATTGAAAGGGCCGCCCGGGGCCACACGCATCAGGAAAAATGCAATCGTCACAATCAGGAAGAGTGTCGGAATGGCGGTCAGAAACCGCCGGAACACGTAGCGCAGCATGGAATTCCCCTCACGGGCAGGAACGGCCGCCCTGCCCTTACAGGCAGGACGGCACGTGTCCGCAAGGATTACTACTTGCTGAGGTAGCGGGTTGGGTGAACGTCCATGACGTTATCCTCCCAGCCCTTGAGCTTGTTGGAAACCACGGTGTGGAATCCATAGTAGAGCAATGGCACGACGCACAGGTCGCGGGCCACGCCTACGGCTTCCGCATCGGACAGTTTCTTCATGCGTTCTTCCGGCGAGGCCGCGGCAGCACCCGCCGCCAGGAGATCATCGTAGTCCTTGCTGCTGTACTCGGCATAGTTGTTGCCAGCACCGGTCTTGCAGAGATCAAGGAAGTTGGCGGGATCCTTGTAATCGGCGATCCAGCCGGCGCGTGCGACGTCAAAGTCGCCGTGCTGTTCCAGGTGGCCATAGTGGGTCTTGGTATCCGTGTTCAGGAGTGTCACCTCGACGCCAAGGGGCTTCAATTGCTCCTGAATGGCAACCGCCGTGTTCTTATGGTTTTCGGAGGTGTTGTAGCGGATCTCCATCTTCAGCGGCTTGTCCGGCCCGTAGCCCAATTCGGCAAGAACCTTCTTGGCCTCGTCTTCGCGGTCAATCTGGGATTTTTCCGCATATTCGGTGGTCCGCGTTTCGTAGCCGCCAATGCCAGGAGGCACGAAGGAATAGGCGGGGATCATGGTATTCTGCCAAACCTTCTCGGCCAGATAGTCGCGGTCAATGGCCTCGGAAATGGCATGGCGGAGTTTCACATTGTCCCATGGCGCCTTGCCAACCTTGAAGACGTAGTAATAGGTGCCGAGATAGGGGCCAAGGTGGACCTGGTCGCCGAACTTCGCCTTGAGATCGGCGAGCTGTTCGGTTGGAATGTCGTCGTTGGAATCGAGTTCGCCCGCCTCGAAGCGTTTCATCGCGGTGGAGCGGTCTTCCGTCGGAATGAAATTCACCGTGTCAATCTTGACGTTTGCAGCGTCGTAGAACTTGTCGTTCTTGACGGCCTTGACATGATCATTGGGGACGAATTCCGCCAGAACATAGGCGCCATTGGAAACCAGGTTGCCCGGCTTGACGAAATCGGCGCCAAATTTTTCCACGTTGGCCTTGCTCACGGGATAGGTGGCCTGGTGGGTGAGCATTTCCAGGAAATAGGGCGTTGGGGCGTTGAGGCTGACCTCGAAGGTCATGTCATCGACAGCCTTGACACCCAGTTCATCCGGCTTTTTCTTGCCCGCCGTCACGTCTTCGGCATTCACCACCGGCGCCAGCATATAGGCATATTCAGCGGCGGTTGCCGGATCGACAACGCGCCGCCAGGAAAAGACGAAATCATTGGCGATGACTGGCGAGCCATCGGACCAGGTTGCCCCGGCGCGCAATTTGAAGGTGTAGACCTTGCCATCCGGCGAAACCGTCCAGCTTTCCGCGGCGCCTGGCTCAACCTCGGCCTTGGCATTGTGAATGGTCAGCCCCATGAACAGGTCACGCAAGATATGCGCTTCATAGACAGTCGAGGTCTTGTGGGGATCGAGGGATTCCGGGTCGGCCGAATTGCCGCGGTTGAAAACAACTTCGGCAAAGGCCCCGCTGGCGGTCATCACCAGCATCGTTGTGCCGGCCAGCCACGATTTAAAATTCATGTTCATTATGAGTTACTCCCTGTTTTATGTGCCTATCTTGTGTTTATTTCCGCCAAGACACTTGGCGTATGGCGTCAATGCTAGCACCAGTTTTCGTTATTGTCGCCATTGACTTTTATCTTAAGTCTTAACAACCAGCCAAATCAGATGGCCATTGCCGACTGTGCCCTGATTGCCTAAATGTGTATTTCGACACTGAATTTGTGAGTTTTCATGCCTGTTGCCACCCCCCTTCTCGATACCATCCAGGAGCCTTCCGACCTGCGTAAACTGCCGCAGGGCGATCTGGTTCAGGTGGCTGCCGAGCTGCGGGCGGAGACCATCGATGCGGCGGCAACCACGGGAGGGCATTTCGGCGCCGGCCTTGGCGTGGTCGAACTCACGGTTGCCCTGCATTATGTCTTCAAGACGCCGGAGGACCGGATCGTCTGGGACGTCAGCCACCAGACCTACCCCCACAAAATCCTCACTGGCCGCCGCGACCGCATCCGCCAGATCCGGCAGCGCGACGGGCTCTATGGCTTTGCCAAGCGGGGTGAAAGCCAGTTTGACAGTTTTGGCGCCGCCCACAGTTCGACCTCCATTTCGGCGGGCCTCGGCATGGCGGTGGCGCGGGACCTGCGCGGCAAGGACAATCAGGTGATCTGCGTGATCGGCGATGGCGCCATGAGCGCCGGCATGGCCTATGAGGCGATGAACAACGCAGGCGCCCTTGATACGCGCCTCATCGTCATTCTCAACGACAACGGCATGTCCATCTCCCCGGCGGTCGGGGCCCTCAGTAACTATCTGTCGTGGCTGGTCTCGTCTCGCCCTTTCCTGTCGCTGCGCGACATTGCCAAGCAGATGGCCAAGAAATTTCCCAAGACCATGCAGACGGCGGCCCGCCGGGCCGATGAATATGCCCGCGGCATGCTGACCGGGGGCACCCTGTTCGAGGAACTTGGCTTCTACTATGTCGGCCCTGTCGATGGCCATGATCTCAATACGATGGTTCCCATCCTGCAGAATGTCAGGGATGCCAGGCAGCTGGGTCCGGTGCTGATCCATGTGGTGACAGAAAAGGGCAAGGGCCATCCCTTCTCGAAGCCCGACAAGGAAAGCTACCATGCCATCGCGGGCTTTGACCCGGAAACTCTTGAACTCAAGAAGACCGCAAGCAATGCCCCGACCTACACCAGTGTCTTTGCCAAGGCCCTGATCGCCGAAGCGGAAAAGGACAAGCAGATTGTTGCGATCACGGCGGCGATGGCATCGGGCACCGGGCTTGACAAGTTCTCCCAGCATTTCCCCGAACGGATGTTCGATGTGGGCATAGCCGAACAGCATGCCGTAACCTTTGCCGCGGGGCTTGCCACCGAAGGCTTCAAGCCGTTCTGCGCGATCTACTCCACCTTCCTGCAACGGGCCTATGACCAGATCGTCCACGATGTTGCCCTGCAGAAGCTTCCGGTGCGTTTTGCCATCGACCGGGCGGGGCTGGTCGGCCAGGACGGTGCCACCCACGCGGGCAGTTACGACATCTCCTACCTCTCCTGCCTGCCCGGCATGGTCGTCATGGCGGCATCCGACGAAGCAGAACTGGTTCACATGGTGGCAACGGCAGCCGCCATCGACGACGGGCCCTGCGCTTTCCGCTATCCGCGCGGCGAGGGTGTGGGTGTGGACCTGCCGGAAGTCGGCATTCCCCTGGAAATCGGCAAGGGCAGGATCATCCGCGAGGGCTCACGGGTGGCCATTCTTTCCCTCGGGGGGCGCCTGCAGGAATGCCTGCGGGCCGCCGACGAGTTGGCCGCACAGGGCCTTTCCATCACGGTGGCGGACGCCAGGTTTGCCAAGCCGCTCGATGAGGCGCTCATTCGGCAGCTCATCCGCAAGCACGAGGTGCTCATCACCATCGAGGAAGGCGCCATCGGCGGCTTTGGCACCCAGATCCTGCATTTTGCCGCGCGCCACAATCTTTTCTCGGCGGCCTGCAAGATCCGCCCGATGTTTCTGCCCGACCGCTTTATTGGCCACGCCACGCCACGCGAGCAGTA
The DNA here is from genome assembly GCA_964604435.1 of uncultured Aestuariivirga sp. Classification (GTDB taxonomy): domain Bacteria; phylum Pseudomonadota; class Alphaproteobacteria; order Rhizobiales; family Aestuariivirgaceae; genus Aestuariivirga. Next base: position 6,012 of record CAZRZB010000031.1, on the reverse strand, counting down.
TGAAGATGCAGCCATGACCTCAAAGGACATCGTCGCGGAAATCTTCGCGGGGCTGGGCAGCGACGCGCGCCTCGTGCACTCCCGGGCCTGAGGCCCGCCAGCGTTCCGCCCAGGCGCTGATTTGCGGCACGACAGTCAGGCTGTAAATGACCGCGGCGAGCAGCAGCGTGATGAGCGTCGAGGCAAAAGCCTCAAGCTCCTGCAGTTGCAGAAGCCGTGCTGGCAGGAGCACGGCAATGGTTGCAGCCGGGGGCAGCAGAATGGCGGCCATGGTGATTCTGGGTTGGCGCTTTCGCGCCACCAGGAGAAACGCCATGACGGCACCGGAGTGCGAGGCCGTAATCAGCGCCGGGAGCGTAACCGGGCTGATTGCCGTTGCGACCGTCACCACAAGAGCGGCATAGATCGGCAGGAGCAGCAGCGACGAGGCCACCACGATCAGCCAGTCCACGACACTGCGCAAGTAAACGAGGGCCAGGAGCAGCGTGAACACAAACCCAAAGACCAGCGCTGTCTTCGCGGTTGAAGCAAGCGCGCGCAGTTCCGCTTGCCCGGTCACCTGCTTCCCATGGGGCGGCTCACCCACGGCTTTTGTCGCGTTGATGAAGGCCTCCGCCGATATGGTCCGGCGCGGCAAGGCCTCAAGCCGCCACTTGTCATTGCCCGAGACATAGAGCGCACGCAGGTTTGGATCAAAATCGGAATACTGCGGGGCGGCAAGACGCGAAAGCCCGTCGGCGGTTTCCGCCAGCCGGGAAAAACCCAAAAACAGGAGGCGTTCAAGTTCGACGGCGGTTTGCGCAAGGGTCTGGCTAGTGTTGGTCAGCACGGCGAGAGAACGGCGCAGCTCATGGGCGCTGGCCCGCAGGCTTTCATTGGCCCCCGCTTCGTCGGCTATGACGCGCAAGCCCAGTTCCACTTCGCGAAGGTTCGCAACCGGGTCATGGGGTCCGATGGCGGCACTGGCGCTGGTTGCCGGAATGATTCCTGCCAATCCCCGAAGCGCCTGGCGTTTCGGCTCAACCTGCAGCGGCAGAAAAGATCCCATCCAGCGAACCGTTCCCACCTCGGGAATCTGCTGAAGGTCATGTGCAAGATTTGCAGCGGCTGTCTCTCCCTCAGCCATGAACTGCAGCCCGCGGGCCGCGCCTGAGGCTTCAGCTCCGGCAACGCCGGCCGTGCCGAAATTCAGGGATGAAAAGAACACAACGCAAAATAATGACGCCGCCATGATGAGAACGGCGAGCGGCGGCCTGACCTTACGCCAGATGGCTTCCAGGTTCCGGGTTGCCGCCTGGTCGAACAGATCGGCGGGCGCCTCGTCCTGTGGCTTGGCGATGTGGGCGCCGAGAGTGGGAACCAGGGCAAGGGCCGCGATCACCGCCACGGCGGACGCAATAATGACAATTGCCGAAAGCCTGGCAATGCTGGCAAAACCCGTGGCGGCCCACAGAAACCATGTCATGCAGGACATGCCGCCCAGGGTGAGCAGAAGCGGCCCCATCTCATGGGCCGCCAGCATGGCAAGCGAAAGGCCGGTTCCGGAGGTTCCCGGTTTTCTGAGGACGGCGACCACGGGAAGGGAGACAGCCAGCACTGGTAGGAGCGTGGCAAACGCCAGTGTTGCGATTGTCTGATCAATGACCGGCGCCACAAAAGAGGCGCTCGCATAGGCCGCCGCGATGGCGGCGACCGGTGGAATAGCTGACAGGATAATCGACTGTGCGTGGCGCAGCGCCGCCAGCAAAAGCAGAAAGAAAGCCAGCAAGGACAAGAGCACGGCAATGATGATTTGACGGCGTGTGCTGCTGTCGCTCCCGGCCTTTGCCTCGGGTGGAAAGTCGCTGATTATCGTCAGGCCCGGCCGGGATTTCAGCAGGGATTCGACCAGCGTTTCAATATCAGCCCTGGCCTCCTGCAATCTGCCTTTCCGGGGCTCGGCCACAACCACCCAGTCCCTGCTGTTTGTATCGACCAGGAAGCCAGCCACGCGCTGCCAGTCGAGCGGCACCGGATTGTCCGATGCCAGTTCCTTGATGGTGTCCGACATCTGGGAGAAAAGCGTTTCAAGCCCTTGCGGCGAGCGGCCCTTTTGCACGGCATGGGCAACCTCCTTCACCAGGGCCGAAAGCCCGGCAAGATTTGGCGAGGCGGCAATGGCGTTGAACAGGGGGCTTAGCCGCTTCACACGCTCAACCCGGCCTGCGATTTCGTCGGCGCCGAGATAGAGAAGACCAAAACGGTCATAGAACGGCCCCAGCCCGGGGGTCAGGACATGGCTTATGTTGGCTTCTTTCGCCGCAAGCTTTCCAGCAACAAATTGGGCGGCATTCTGCGCCAGAGTGGCGCTGTCTGCCGAAACCCGCAGAACCATCAGCGAGGAAACGGCTGGAAATTCCGCCTGGTAGCGCGCCTCAGAAGCTTGCGTGATGGGATCGACCGGTAATTCGGCGGGGCGGGAAAGATCGAAGTTGGTCCCCAGTGCCGCAAGGGTGGCCGCGGCGGTGAGGAGGAAAGCCGCGATCAGCAGAACCGGCATGGGCCGGACCGTGCAATAACGGGCGATCCTGGCGAACAAATTGGGCCGGAGGCGCGGCCGCGCTGGCGGTTTTTTCGCCGATCTCAGCCGCGCCAGAAACAACTCGCGCTGCTCCTCCCAGTCCTGCATCGTAGGTGCCGCCTCCAGCCAGTTGCAGATTCGCTCAATCGCAGCCAACATAAAGCAATTTCAAGCGAATTACAGAAAGAGATCGTGATGGCAATTACCGGCAAGAACAGCAGCTCGTTGCATGAATCCACCATAGCGGTGCATGGCGGCGAATTCGTCGATCCGGCAACCCGGGCCTCGTCACCCAATCTGGTGATGTCGGCCACCTTCGCGCCCACCGATGTCACCGGGTTTTCGGCCCGCGACGAAAAGGATTACGATGGTTTCGTCTATGGCCGGGTCGCAAGCCCCACGGTGCGCCAGCTGGAGCAGAAGCTGGCTGCCCTCGAGGGAGCGGAAACTGCCCTGGCCTATGGCTCCGGCATTGCCGCAAGCCACGCCTTGATCGCCGGACGCCTAAGCAAGGGCGAACACCTGCTCATGCCCGAATCAAATTATGTGGGCGTGGCCGAGCTGGCGCGCGACACCCTGCCCCGCTTCGGCATCGAGGTTTCGTTCGTCGATACCACGGACAGCGCGGCCGTGGCCGCCGCAGTAAGGCCGAATACCCGCATGCTGTGGCTGGAAACGCCGAACAACCCCACCATGCAGGTCTGCGATATCAAGACACTGGCCGCCCTTGCCCATGGAAAGGGGGTGCGCGACGTGGTGGTTGATTCGACCTATGCCACACCCATCGCAACAAAGCCCTTGAGCCTTGGCGCCGATTTCGTGGTCCATTCGCTGACCAAATATATCGGCGGGCACGGCGATGCGATGGGCGGCGCCGTCATCGGCCGCAAGACCGAGCTCGACGCCCTCAATCTCGAAGCGACGGTGCATTTCGGCGGCGTGCTGTCGCCTTTCAACGCCTGGCTCATCATGCGCGGCGCGGGAACGCTTCCGCTGCGCATGAAGGCGCACCAAGACGCGGCCATGAAGCTTGCCGAACGTCTCGAAGACCACCCGGCCATCAAGCGGGTGTTCTATCCCGGCCTTGCTTCCCACCCGCAGCATGCACTTGCCAGGGCCCAGATGAAGAATTTCTCTGGCATGATGACCTTCCAGACCCATGAACCGGGCCAGGAAGTTGCCAAACGCATGGTGAAGAAGCTGGAGCTTATCCATTATGCCGTGTCGCTGGGCCATCTGCGCAGTTTGATCTATTGGATTGGGACCGACGATATCGAGCAGTCAACCTTCCGCCACGCGCCGGAGGCGGCGCGGCGTTTCCGTGACTACATGGGAGATGGGGTATTCCGCCTGTCAGTCGGCATTGAAGACGGCGACGACCTCTGGACCGATCTGGTCAAGTGCTTTTAGCTTCAAGGTCCTTGGCCTTGTGCTGGCGGTAGGACCTGATGCTGAACGGAATGAGGGCGAGATAGGCAAACGCCATGAGCAACAGTGTTTCCCAGGGAAACGCGATGAGGCAGACAATGCTCAAGGCACCGCCGCCCAGGATCGGAAGCACGAGGTCGCGGCGCACGCGCGGGCGCACGGTCTTTCCCGAATAGGTCGGAACACGGCTCACCATCAGGAGTGCAACAACCACGATATAGGGGGCGATCAGCATCGCATAGCTGTGCCCGTCAGCAATGATGCCGAGGAAGCCCAGATACATGGGCAGCATGGCCAGCCCGGCGCCCGCCGGGGCCGGCGCGCCGCTGAAGAAGCCCGCCGACCAGGCCGGTTTTTCCAGATCGTCGAGGGCCACATTGAAACGCGCCAGGCGAAGCGCGCAGCAGATCGCAAGGGTAAGCGCCACCACCCAGCCCACCGCGTGCAGGCCGTTGAGGGCCCAGAGATAGATGAGGATTGCCGGGGCGACACCGAAATTCACAAAGTCGGCGAGGGAATCAAGCTCGGCGCCGAAGCGCGAGGTGCCCTTGAGAAAGCGGGCAAGCCGGCCGTCGACTGCATCAAGCACGATTGACACGATGATGGCGCCCACGGCCAATTCATAGCGGCCTTCGATGCCGAGCCTGATGGCGGTTATGCCGCTGCACAGCGCCAGCAGGGTGATGAGATTGGGCAGGAGAAACCTGAGCGGCACCTGCTTGAAGCGCCTGCCGTTGGCTGGCTTGCCGGGAACGTCCGTATCGAGATCGGCGGCCACTCTCAGCTCTTCCGCGCCGGACGCTCAGCTTCGGACGACACGAGGTCGGCAAATACGGTTTCCCCGGCGATGGCACGCTGGCCGACGGCGACCAGGGGGCTTGTGCCCTTGGGCAAATAGACATCAACGCGGCTGCCGAAACGGATGAGGCCGATTCTTTGCCCGGCAACCAGCCGCTCGCCCTCGCCGACAAATTTCACGATGCGGCGCGCCACCAAGCCGGCGATCTGCACTACGCCAAGTTTCCTGCCGTCGGCGAGTTCCAGGGTGAAGGCCTGGCGCTCATTGTCTTCGCTTGCCTTGTCGAGTTCGGCGTTCAGGAAGGCTCCAGGGATATAGGTGATCTTGGCGATCCTGGCATCGACCGGCGCGCGGTTCACATGGACGTCAAAGACATTCATGAACACCGAAATGCGGGTTGTGGGTTCGCGCTCAAGATCAAGCTCCGGCGGCGGCGTCACCCTCTCGATGGCGCTGATGCGGCCGTCGGCGGACGACATCACCAGCCCCGCCCGCAGGGGTGTCGCCCGTTCGGGGTCGCGGAAAAAGTAGGCGCACCAGCCGGTTGCAACAACCCCCAGCCAGGCCAGCGAGTCCACCCCGAGCCAGAAGAAGAAAAGTGTCACCGCCGCGAAGATGGCAATGAAGCGGTAGCCTTCCCGGTGAATCGGCACGAATGCCGAGGTTATGCTGTTGACGATGGACATGGGGTTCATCTAGCGGCCTTTTTTGCAGTTTGCAAACCAGCTCACTTCGCGCTGGCGGTTTGCAGCGCCAAGGCCTCGGCGGTGGGGCCGCGCTCGTCCAGATTGGCGGCAAGGCGCTTGCGCGCTTCCTCGGCCTCGCGCTGCCGGTTCCACATGGCGGCATAGGTTCCCTTCTTGCGCAGGAGCTGGCTGTGGGTGCCCCGTTCGACAATGCGCCCGGCATCGAGCACGATGATTTCGTCGGCCTCGACAACGGTCGAAAGCCGGTGGGCGATCACCACGGTGGTGCGATTGACGGAAACCTTACGGAGCGCCGCCTGGATTTCCTGTTCGGTGAAACTATCCAGGGCCGAGGTCGCCTCGTCCAGCACCAGGATCGGCGGCCCTTTCAGGATGGTGCGCGCGATGGACACGCGCTGCTTCTCGCCGCCCGAAAGCTTCAGGCCCCGCTCGCCGACCATGGAATCATAGCCGTGCGGCAGGCTCATCACGAACTTGTGGATCTGCGCCATCTTGGCGGCGGCTTCCACTTCCGCATC
>CAZRZB010000030.1:0-24937 GCA_964604435.1 uncultured Aestuariivirga sp. | reverse complement strand
GCGGCCTGCTCAGACCGCTTCAGGCATGAAAATAGAATTGTTCACAGCCGACTAATTACTTCGATGTTAGGGCAAGATGGCCGAGAGGCATGTGGCCTCTCTAGATGCGAAAGTTCAGTGTAACCCGCTGGACTGGCAAATATGACACCTGCAAACCGTTCTGTTTCCAGATGATTAGCGAGTCTGTTCTAAATCAACCAATATTCTAAGAGAGGTTAACGAAAACAATTTGCTTCTACTGATTATAACCTTCGTTCCGATCACCGCCGGAATCAAATTCTGAAAGTGCGGTCAACGCAAGCGCGCTGCAAGCACTATCACTGCGGCCAGGCGGGTAAAGCCTTAGAAACTCTTGGAGTGCTTCAATGGTATTTTTCTCCAGTGCCACCTTACAGCATTCCTCCTCTGTGAGGCCAATACACCATTCCGCCTGGGCAGGAGCGGCCGCTTGCGTAGGATAATTGGCCGTCATCCCGGCGCCAAAACCAAAAACGCCTAAGATCGTAAGCAGTACTTTTTGCATTCTCATCGTGGTACTCCACTTACCTAGGTTAGACCCCTCGCAGAGCACATTAGGCAAGTGGCAAATTTGAGTCAAGGTTTTGATAATACTTATATAATTGCGGTTAACGACTTGATCTATTTTGAAGCATACGACGTGCCCAGCGTCCTCCTAAAGCACTTCTGGAATAAGTTTAACCTTTTGATTTTGAACGATTATACGAAATTGCGTGAGGCTTCATCAATTTGGATCGAATTAACCCTCGGCCCCCCAGGGGCCAAGACCGGCCGGTCCCTCTCTTTCGAGGCAATTTTCCACACTTTGAAGTAACGCCTGAGCGTGCATCACACTGGGCACCAAACATCCCTAAATCAAACAAAGCCAAAACCTATTTCTCAGGCCGACGGCTTCTGGATTTCCCCATTCGTGCATGCCAGCAGGCCAATCTGCCCGAAGCTCGTTGTTACACCTTCGAACTCTTACAGACCGGCTCCCCGCATAGCTGCGGCGTTTGCCATTCGTTAGCGTTAATCGATTACAATGTTGGGGATGAACCTAGCCGACGCCATTCAGTCAGCGCGCCTTTTCGTTACATGCCTCGCCTTCATGACTATTATGGTTAGCAATTCGTTATTCGCGCTAACAGAAGTGACAAGGGCTCAAGAGAACCTCAGTCTCTATGAAATGTCGTTTGACCCGCTTGCTGTTTCAGTGAACGGCGACAGCGGTGGCGGCATTGCGCAATACATCCTGAGGACTGAAGAGTACCGCGCCGCGCAAACGCAGGTGTCATTTGCCGGCCGCTGCGATTCCGCCTGCACGCTTTATCTGAGTTTGGCGCCCGAACAGATATGTATACGGCAACACGCATATTTCCGTTTCCATGCTCCAATCGCGAACTCCCGACGGGTCCAACGGATGGCCGTGGCGGTCCTGATGGAGCGATATCCCGACTGGGTGAAAGATTGGATTCTCCTGCAAGGCGGGCTGAAACGCCACCTCATGACCATGGATTATGCTTACGCACGCCAGTTTGTTCAGCCATGCACCGAACTCGCATTGCAATAGATACCTCGGTATTTCCTAAGTTTTAGTGATTGTCGCTGAGCTCTTGATACCGGCCTCTGTAGGACTTTTCAGCATTGGGGGCCGCGGCTATCCGGCTTTCTCTCAGGTTCGAATGCTCGGCGCTTTTCTGCTTCCGTAAGGTGATCATCGACGCAACCGAGAAAAAAGAATATCTGGCGCGAATTGGCATGCAGTTTTGACACGCTGCCGCCAAACCTCCTACTTTCCACTTAACCCCTCAGTTCCAACAAAACATTTCATCTCAGTTTACGTGAAACTTACGCTCCGTGCAGGGCAAATCCAACCGCCGGGGTGAATTCAAAATTGGATAAAACCTGGGGGCAAGCACACATAGGTTAATAAATTGCGTTTGGCTGCATGGTTAATCAAATATTGAGCTTGGTTCTCCGTGCTATCTTTGGAACAAATATTGCACTAACAGCGGTGAAACTACAGGATTGTTCCCTTTTTGGGGTGGAGTGTTTTGATGCGCATTTGCATAATTGGCACAGGCTATGTGGGGTTGGTGACCGGCACCTGCCTTGCGGAGATTGGCCATGATGTTATCTGCATCGACAAAGATCATGAAAAAATCGAACGCCTTCTTGCCGGCAAAATGCCCATTTACGAGCCAGGGCTTAAGGATCTCGTTGAATCGAATCTTCGTGCCGGACGTTTAAACTTCTCAACAGATGTCAGCGATGCGGCAAAACTGAATTGCACGTTTTATTTTGTCGCGGTGGGGACCCCAAGCGGGCTGGAAGATGGCGGGGCCGACCTCAGTTCCGTGTACGCTGCTGCCGAAGACGCGGCAATTGCCATCAAATCACTGCGCGAAACCCATGACGGCTTTGCGGTTTTTGTGACCAAATCCACCGTGCCTGTTGGGACAAGCCGCGAGGTTGCCAGAATTGTTGGAAATCACTTGAACGAAAACTCCTTCGCCGTTGCCTCCAATCCCGAGTTCTTGAGGGAAGGCTGTGCGATCGAAGATTTCATGGCACCAGACCGCATTATTGTAGGTAGCAAGTCTGAGCGGGCACGGGCGCTTCTCGAGGAGCTGTATCACCCACTCACCCGGCAAGGCAGGCCGCTGGTGGTTACGACAACCGTTGAGACCGCGGAACTGACCAAATATGCAGCAAATGCTTTTTTGGCAACCAAAATCAGCTTCGTCAACGAGCTGTCACGGCTATGCGAAAAAATCGGCGCGGACGTCGAAGAACTTGCGCTCGGCATGGGGCTCGACAAACGCATTGGTGACAAATTCCTCAATGCAGGGCCAGGGTATGGTGGCTCATGTTTTCCAAAAGATACCATTGCGCTCATTAAAACAGCGAATGACTTTCACAGCCCCGTTGAAATTGTTGAAACTGTGGTGCGTGTCAATGGCCGTCACAAGCATTTCATGTTCAACAAGATCCGGGACGCCCTTGGTGGAACAGTCGCGGGTAAAAAAATTGCCGTACTTGGCCTGGCTTTCAAGGCGGGCACGGATGATGTTCGCGATTCACCCGCCCTCACAATTGTTCCCGTTCTCCGCAGGGAGGGTGCAATCATCAGGGCCTATGATCCCGTCGCCACTGAAAACGCTGAAGCGCTCATAGGCAACGGCACAATTCAATATTCAGCAACCCTGTCTGACGCGCTGAAAAATGCAGATGGCGCGGTGATCTTCACCGAGTGGGACGAGTTCAGAAAAGCCGATTGGCGCATTTTGGCTTCGACCATGGCCAATCCGCTGCTCATTGACCTTCGCAACCTCTTTTCCTTGCAGGAAGCCGGTTCTCTTGGCATGAACTATGTTTCACTGGGCCGCGAGCCCATTAAAATATCACGTTAACGAGGTCTGATTATGCGCGTACTTGTAGCCGGTGGAGCCGGTTTTCTTGGATCTCACCTCTGTGACAGGTTGGTAGAGCAAGGGCACGACGTGCTTGTTGTCGACAATCTGCACACGGGCAGGCTCTCGAACCTTTCGCAATTTGCGGGTAATCGCAAAATCGAATTTCGCCAAGGGAATGTCATCAACGAAATTGAAGGCGAGTTTGGTCGGATATACAATCTCGCTTGCCCCGGCTCGCCCCATCACTATCAACAGAACCCTGTTGGAACCGCACGTACAAATTTCATTGGCGTCGATAAATTGCTTCAACTTACCGCAAAATGTGGCGCTCGATTCTTTCAAGCCTCCACTTCGGAGGTTTACGGTGATCCGCTCATTCATCCGCAGACGGAGGACTATCGTGGGAACGTCAATCCCATTGGACCAAGGGCCTGCTATGATGAGGGCAAGCGGATAGGGGAAACGCTGTGTTTTGATTATCACCGGCAATACGGAGTTGAGATCAAGGTTGCACGCATTTTCAATACATATGGTCCCCGCATGAATCCGGACGACGGTCGTGTGGTGTCAAACTTTATTGTTCAGGCCCTGTCCAATAGACCCATAACGATTTATGGAAAAGGCGAGCAAACACGCTCATTCTGTTATGTCGAGGATTTAATTGAGGGATTCCTGCGCCTGATGGAAAGCCCGGAAGGCGTGACGGGCCCCGTTAATCTCGGCAATTCCGACGAGTTTACTGTCAACGAGCTTGCCGAAATCATTATTGAAATGACAGGTTCCCGCTCTCCGATCGAATATCGCGATCTCCCCGAAGACGATCCCCGGCAAAGGCAACCGGATATTCAGCAGGCAGCAAAGCTCCTGGACTGGCGTCCCTCCATTTCTTTGCGCGAAGGATTGGCGCGAACCATCAACTATTTCGAACAACGACTTCAAAAGAGCGAGGCATGACCCGCATTCTTATCACTGGTGGCGCCGGTTATGTCGGCAGTCATACGGCAAAGCGCCTGTCGCACTACGGCATTGAAACAGCCGTATTTGATAATCTCAGCCGCGGCCACCGTGACTTTGTGAAGTGGGGGCCTTTGATCGAGGGGGACTTGCGCAATACCGCGCTGCTGCGGGAAACTTTGCGCTGGTTCAAGCCAGATGTCGTTCTTCATTTTGCGGCCTTTGCCTATGTGGGTGAATCCTTCAACAATCCTGCTCTTTACTACGACAATAACGTCGGTGGCACCGTTGCGCTTCTGCAGGCCATGCACGAGGCCGGCGTAAATAAAATTGTGCTGTCTTCAAGTTGCGCGACCTATGGCCAGCCTGATCATGTACCCATTACCGAAAACACTCCCCAGCGCCCGATTAACCCCTATGGCATGTCCAAATTGATGATGGAGCAAATTTGCGCCGATTTTGAAAGGGCAAATGGCCTTCGCTTTGTCCCACTGCGCTATTTCAATGCCGCTGGCTGCGACCCCGATGGAGAAATTGGCGAGCGTCACGATCCTGAACCCCATCTCATTCCCCGGCTCTTCATGGCCCAGGACGGCGAGATAGATGCCTTGGACATCATGGGAGACGACTATCCAACTGCCGACGGAACCTGCATTCGTGATTACATCCATGTCAATGATTTGGCTGAGGCCCATATAAAGTCGGCACGTTATCTTCTGGAGGGCGCCAGTTCCGCAGCCTTCAATTTAGGAACCGGCCATGGCGTATCCGTGCGGGAAGTCATTGAGGCCGCTGCCAAGGTCACCGGGAAGGCCGTTCCTCATCGCACTGCTGCGCGGCGTAAAGGCGATCCGGCCATATTGGTGGCTGATGCCAGCAAGGCGCGCCGCATGTTGGATTGGTCAGCTGGGAATTCGGATCTGGCACACGTGCTTGAGACTGCCTGGACTTGGCACCAGAAAGATCGCAGAAAATAAACAAGGTGCCGCGTTCGATATCTCCGCGAAGAAGTTGAGATAGGAGAAATAATATCACTTCTAGAACGCCATAATGCTGGCCTGCCATGGAAGTTTCATCCAGTGCTTTCAGAGTCTCCGGCAATTGTAAGCCCGTTTGGGCAGGTTGAGCAACAGGCCGGAGCGCGGAGCCATCAGTGAGCGCAGCGTGCAGGCCTGTTGCGGTGAGTTTGGCGGCAAAGGCTGCCGGTGTTTGGTAGGCCAGGGCCGAGTGTGGCCGTGTGGTATTGTAGTCTTCAACCCATTCGGCAATGACTTTCCTGACCTGGTCGAGATTGAAGAACAGGGTCTCATTGAGGAGTTCGTCACGCATCTTGCCATTGAAACTTTCGACATAGCCGTTCTGCATGGGCCTGCCGGGAGCAATGTAATGCCAATCAATCCTGTGATCCCTGACCCAGGCGAAGATCGCGTGGGACGTGAGTTCTGTGCCGTTGTCGGACACAATCATTCCGGGCTTTCCCCTCGTTGCGATGATGGCGGTCAGTTCCCGCGCCACCCGGTGACCCGAGATCGATGTGTCGGGAATGGCGCCCAGGCATTCATGGGTGACATCATCCGTGCTGTTCAAAACCCGGAACCTCCGGCCATGGGCCATCTGGTCATGCACAAAGTCGAGAGACCACCGGGCATTGAGCCTTGCTTCGATAAGAATGGGAGCCCTGACGCCAATGGCTCTTCGCCTCTCCTTGCGCCTTCGCACACCCAGGCCTTCTTCCCGGTAAAGCCGGTAGATGCGGGTGATGCCGGATGGCTCGCCTTCCTGCCGCAGCATGATGAACAGGCGGCGGTAACCGAACCTTCGCCGCTCATTGGCAAGCGCCCGTAATCTGGTCCGCAGTTCTGTCTCGGGCGGTCTCACGGAACGGTAACGAACCATCTTGCGGTCGACAGCAATCACTTCACAGGCCCGACGCTCGCTCATCTGGAACTGTTCCTTCAGACAGGCGACAGCCTCGCGCTTGGCGGCGGGCCCTACCATTTTTTGCCAGAAGTTCCCGCAGAGCCGAGGCATCCAGCATGGCATCAGCCAGAAGCCGCTTCAGCTTGCCGTTCTCATCCTCCAGAGCCCGCAGCTTCTTGGCGTCAGACACGTCCATGCCCCAAACTTGGCTTTCCAGTTGTACAGCGTGGCTTCCGACAGGCCGTGCTTCCTAGCCAGGTCAGCGGTCTTGGCACCCGCCTCATGTTCCCGCAGAATCCCGATGATCTGCTCTTCCGTGAACCGCTTCCTCTTCATCGTCCGCCTCCTTCTTAAGGGCCGGACTCTAAATCTACGTGGAGGAAATCTTCAATGGCAGGTCACTTGCGACAAATCTGTTGCCAAGTCTTGTAGCGCTCATCCCTGGGGGGTGTAACAAACTGTAACGAGCTTAAATTCACTCGCCGTGTGAGAGCAAGCGCCCATTTAAGCCCTCTCAAAATTTGATGTGCGGAAGGGATAACGCTGTAGGACGTCTCAAAAAGCTCTTATTTCATGGGCTTTTGTTGCGAGTGGCTTTCCTTCTTGCAAGTGCAAATCCAATCCCATATAACGCCCCGCACGTGACGTGCCCAGGTAGCTCAGTTGGTAGAGCAGCGGACTGAAAATCCGCGTGTCGGTGGTTCAATTCCGCCCCTGGGCACCATTTATTTTCCAAACATATCAGGCGCGCAAAACACGGCTGTAGCGGTCATTCAATGGCCTTTGCCTCCAATTCAGGACTGGTCCGCTTTTGCTCCGAAAGCGGTCGTTTTCTCTTTGGATGCCTGTTTGGGGATGCGCTGATACTCTTGCAAAAGTCTTTTTGCATCGCTGAACGCAAATTTTCCGGGCCGCGGGTGCGGCGCGAACAATTATGCAGGGGGCCACATCATTTCAATGCTGCACTTTTCTCCCGCGATTCATAAGCGACATCCCCGCACCCAACCGGTCCTGAACAATGACCATGGCCGACTACGATAAACCGGATGCGGTACTTCCCACAACGTTCTCGCCATCATCCAGGTTGCGGTTGCAGCCTATCCCCCCGTCACACTCATGTGGCGCGAGAGGGTGGGTTTATTGTGGTGGCGGTCGATGATGAAGTCGTGGCCTCTGGGCTTTCGGGAAATAGCTTCATCTATCGCAGCTTTCAGGAGTTCATTGCCTTCCGATTTGCGCATGGGAGTGCATAAATCGGCAGCGTTTTCCTGGCCCAGGCACATATAGAGCGTACCCTTACAAGTGAGCCGCACACGGTTGCAACTTTCACAAAAATTGTGGGTCAACGGTGTAATGAAGCCGACCCGCCCGCCAGTCTCCTTCACCCGCACGTAGCGGGCCGGGCCGCCTGTCTTGTATGGAATGTCCTCGAACACGAAGTGGTCCAACAAGCTGGAACGGACAGTGGATAGGGGCAGATACTGATCGGTGCGGTCACCTTCAATATCGCCAAGCGGCATGGTTTCAATCAATGTCAAATCCATGCCCTCGCCATGGACCCAACGAACCATTTCTGGTAACTCGGCCTCATTCACGCCCTTGAGCGCCACGGCATTGATCTTGATGTGGATGCCTGCCGCTTGGGCGGCACGCACGCCCTCCAACACCTTTTCCAGATTGCCCCAGCGCGTGATAGCCCTGAATTTTTCCGGATTCAGCGTATCCACCGACACGTTTATCCGGCGGACCCCATGGTGGGCCAGCTCCGAAGCATATTTGGCAAGCTGGCTGCCATTCGTTGTGAGCGTGAGTTCCTCAAGGGAGCCGGATCGGAGGTGGCGCGAAAGACTCTCCACCAATGTCATGACCCCTTTGCGGACAAGCGGTTCACCACCCGTCAGCCGCAGCTTCTTCACGCCTTTCTCGATGAAGGCGGTGCAAACCCTGTCAAGCTCTTCGATTGTGAGCAGGTCCTTCTTCGGCAGGAACGCCATGTCCTCGGCCATGCAATAGACACAGCGGAAATCGCAGCGGTCGGTGACCGACACGCGGAGATAGGAAATGCCTCGACCAAACGGATCAACAAGGCTGCTTTGAGCGGTTCCGCCAATTAAGGGCGGGAACATCTGGTTCATGTCGCGGTGTTCCTGCGTTCAGTTTGGAGAAAATCGGCCCGGTTCATTGACCGGGCCGCAGGAGTATCACCTTAGGACGCCACGTAGTCCCACGACTTGAATGACAGTTGCCGGACCGAAGCCGGGGCATCGGAAATCTTCCGGATATTGGCCCAGGTCTGCTTATAGTTCGGCAGGATCAGTTCGTTGACCCCGGCGTTGACGATGTTGCCCTGCGCACCCGCAGGCGCACCAAACAGCATGAAGGTCTCCTTCCGCTTCGCCGTCGGTGTCGGATAGACCATCGCCTGGGTGGCGCCGACGTCGTTGTAGACCTCGACCAGGTCGCCCTGTTTCAGTTTCAGTTCCGCCATGTCCTCCGGATTGATCTGGAGATAGGGATAGGGGAAGCGGTCGGCGACGAAGTCGTTGTCCTTGTCGAGGAACCAATTCTGCCAGTTGATGTTGGATCGGCCGTTGTTGATCAGGAAGGCGTAACTGTCCCTTTGTGAGGCCTTTCCGGGAGCCTGGAGCCCGCGCCAGGCGCCGGCGCAGAATAGCGCCTTCTTGTCGTCACGGCCGTGTCGGTCGAACTTCCCGTCGGCATAGAGGCGCTTGGTTCCGACGAGTTTTCCATCCTTGAAATCCACCACCGGTTCCTGCACGCCGTTGTTGCCCATGGCGCGGAGGCGGTCATAGGTGACGATCTTTCCGGTGTTGGCATGATAACCATCCATAAAGGCGTCTTCCTCGCTTTTCCAGTCATAACCCTTGAACTGGTCCGCATAGCCGTTACGGCCTTGCTCGCGAAGGACACGCTCAAGATGCTGGGCTATGCCTGCGGCGATGAGGCAGTCAGGCATGGCCGAGCCCGGTCCATCCATGTATTTCTCAACCAGGCGCATGCGCCGTTCACCGTTCATGGAGGTCAGGTTCATTTCACCCGATTCAACCGCCGGCAGGATCACATGGGCCGCCTGGCCGATCTGGCTATGAACGATATCCACATTGACCGAGAACAGTCCACCTGCCTCGATTGCCGCGACGATCGCATCGATCAGCTCTTCACGGGTCGCGCCCGCGCGCGCGTCCATCGCCGCCTTCACCATCTCGGTGCGGCGGTTGTATTCCCTCTTGAACACAGCGGCGTTGAGCGTCGTCTTGTAGTGATCGTTCGCCCAGACGTGATGGACCTTGCCCTTACCCGCGATGAGCAGCTGATCGATGTAGGGTGCGGGACGTCCCACATGGCCATCCGAAGGCCGCATGTAGCCTTCCTGGTGGCCGCCAAGACGGCAAACGCCACCACCTTCGCGGCCGATGTTGCCGGTGGCGAGCGCAATGTTCACCAGGGCGCCGATGGTGCGATAGTTGTCGTTGCCCCAGATAATCCCCTTTTCGTAGGCCATGACGCACTTGCGGCGCGCGCCGCCGTCCTTCGGCTTGGCAATCCATTCGGCGGCCTTCACGATGTCGGCTTCCGGGACTCCGCAGATTGCGGCGCCATCGGCCAGCGGCATCTTGCACTCCGCACGCGCTGCCTCGAAGCTGCCAAGCGCTGCCGGATGAGCTTCGTCCAGGGCTTGCGCGATGTCGCCCTGGAAGGTCGAGCTGGCAATGAAGTCCTTGTCGATCCAGCCCTGTTCAGCGATGTAGGTGAACAGCGTGTTGAACAGCGCCAGATCGGTGCCGGACTTGATTGCCAGTTGCAGCACATTGTCCTTGCCGGCTTCCACCTCGCAGGCGTTGACCGTCACGGTGCGGCGCGGATCGACGATGATGACCTTGGCGCCTTTGCGGATGCCCGGAACCATGTGGTTGAGGAACAAATTCGTCTGGGTCTCCAGCGGGTTGGCGCCGATAAGGAAAATCGTGTCGGTCAGACCATAGTCTTCATAGGCATAATTCAGTTCGCCCACACCCATGTCGCGGGTTGAATGCACTTCCGAATTATAGGCAGGGCGATTGTGGATGCGGCAGTGCTTTACCTTCATTGACTGGAAGTAGAGCTTGCCGGTGCCCCAGGTGTTTTCGTAGCCGCCAGCCGAACCGCCATGGTCGAACATGGACACGAAGAGATCATTCTCGTTGTCCTTGTCGATGACCCGCGCGGTGACGCGGGCGACGAGATCAAGCGCGTCATCCCAGCTTGTCGGCTGCCAGGTGCCGTAACGCCAGATCATCGGCTCTTCGAGGCGCTGCTGCTGCGTGCCGGTCTTATCGGAGCGGCGGTTCTCGGCCATGCGCGCGCCGCGCACCGAGCCCAGTCCCCCGTTTACACTGCAGGTCTTGTCGGGCTTGATGACGAGGTGCACGTCCTTGCCGTTCTGCTTGACGACATTATACATCGATGGCGCATACCACGCCTCGCTATCTGCCGGCTGCTGTTTCGAGAGATCAGCACCAAGCGCATTCTCATTTGGAGCGGTGCCGCCCTGCCTGTTAATCGGCCATGTGTAGGCATTGTAACCACAGCCCACGATGCAGTAGTGGCAGGTGACGTTGTGTTTCTTGGCGTCTGCTGGGATGATCGGCAGACGGGCGATATTTCTCTTAAAAGCCATGATTCTTCTCCCTTACAGTACGTTCGACAGGCGGCCGTAGAGCAGTTCATCAACGCCTTCGGCGTGAATGTCGCCCTTGTCGTCAACGCGCAGGATATATTGCGGCAGGTTTTGTGTGGCCTGCCCCCAGGTCTGCTGGCCTCCTGCTTCGCAATCGAAGACGGAGTAGTGGCCGGGGCAGTTCATGGTGCGGCTTTCGGCATTGTAGCTGAGCGGGAAACCTTTATGCGGGCAGACGGTGGTGAAGCCCACAATATCGCCATCGGGGCCGACACCGCCCTCCACAGCCTTGCCAAGCTTCAGCAAAACGCCTGGCGCATCGGCATCGGGGTAGGAAATCTCCATCGGTTCATTGACCTTGAGGTCTTTGATGTTGGCGAGTTTTTCCGAGGGATAATCAAGCAGCGCACCGTTTGAGGCGGCCCTGGCATCCTTCGCCATGAGCCCGACCATCGGCAGCGCCGCAGCGGTGGCAAATCCCCCGCGCAGGAACTGGCGGCGGCCAACTTCAACCATCTTGTCACATCTTTTCATTGCGATTCTCCCGATTGCGCACGGTTCTATTCTCGGGGTCACGTTATACGGAAATACCGAAGTCACTTATTTGCGGTGCAGCAAAACTAGCACGGGACATTTCAGCCACTTAGCGATAGTCATGTTCAGGTTTCTGAACATGTTGCAGGGCCGAAGGTCAGGAAAGCTGAACCTCTGGCTTCAGAAGTTATCGCTCGAAAGCCCCAGGCGGCGCATCTTGTCCCACAGCGTTGTACGGGAGACATTAAGCAATCTGGCGGCTTCCATGATGTGGCCGCCGGTTTGCTGCAGGGCGCGTTCTATCTGCCGCCTTTCGGCAGCATCGCGGATCTCTGCGAGTGTCGAAAATACTCCGTGCCCTGCAGTGTGTGATCCCTTGAACTCCGGGAACATATCGCCGGGCATTATCCATTCACCATTCGCCAGTACGACTGCCCGCTCTATTCGATTTCTAAGCTCCCGCACATTGCCGGGCCAGGGATACTCAAGGGCATATTCCTGCGCGAGCGTGCTCATACCGCGAATACCGGAATGATCCATCACCTTGAATTGCTCAACAAATCGATCAATCAGCCAAGGAATATCATCAGTCCGGTTTCGCAGCGCAGGCACTTCCACGCACATGACATTGATGCGGTAATAGAAGTCCTCACGGAATGTCCCGCGGCGAATTGCTTCGGTCAGATCGCAATTCGTGGAACATATGATCCGCCCGTGAAACTGCAGGGCTTGTTCGCCGCCGATCCGATGAAACTCCCCGGTTTCGACCAACCGCAAAAGCTTCGCCTGAAGGTGAACCGGCAGTTCCGAAACTTCGTCAAGAAAGAGCACGCCACTTCTGGCCCGTTCAACAAACCCCCGGTGGAAGCCTTGCGAACCCGCTCCCTTATGGCCAAAAAGCTCCTTTTCCAGCACATCAGCGGGAATCGCCGCGCAATTGACCGCAATGAAGGGTTCCTTCGAGCGCTGCGAAACGCCGTGCAGAAACCGGGCGCATACCTCCTTGCCCGCACCGGTTTCACCGGTGAAAAGGAGAGGACTCGCAAGGCTGGAAACCCGCCGAAGCATGCTCTCGACGTCATGCATCGCGTCGGAAATACCCAAGACTGCATCAGATCGCGTCACCGGATTGCGCTGGATCAGGCTGCGGGCCCGTTCAATGAACGTGCCGGTATCGAATGGTTTGGTAACATAGTCGCTGCCACCCGCCCGCATGATGGCAACAGCCTGATCTATGTCACCAAAGGCTGTCACAAACAGAAATGGCGGAATCGCTGAAACCGCTGCCAACTGGCGGAACAGGTCATCACCATTGATATCAGGCAGTTTTATGTCGCAAACGACAAGATCTGGGGTCGTCGCGCGCAGCCCGCGCATGGCCTCCGCGCCCGTTTTCCACCAGTCAACGTGGCAACCCTCAAGGGACAGGCTCTGCACAAGCGACTCGCCCATGATCAGATCGTCCTCCACCAACCCGATTGCCCGCCCCTCAAGCAGCATGTTTGAACTCCGCGGCTTTTGGTGCCACCGTCAATCGAATGATTGTTCCCGAACTGCCGGTTGCCACAACAGTCATCTTCCCGTTCATTTCATCGCAAAGACGTTTTACAATCCACAAGCCCAATCCGGATCTCTTATCAAGTGGGACCGAACCTGCTCCATCTCTCTCAATATATTCCCGGATATGCGCAGGAAGCCCGCGGCCGTGGTCGGATATCTCAACGATCAGAACGCCGCCGTCAGCGCGCGCATGAAATTTCACGTTGCCTTCTTCGACGCTTGAGGCGCAGGCGTTAAGCAGCAGATTAAGCACGGCATCACGTACTGGCACGGCGGGGACATGAATCGGTTGGCTGATCTCATTTTTCCACTCCAGCTTCAGTTTCTTGCGCTTGGCCTCGGGCTTGACCAGCAACCGGAGATCATCGAGATCGGCAATCGTTAAGTCACGTGGGCGCTGGTCAGCGCGATATGAGGCAAGCGTCGAGCGGACAAGATCGCGGATGCCTGTCAGTCCGCTTTCCAGGAGCCGGACCGAGGTCTCGCGGACCGACTCCCTGTTCCCATGCTTTTTCAAAGCATCGAGCGCATTGAACATGCCGCCCAGCGGATTGTTGATTTCATGGGCCATGCCTGATGCGAGGCGCCCCAGACTTGCCAGTTTTTCCTCTTCGGCAAGCTGGCCGGCAAGGGATTCTCGCTCATTCACTGCAAGCAAGAGAGTATTGTATCTCCCGAACAGGCGGCGAAACTCGCGGCTTTGACGCGCCATGATCGGATTTGGAATAAGGTCCACTTTCCCTTGGCTTGCCTGATCAAGATGAACCGACATGATGCGAACTGGCTTGATCATGTGGAGGATTACCAGGTACCCGACAATTGTCAGGATAAGCGTAAGGAGCAGGTTGGTGAGAAGCAGCGTCCGAAACACCTCGTCGCGTTCCTTGAGGAGAGGCCCAATGTCGGCTTCGGCATATATCCTGCCGATCTCACGGTCCTGATAGGACAATGGCCTGGTCAGGAAAGCGGTAGCTATGCCCGGTTCAAGGGTGACCTCCTTGCCCTGGCTGAAGTGCGCCTGCACCGCATCGGCGGCAATGGTTTCGGACGGGAATCTTGTCGGATCGCTTGCCGCGAGTATTTTGCTGTCGGCATTGGTGACAATTGTCCACCGGACATTCAGGCCGCGGTAACGTTCACGCGATCTGTCGAGCGCGTCGAAAACCTCCCACACATCTTCTCGAAAGACCGACGGAATGAGCGAGGCTGACAGGCCGTCGAGATAGGCAGATGCAAGCTGCTGGAGATGCTGCTCTTGGTTGTCTTCCAATCTTGAAAGCACGCGATTGGTGATGATGGCGCTCACGGTGAACATGAGAATGGCAACAAGCAATGGCACTTTGACCGAGAGCGGCCAGGTCGTGGGGTTCAATCGGCTTACCACAACTTCGGATTTCACGATCCAAGCCCTCGGACAAGCATCATTTTTGCGGCGATGCTGTCAAAAAGCGAGTCGGGCTCATCGGAAAATCCGTCGAGCTTCAGCATTTCGAGCACATGTTTGCCCTCGTCATCCTGGGCCATCTCGGTCAAAGCCTGGTGAAGCAGAACTACTCCTTCCGACTTCTGCTGGCTTTTTAGACAGGCAATTGGTGGAAAACCCAAAAGCTCTGACATGCTTACAATCTCGGTCTTGCTTGTCAGGTCCGGTTCGATGGAAGACATCACTTCCCACACATAGCCGTCCACGCTCCCGCTTTGGGCCAATCCAGATGCCACGGCGCGAACGACATTCCGGTGCCCATAGGTGAAAATGGTTTTTCTGAAAAACTGGTCAGGCCGCAACTTTCTTTCGGCCAACAAAGACGCCGTGACCAAATAGCCCGAATTGCTGTTGGGATCGGAAAAGGCATGAATGTCGCCGCTGAGGTCATCGATCGTTTGGACCTCTCTGCCCTTTGGCGCGATAAGGTATGACTGATAGAGTGGTTTTCCCCTCCATAATGGAACGGCAATCAGAGTGAGTTGATCGCGGAATTGGGCAAAGGGATAACCACAAATCCATGCGCCATCGAGTTGTCCGGACAAGAGCAGCGCGGTGATTTCCTCATAGGTCCGGCGTTGGACCAGTTGAACCTCACGGCCCATCTTGCGCGAGAGATAGGCTTTAAGCTTGGTCAGCAATTCGAGGTCGTTGGTCAAAAATACGGCGGTAAGCCCAAAGTTTAGCGGAGTGGTAGACGCAACACTCACTGTCACCGCTGAATTGACGCTCCACAAACAGCCGGCGCCGAACGCGATAATCTGCCGCCGCGACTTTAATTTTCCAGACCGAGCTTTGGGATGATCATGTTCCATGTCTCTCCTAATTCTAGTCTGCCCACGTCACGAGTCCAGCCATTCGGTTAGATGAATTTGTGACCTGCACGTCAAAAAAATGATGCGTTGCAGCAAAGAGCCCTGTTACTTATTTCATTCCAGAAACAAGCCAATCGTCAGCCGAGTTCCTGGAATTGCAATAGTATGGTGGTCACGGATACATTAAGTCGAGATCTTTTCTCCGATGAGACGTGTGATGGACTTAAGTGCTCTTCGGACTGTTAGCGACTTCGACTCCGGGTCAAAATGGGAAGTGCAGGAGTCTCCAATGGATGTCTGCTTGGCGACTGATTCCAGAAGTGCATCTGGTTCCTGACACAGCGCGGACATTCATGCGCTCATTGCCGACAAACCCCATTCTCGTGGTATCGCCGTGGTACCAGCATGAAATGTGCACTATCATCATGTGATGATGACTTGGGAACGGGAAAGTGCCGCAGATCAAATATTTAAGCAAGCAGCAGATATGACGGGAGGCGGGGGGATAGAGCACTCCGGGAACTGAAAATCCGCGTGTCGGTGGTTCAATTCCGCCCCTGGGCACCATTTTTTCCTGTGCCAGATTCCAATATTTCAACGTGAGCCAATCCCTTTTTTGAATGAATCGGATAGGGGTTTCTCCGATCAACAATGGCCTGATTCGAGCTGCCTGCCGGAGAGGAGGCCAGCAGGCAATTCAAGCTCTTTCAGCTGATATCCGTGGATGGGTGGCAAAGACCGTTGAAGTAAGGCCATCGCGCAATTCGGTTGCCAAGCGGCGCGATGGACGCTTTGCACTCCGCAATCACGCCGCCGCGGCCAGATGCTCACTCAGTCCGTGCATGGCAAAGCCGGCTTCGCCAAGCGCGGAAAGCAGCGCTTTGGTTTCCGCATCGTTCAATCCCGTGAGCGGCGGACGCACGGTGGCGAAGCTGGCATGTTTGCCATAGGCTGCCGTGCCCGCTTTCAAGGCCGCGATCATCGGGCGCGATTCAATAATGCCGCGCACGGGGTTGACGGCCTTTTGCAGGGCTTCGGCATCCGGGCCTCGCCAGTTCTCGTACAGCCTGACGATGGCAGCGGGATTGAAATTGGCGCAGGCCGAAATGCAGCCGGCGCCGCCATTGCGCATGGTCTCAAGGAGAAGCGATTCGCTGGCGCAGAACACGCGGAACGCCGGCAGCGCCTGCATCACGCTCAACGTATAGGCAGTGTCCCCGGATGAATCCTTCAGGCCCACAACCGTTTCAGGATAGCGTGCAACAAGACGCTCGATCAACGGCAAGGTGATCGCAACACCGGACAATTTCGGAATGTTATAGAGGCAGATTTTCAGTTTCGGGTCACCGATCCGTTCGATCACCTCGGCATAGCTGGCAAATACGCCGTCTTCGCTCACGGTTTTGTAGAAGAACGGCGGCAGCATCAACACCGCCGCGGAACGCGCGGCAAGCGCCGCCCGGGTCAGTGCGACCGAGTCGGGAAAGGCACAAGCGCCTGTGCCGGGCATGAGGCTGGAGCCAGGAATCCCATTCGAAACGAGATACGCGAGCAATTCGATCCGCTCCGCAACCGACAGCGAATTCGCCTCCGAGTTGGTGCCGAAAACCGCCAGCCCCACCCCATTTGCCAGCAGCCATTTGCAGAATTGAAGATAGGCCTTCCGGTCGATTGCCAGATCTTCCTTGAACGGCGTCAGCACTGGTGCAAAAACACCGGACAGAAGCTCGGTCTTCATCATCTTCGCTCCCGAATTCGCAAATTTGGATGATTCACATGTCTGGGCCAAAATGCCTCAACAATCAATTAGCTTGTCATTACCGGCCAAGCTGCCAGCCTGGCGAATACAACCGATGAGGGGCGCGTGGAACGGGTAGATGTCATCGTGGTTGGCGCCGGCGTGGTGGGACTGGCCATTGCGCGCCAGCTCAGCCTGGATGGCCGCGACGTGCTGCTGCTGGAGCGGGCGGAAAGCTTCGGTACGGGAGTCAGTTCGCGCAACAGCGAAGTTGTCCACGGCGGGCTTTACTATGGCCAGCATTCCCTCAAGGCCAGGTTCTGCGTGTCTGGCCGCCACATGCTGCGCGCCTACTGTGCGCAACGTGGCATCGAAGCCCGCCAATGCGGAAAAATAATCGTCGCCGACCAGGCGGCACAGGTGCCGCAACTTCTCGCCCTCAAGGCGCAAGGCGAAGGCAATGGCGTGAATGATCTGCGCCTCCTGAGCGAGAGTGACGTATACGCCCTGGAACCGGAAATCAGCTGCGCGGCAGGCTTGCTGTCGCCATCATCGGGAATTGTCGACAGCCACCAATTCATGCTGGCCTTGCTGGGCGATGCCACGGCCAAAGGCTGCACCCCCGTCTTTCATGCGCCGGTCAAATCCGGGCACGTGGTGAATGGCAAAGTGGCAATCGTGGCAGGCGGAGACAGCGGCGTCGAGATTGAAGCGCGGCTGGTTGTCAACAGCGCGGGACTTGGCGCACAAGCCCTGGCCAGCGCGATTTCCGGCCTCAATCCGTCATTCATCCCGCCGCTTCATCTCGCCAAGGGAAATTACTTCGCCCTGTCCGGCAAGGCGCCGTTTTCGCATCTGGTCTATCCGATGCCGGAACCCGGCGGCTTGGGGATTCATTTCACGCTCGACCTTGCCGGGGCCGGCCGCTTTGGCCCGGATGTGGAATGGATCGAGAGCCCTGACTATGAGGTTGATGCGCGGCGGGCACAATCGTTCAGCGCGAGCATTGCCCGCTATTGGCCGGGAATCAGGCCAGACATGTTGCACCCCGCCTATGCCGGCATCCGCCCAAAAGTCGAACGGCCCGGCGGTTCGGGCACGGATTTTATCATCCAGGGCCCAGCACAACATGGTTGCCAAGGTCTGATCAATCTTTTTGGCATTGAATCGCCGGGCCTTACCGCGTCGCTGGCAATCGCCGAATATGTCGGCGAGATTGCCAATTCGGCCGGACAAGATTGAAAAGGCTCAACTGATCAGCGCCCAGCATGAGCGAAGCGACGCGGCGTTCTACTGCTTGAACTCGCCCGGCGAGACCCCGATCCACTGGCTGAAAACCAAGGTAAAAGAACCAGGACAGAAAAAGCCAACGCTGCTTGCCGCCACCCCGCCGCAGTACACCTGCATGCGCCGATAGCCATCCTCACACCCATCCCGTTTGCACTGGCCGGAATCATCGTCTTCAACTCCATCTCCCTGCCCTATGGTCTTGCCCCGTCAACGGCGCTCACTGTCCTGGTGATCCCGGCCAGCTCAGTGGCGCTCAGGCGGCAGGACTCCTGCGGCCCAAACCGCACATGGCATTGATGCAGGTCAATGCCTGGGCAATGCCCCATAATATATTGGGGTCTTTAAGTGCTGAACTTTTGATCCCGCATATTCGTCGGTTCATTGCCAGCAATATGCTCGTGAAGCGGATGAAAAGACGGAGTGCCGCAATAGTTCAGCCAGAATAGGAGATGGCCATGGCTCACGTTGTTGTCCTGGGTGCCGGATTGGGCGGCGCCATAATGGCCTATGAAATGAAGGCGCAATTGCGTCCCGAAGACACGCTGACGGTCATCACCAAGGATCCCTTGTATCACTTTGTGCCTTCTAACCCCTGGGTCGCGGTGGGCTGGCGCAGGCGGGATGCCGTCCAGGTCGATCTTGCCCCGGTCTTTGCCAGGAAGGGCATCAACTTCAAACCCGTCGCGGCAAGAAAACTCCTGGCCGACAGCAACACAATCGAACTTGAGGACGGGTCATCAGTCACTTACGATTTTCTCATTATTGCCACTGGCCCGGAATTGGCCTTTGACGAGATTGAGGGGCTGGGTCCCGATGGCTTCACCCACTCCATCTGCCATATTGATCATGCAGAGAAGGCAGGCGCGGCTTTCGAAGCCTTCTGCAAGAACCCCGGCCCGATTATCGTGGGCGCGGTGCAGGGGGCATCGTGCTTCGGCCCGGCCTATGAATTCACCTTCATTCTCGAAACCGAGCTGCGCCGCCGCAAGATCCGCGACCGCGTGCCGATGACCTTCGTGACCTCGGAACCCTATATCGGCCACCTCGGCCTCGACGGGGTGGGCGACACCAAGGGCCTGCTGGAAAGCGAAATGCGCGAGCACCACATCAAGTGGATGACCAGCACGCGGCTCAAGAGCGTTGCTGCTGGCAAGATGACGGTCGAGGAGATCGCCGACGATGGCACGGTGAAAGCCACGAAAGAGCTGCCGTTTTCGTTCTCCATGATGCTGCCCGCGTTCCGTGGCATCGCCGCGGTACGCGATATCGCTGGGCTTACCAACCCCCGCGGCTTCATCCTGATCGACAAGCACCAGCGCAACCCGAAATATGGCAACATCTTTGCGGTGGGCGTCTGTGTGGCAATCCCGCCGATGGGGCCGACGCCGGTTCCCTGCGGCGTGCCAAAAACCGGGTTCATGATAGAATCGATGGTAACGGCAACGGCGCTCAATGTCGGGCTGATCCTGCGCGGCCAGGAGCCCAGGCACCAGGGCACCTGGAACGCCGTGTGCCTGGCTGATTTTGGCGATTCCGGTGTGGCCTTCGTGGCCCAGCCACAGATTCCGCCGCGCAATGTCAACTGGTCGTCATCCGGAAAGTGGGTCCATGCGGCCAAGGTGGCCTTCGAAAAATACTTCCTCCACAAGATGCGCCAAGGAACGAGCGAAACCCTCTACGAGAAGGCCATGATGGAGATGCTGGGCATCGACAAGCTGAAGAGCGTTACCTGATTCGAGGGTACGTTTGCAGATGACGTTTCGGTGTGAAGCGCCTATTGTTAGCGGAAGCCCATGCAGCCCATCCTGACCATTACGCTCAATCCCACCATCGACATGTCGGGGGTTGCGGAGGCCGTGCGGCCGACGCGCAAGACGCGGATGTCGTCGACAAGATATGAGCCCGGGGGGGGCGGGATAAATGTAGCCCGTGTTATCGCCGTGCTCGGGGGCGATGCCGAGGCGCTGTATCTGGCTGGCGGCGAAATGGGGGCGTTTCTGGACCGCCTTCTGGACGAACAGAAAATACGGCGGCGGCGCATTCCGGTCGCGGGCCAGACACGCATTGCCTTCATGGTTCAGGAGCAGTCGACAGGCCTTGAATATCGTTTCATCCCAGCCGGACCGCCGGTTCAACCTGAAGCGATAGAGCCATGCTTTGACGCGATCGCATCCCGGAATTCGGGTTTTGTCGTAGCCAGCGGCAGCTTGCCGCCGGGTGCGCCGGAAGGCACTTTTGCGCGCATGGCGAAGAGTGCAGCAGGCAAGGGGCTGAAATTCGTGCTCGACACGTCAGGCGCGGGATTGAAAGCGGCGCTCAGGGAATCGCGGCTCTTCCTGGTGAAACCCAGCCGCGGGGAGCTTGAGCAATTGACCGGGCAGAAACTCGACGAAGACGGCATTCGCCGTGCGGCTGCGGATCTGGTTGCGCGCGATGCGGCGGAATTCGTTGCCGTGACAATGGGGGCTGACGGGGCCTTGCTTGCGAGTGCCGCCGGAGTCCTGAGACTCCCCGCCACCCCTGTGAGGGTGCGCTCGGCCGTTGGCGCCGGCGACAGCTTTCTGGGGGCGATGGTCTGGGCCCTGTCGAATGACAAGCCGCCCGAGGAGGCTTTCAGGCTCGGCCTTGCAGCGGGAGCCGCTGCCGCAATGACGCCCGGCACCCAGCTTTGCCGGCGCGAGGACATTCTTCAGCTCTATCACGCCGGCCGCAAGCCATAGTCTCTGCCACGCTCCCCGAACCGGCGGGAAGGCGATTTTACCGCGATGATTGTGGCCGTAACATCCTATTTCCCGCCGCGGCCAAGGACGCTGCGCATGTGTGCCAGGACAAGGTCCCGGCCTTTTGTTCCCAGCTCGGGTGTGGCCTCCTTGGCGTCCCGCGTGTACCAGGTTCCATCGGTAGCTTTTCCCATATCGACAGCTTCCGGGCACAATGCCATCATCAGCGACGTCTCGCCCTTTCCGGCGTGGTCAAAAGGATATTCCGCAATCGTCCCGGCGGTCATGAGGGGATGGCCCTTGATCCAGTTGAAAGGATCGTCGCCCCCCTTCTGCTGGGCGTAGTAGTCCGCCATTTTGGCGTTGCCCCACCAGCCCTCGCCCCGTTCCTTTTCCAGGAAGGCGAAGATCGCCTGACGTGCGGCGAATTTGAAGGCCAGGTCGGTGGGCATGCCGACGGCAAAGTTTTCCGTCTGGTGATGGATGAAGAAATGAATGTTGCGAAAACCAATGCGCAGCAGGCCGGTGAACATTTCCTGGGCGAAGGGGAAAAGGGCCTGGGCGCCGACCTGCAGCGAGCCGTTTCCTTCGGGCGGCTCAACCGCATAGCTGCTGGTACCGTAGTAAAAGGGCGGCAGTATGACCAAGTCCATCTCGCCCTCGAGAATGTCCAGGGTCTTGACCACGGCCAGGGTATCCATGCCGACGGCGAGGTGCTCGCCGTGGTACTCCAGGACACCCAGAGGCAGGACGACGGGCCAATTCCCGGCGATAGCCGACCTGATCTGGTGCGGCAGCATCAGTTCATAGCGCATGGGGCCTCACTGCACCTTGCCGCGCGCGTCGACCTTCACGGCCCCCAGAACCTCCTGGCCGCGGACGATGACGACCTTGTCATAAAGATTGGTGACCGGGCAGACGTGGTTGGGCGTCACGCGAACCAAATCTCCCACCTTGGCCCTGCCTGAACAGGCCGAGATATCGAGATAACCATGCTCCTCATTCACATTGTAAACCTGGGCAAAATCAAGGTCCCGAACCACGCCATAGCCCTTGAGGCCCAGAAGATCGCTGGTCAGGGCCTTTGAGCCTGCATCGATCAGGGCGCGCTTGTCGTTCGGCCGGCTCACAATGGTCGACAGCACGCTCAAGGCGCAGTCGTCGTAGGTGCAAACACCGCGTTCAACAAGCGAGCGGTCGAAGTAGATGTAGGTTCCGGCGCGATACTCGGTCACATGGGAAAGGCCTTCATCCTTCCACATGTCGGGCGAGCCGCCGGAGCTCACGACGGCTGTCTTGAGACCGGACTGCGCCGCAAGGCCCAGGGCCTTGGCAAGGAAGCTGTCCGCCTCGGCGCGGGGGCCCGGATAGGTCATGAGGCCGCCGTAGGCCAGCCCCTTGCTGGAGGCGATGAACTTCGCGAGGTCAACCGCCGCCTCGGGCGACTGAACCCCGTTGCGGCCAGCGCCGGTATCGCATTCGACCAGCACAGCTATGTCACGGCCAGCTGACTGCCCCGCCTGGCTCAGGCCCTCGACAACTTCCCGGCTGTCGGCAACGACAGAAATCCTGATGCGCCGGGCCAGGGCTGCGAGGCGCTCGAGCTTATGGCGGCCGACAATGTTGAAGGTCAACAGCATGTCGTCGAGACCGGCATCGGCCATCACTTCGGCTTCGCCGAGCTTTTGCACCGTGATGCCCCGCGCCCCGAGAGCAACTTGCGCCTTGGCAAGCGCCACGAGCTTGTGGGTCTTGATATGGGGACGGTTGGCAATTCCCAGGGCATCACAACGCGCCTGCCACTTCCTGAGATTGCGCTCGACCACAGCGATATCCACAAGTGGTACCGGTGTCTCGAGATCTTCTATCTTTCGCCCAACATTTTCAAAACTGAAGTAATCGAGAATATTCATTGGCGTCACTCCGGATTAAGCCTGAAGTCCTTGCCCTCCGGCAGGGTTTGCCCGCCATCAACAATGATTGTCGTGCCCGTAATATAGGAAGCGTCATCGGAGGCGAGAAACAAGGCCGCATTGGCGATGTCGCGTGGCGTGCCGAGGCGTCCGAGCGGTACCGCGTCCTCCATGGTTTTGATAAAAGCAGGCGAACGGTGCATTTTCATCCCTTCGGTCAGGATATTGCCGGGCTCAATTCCATTCACCGTGATGCCATATCCCGAAAACTCGAGGGCCGCCGCCTTGATGAAGCCGTTGATGCCGGCCTTGGAGGCCGAATAATGGCCATGGCCGGGGCTGGTGACCCGCGGGCCGGTAATGGAGGATGTGAAGATCATCCGGCCTGATTTCCTTGCCTTCATGACCGGCAGTGCGGCGCGCGCGGCAAGATAGGTGCCCTTAAGGTTGACCGCCATCACCAAGTCCCATTCCTCGGGTTCGATATTTTCAATGAGGGTCCAGGGATAGATGCCGGCATTCTGGACGATGATATCCAGCCCGCCGAAGGCCTCAACAGCCTCGCTAACCGCGCGCTCGGCATCGGCTTTCTTCGAAATATCCGTGGCCACAAAACGTCCCTTGAGACGCCCGGCGGTGGCGCGGCCAGCTTCCACTTCGCTGTCCGCCACAACGATCCGTGCGCCCTCCTCGGCAAGGCGTTCGGCAATTGCCGCACCTATGCCACGCGCCGCGCCAATAATCAGGGCTATGCGGCCGTTAAGGCGGCCGCTCATGCCAACCTCTGGCGGATTGACAATTTGACCGTATCCAGCAGCACGGCCGCAAGCACCAATCCCCCGAGGATCATCTGGGTATAGTGGGCAGGCAATCCCATGAGATTGATCGCGGTATGGATGGTGGAGAGCAGCAGCACGCCAGCGTAGACGCCTGGCAGCTGCCCGACGCCCCCTTTCAGGCTGACGCCACCGATCACCACGGCTGCAAAAGCGTTGAACAACATGCCCGTGCCCAGATTGGCGGTGGCGCCGGAGGTGCGGATGGCAAGCAGCCAGCCCGCCACTCCCGCAACGGCACCAGCCAGCACGAACGAGTAAACGACGAGCCTGTCGACCTTGATGCCGGCGCGGAAGGTGGCAACGGCGTTGCCGCCGATCATGGTGACGTGGCGGCCAAACGGGGTCTTCGCCATGATGAAGGTGAACAGCACAAAGCAGGCAACGGCAATCCAGGCGATGAGCGGTATGAAGGCTACAGTGTCAATCCCGATGAACCTCAGGGATGGCGGCAGTCCTTGGGCCGAACGGCCGCCCGATACGGCAACCACCAGGCCCCGCACCCAGATGTAGGAAGCGAGCGTGACGATGAAGGCGTTCATTTTCAACCGGACGACAAGCCAGCCATTCAGGGCACCGACAAGGCCACCGACGATGAGAGCCAGCAGCAGCGAAACCGGAACGATAAGCCACTCCGGCGTCAGTGCGTAGCCGAGCCCAATACCATGGGTGCAGAAGAGTATGCCGGTCACCATGGCGGTAAGGGCTGCAATTGACTCAACCGACAGATCCATGTGGCCTGCGATGATGACAATGGCAAGGCCAATGGCCATGACACCGACAAAGGTCGATTGTTCGACGATGTTGGCAAAGATGCCAATCTGAAAGAAATTTGGAATCGCGACTGAGAAAACAGCCAGCACGACAACAAGCATGAACCAGACGAGATTGTCGAGGATGAACTCGACAGTCGCTCTTTGGTGGGAACCGATCATGGCAACATTCCAATTGGGTTTCCCGGGCCACACATGTGGCCCGGGAGATTGAGGGTTGGCTATTCGACCGGCACGATCTTGTCGGTCGGGGCCTTCAGGTTGCCCCAGAAGCGCGGCTCATCAATATTGTCCTTGGTGATCGCGG
>CAZRZB010000029.1:0-25504 GCA_964604435.1 uncultured Aestuariivirga sp. | reverse complement strand
TGGCGTCGGGCTGCCTGTGCTGCACCATCCGCGGCGATCTCATCGACACGATGAACGACCTGTTGGCGCGGCGCGGCCGGGGCGAGATCAAGGCCTTTGACCGCATCGTCATCGAAACAACCGGACTGGCGGACCCGGCTCCGGTCCTGCATTCGGTGATGAGCGAGCCGAGCCTGCTCGAGTGCTGCCGGCTGGAGGGTGTGGTGACGGTTGTCGACGCCTTCAATGGCTGGGCCACGCTTGATGCCCATGCCGAAGCTGTCAAGCAGGTTTCGGTGGCTGACCGTATCGTCCTGACGAAAGTAGACCTCCTCTCGGGCCGGGAGGGCGAAGACACGTTGTTTGCGATCATTGCACGCTTGCGAAAGCTCAATCCCGCCGCCCGGCTGCTGACGACCCATCGCAACGAAGCAACGGCGCCACGGCTGTTCAACATGGGCCTGTTCGATCCGGAAAAGAAAACCGTCGATGTGCGCAAGTGGCTGGCGGCGGAAGCCTACGAAACCGCCGGAAAGCGTCACCGCCACCATCATCATGATGTGTCGCGCCATGATGCCCATATCCGGTCCTTCAGCTTCACCGAAAGCCAGCCGATCAGCCCGGCCGGGCTTGAGCTCTTCATGGAGCTTCTGAAATCCTATCACGGGGCCAACATGCTGCGCATGAAGGCTATCGTGAAAACCACCGATGAGCCGAAGAAACCCATTGTGCTGCACGGGGTGCAGCATGTTTTCCATCCGCCGGTCCGGCTGCCTGCCTGGCCGGACGGGGATGAAACAACGCGCATGGTGTTCATTGTCAAAGACATTGAAAAAGGCATGATCGAAGGGCTGTTCAAGGCCTTTACCGATCAGCTTTCCGGGGGCGCGGAGGCCTTTACCGACAAGACGCTTTCCCTCAACAGGTGACAACCCATGAAGCTGAAAGTCTTTGGCCTGAGGAAATGCTCCACCTGCCAGAAGGCGCTGGCGTGGCTTGATGAGAATGGAATTGACTATCGTTTCAGCGATGTGAAAGAGGCACCGTTGGATCCGGCGCAGGTTGCAAAATGGTCGGCCAATTTGGGCGGCTGGGAAAAATTGCTCAACCGGGCAGGTTACACCTGGCGAGGGCTTGCTTCGTTGGAGACGGAAAATCTTACGGAAAAGAAGGCGGTTGCGCTGGCTGTCCGCAACCCGTCAATCATCCGCCGCCCGCTGATTGAACATGCCGATGGTTCAATAACCGTCGGGTTCTCAGAGAAAGTACGGGCGCTGCTCAAGCCCTGACGAGAGGCCTTGTCATGCAGGTTGGGCCGCCCTCACCCTTGCGGCAGATGTCATATCCCTTGATCACTTCGACCTTCACCCCGGCACCACGCATGCGTTTTTCAGTCTCGGGATTTCCTTCCACCATCAAGGCGTGGCGGGGGCCGAGGGCCAGCACGTTGCACCCCATGGTTTCAAACTCGTTGTCAGGGACATGGACAAACCCGATGCCGCGCGATTCGAGGAACTCTACCAGCCGCGCGGCCATGAGCGGCAGGTAGACGACCGCGAGATCGGCCGCCAGCGGACTGAGGCACGACATGAGATGGAAGACATCGGACCTGCCCTTGTAGTGGGGCATGTCGAAGGCGAGGATGTCCACGTCAGGACCAGCCAGCTTGCCAAGCTGGCGGATGCCTTCCTGGTTGGTGCGGTAGCCGATTCCGGCAAGCAATGTGTGGCGGTCAATCCATACGAGGTCACCGCCCTCAAGCTGGCCAGGCGCGGTGATTTCGCCGATGACCGGAATGCCCAGGGACTCGAGGTAGGCGCCATTGACCTTGGGCTCAAGGCGGCGCGCGGGCTTGCCCATGTGGGGACGCACCAGGCCGCGCGGCGTGATCACCAGGGCATCGTGGGTATAGAGGGAGTCGAGGGTGAGGCCGTCACCGTCGGGAAGCCTGATAACTTCCGCGCCAGTGCCGGTGAGAATTGCCTCAACCCGAGTGAATTCCTGCCTTGCCGCGGCAAGGTCGGGCCTTGAGTGGTAGTTGAGTTTCTGCCATTCGGCATCGATCCTGGCATCGCTGTGGAAAGCCACGTCCGGAGTCCGAAGGGCCACTTTCTTGAGCGCACCCCAATTGTTGAAACTGCCGAAATCAAAGGTCATTTGCGTCTGATCCTGAAGGTGAAAATCTGGCCGTCCCTGGAATTGCCCAAGAGAGTGTGGCCCTGTTCGGTGCAAAAGTGGGGCATGTCTATGGCCGACACGGGGTCGCTCGCAAGCACCTTCAGAACCTGGCCGGAGGGCATGGATTCCAGGCGCCTGCGGGCTTTCAGCACTGGCAGGGGACAGAGAAGCCCCGTAAGGTCGATAAGCTCTTCGAATTCAGCATCAGTCATGATTATTCTTTAGGCCTAATTTACCGGGATGGGAGCCACCCTTGCCACAATTATTGTCAAAAGCGCCCTTTGTAGGCCAGACCAAGAAATTGCTGCTTAGCGCCGCCCGGGAGAAGGGCCTTGAGAAGACTGAAGTTCCTCGTCTCGAGGTGCAGTTTTCCGGTATCAAAGGGGATTGTCACGCCGGTCTGACACGGGCGTCGGACGTGCGCACGATCAAGCAGTATCCAAGAGATACGGAGATCCGCAATGTCAGGCAGCTCACCATCGTCGCCGAAGAGGAACTTGCCGACATTGCCGCCCTCATGGGGATACCGGAGATGAAGGCCGAATGGCTGGGAGCAAATATCGTGACTTCAGGCATCCCCGACCTGACCTTGCTCACGCCGTCCAGCCGGATGCAGTTTCCATCGGGAGCGACCATCGTGGTGGACATGGAGAACTTCCCCTGCCGCCAGGTGGCTGACGTGGTTGCCAAACACCATCCGGAACCAAAGGCGGGGCTTGTTGCATCCGCCATGCACAAGCGCGGGCTCACTGCCTGGGTTGAGCGAGAGGGCACTATCCAGGCGGGCGATGCAATAACCGTTTGGGTTCCCCCGCAACGGCTCTATGCGCATATGAATCCATGAACATCATCGGTGCGATCATTGCGGGCGGGCAGTCGCGTCGCATGGGCGCGAGGGAAAAGGCTTTTCTCAAACTCGCTGGAAAGCCAATACTCTCCCATGTGATCGGGCGCATGACCCCCCAGGTTGAGCGGCTCCTGATTAATGCCAATGGCGATCCTGGACGTTTTTCGGAATTTCGTTTGGCAGTCATTCCTGATGTCTTGACGAATCTCACCACACCACTCGCCGGCCTGCACGCGGCGCTGACATTTGCAAAGTCGGTCGGCGCTGATGTGCTGGTGACTGTTCCCTCCGACACGCCCTTCCTGCCCCCCGATCTTGTCAAAAGGCTCTTGGAACATGGAACCAGAGCTGCGATTGCCGCGTCAGCTGGCCGCCAGCACTATATTGTTGGGGCCTGGAAAATCGAACTGCTGGACGACCTTGCCGATGCTATCGCAAAGGACAATCTGTTCCGGGTCAAGGATTGGGTCCACAGGCTATCAGCCCATGTGGTGGCGTGGCCAAGCTATCCGGTTGACCCGTTCTTCAATGTGAACACGCTGGAGGATTTGCAGCGGGCAGAGCAAATAGTGGGGAAAGCATGAGACAGAAAGTGATTGGCGTGGCGGGGTTCAAGAACGCGGGGAAAACCACGCTGGTTGAAAAACTGGTGATTGACCTCACTGGTCGCGGGTTTCGCGTTTCAACGGTGAAGCATGCCCATCATTCCTTCGACATCGATCACGAGGGGCGTGACAGTTTCCGGCATCGCAAGGCAGGCGCCACGGAGGTGGCCGTTGTATCGCGGGGGCGCTGGGCCCTTATTCACGAATTGCGGGGGGAGTCGGAACCTTCCCTTGATGATATCCTGGGCAAGCTGGCGCCCTGCGACCTGGTGATCGTCGAAGGCTACAAGCGCGATGGCCACGACAAGATCGAGGTCCGCAACCTGGCCCTCGATCATCCCCATCTTGCAGGCGAAGATCCGACCATTGTTGCCATTGCCGCCACGGGGGCCATTCCGGATGCCCTGATGCCGGTTTTTGACCGGGACGATGTCGGTGCCCTCAGCAGTTTCATCATCCGCCACATGGGGCTTGGGCGAGGCTAGCCTTGTCCCTGTGTCGGATTCCGGCCCGTCCCGGTCGCTCCACTTCACGTCTGTTGAATTTCTTTCACTAATGTGGCCAAAATTCAGTTTCCAGGTTCAAAGGAATTTCCATGAAAACGCAGGCACGGGTGGTTGTTATTGGTGGTGGCGTGGTTGGCGTTTCGACGCTCTATCACTTGGCCAAGAAGGGCTGGAGCGACGTCGTCCTGGTGGAGCGCAAGGAACTCACCTCCGGGTCCACCTGGCATGCGGCTGGCCTCCTGCCGCTGTTCAATCTGTCCTATTCGGTGGGCCAGATCCATAAATATTCGGTCAAGCTCTATGGCGAACTTGAGGCGGAAACGGGCCAGCATGTGGGCTTCAAAAAGGTTTCCAACATCCGGGTGGCGCGCACCAAGGATCGCTGGGACGAGTTCATGTATTATGCCGGGATTGCCGAAACCATTGGCGTCAAGGTCAACAAGCTTACCCCCCAACAGTTGAAGGAACTTTGGCCCCTGTGCGAGATTGATGGTGTCATTGGCGCCATCCAGCATCCTGATGACGGCTACATCCAGCCGGCTGATCTCACCCAGGCGCTGGCCAAGGGGGCTCGCAACCGGGGTGCCGAGATCTACCGCAACACCACGGTGGTTGCGATCGAGCAGCTTCCTTCCGGCCAATGGCTGGTGAAGACGGACAAGGGCGATATCGCTTGCGAGCATGTGGTTTCCTGCTCCGGAAATTTCGCCCGCAAGACCGGCGCCATGGTCGGCCTCGACATCCCGGTCATTCCCGTCGAGCACCAGTACATCGTCACCGAACCGTCGCCGCTGATCAGGGAACGCCAGGCCAAGGGCCTGCCGGAGATGGGGGTTCTGCGGGAAGCCGATTCCTCCTGGTATCTGCGCGAGGAGAACGGCGGCTTTGTTCTCGGCATCTACGAGAAAGGCGCGCCCTGCTGCTATGTGGACGGACCATCCGAGCAGAGTGAGTACGAGTTGTTCCAGGGCGAACTCGAGCGGCTGGAGCCCTATATCGAGACCTGCATCGCCCGGGTTCCGGCCTTTGGCGAACTGGGTATCAAGAAGGTTTACAACGGTGCCATTGCCTATACGCCTGACGGATCGCCAATCATCGGCCCGGCCTGGGACCGCAAGAACTTCTGGCTGAACGAAGGCCATTCATTCGGCGTGACGGCGGCCGGCGGGGCGGGCTGGCAACTGGCGGAGTGGATCGTCGACGGCGAACCCACCATCGACATGATGGGTGTCGATCCGCGCCGCTTTGGGCCCTACGCTTCCAAGGGTTATCTCAAGGTGAAGAATGAAGAGGCTTACGCCAACGTCTTCACCATGCATTATCCGGAAGAGGAGCGCGCCGCGGCGCGCCCGTTGAAGCGCACACCCTGCTATGGCCGGATGAAGGATCTGGGCGCAGTGTTCGGTTCGGTCTACGGCTGGGAACGGCCGGGCTGGTTTGCGCCGAAGGGCTATTCTCTTTCAGAGAAGGACCTGGACCGGCCAAACGTGCTGCTCAACCACAACCATGCGGCTCCCACCGAGGATGGACGCATCGTCGAGAAGTGGTCGTTCCGCCGATCCAACGCCTTCCGCTTTGTCGGCGAAGAGTGCCGCAACGTGATGAACAATGTCGCCCTTCAGGACATGTCGGCTTTCGCCAAGATGGAAGTGTCGGGTCCCGGCGCGCGGGAATGGCTGGATTCAATCCTCGCCAACCGCATTCCGAAGAAGATGGGGCGCATTGCGCTTTGCCACCTTTTGACCAAGCACGGCGGGGTGCGGGCGGAATTCACGGTTTATGAATGGGCGCCGGGCCGCTTCTATCTCGTCTCCGCCGGCGCCTACGAGCGCCACGACCATGACACACTTCACAAGCTGCTGCCCAAGGACGGCTCGGTGAAACTCAATGCCATCACTACGCGGCTCGGGGTTCTGGTCCTGGCTGGCCCCAATGCGCGCAAGGTCTTGCAGAAACTCACGATCGCCGAGCTTTCCAATGAGGCCTTCCCCTGGCTTTCGGGACAGGCCATTTCCGTGGGCCATACCAGTTGCCATGTGCTTCGCGTCAATTTCGTCGGTGAGCTTGGGTATGAGTTTCATCATCCCATCGAGCAGCAGGTGGCCTTGTTTGATTTGCTGATGGAAGCAGGCCGTGAATTCGGCATCAAGCCCTATGGCATCAAGGCCATGTCATCGCTTTCCATCGAGAAGAGTTACCGCCTGGTTCCGCGAGAACTTTCGGTGGAGTATTCGGCCTTCGAGTCGGGACTCGACCGTTTCGTGCATCCCAACAAGGGGCAGTTCCTGGGGCGTGACGCGCTGGTCGCCGGCCGTGAGAAGGGGCTGAACTGGAACTTTGTCACCATGGAAGTTCATGGGGTGACCGATGCCGATTCGGACACGCGAGGCTCCGAGCCCATTTATGCCAGGGGCAAGCTCGTTGGCCGCGCCACGAACGGCGGGTTTGGCTGGCGGGTGAACAAGTCCTTGGCGCTCGGTATGGTCCGTCCGGAATTCGCAACTCTTGGTGGCGAACTGGAAATCAAGATTCTCGACAGGATGTTCAAGGCTAGCGTCATCCCCGAAAGTCCTTATGATGCCGACAATTTGAAATTGCGGGCGTGATTCTCTGAATCATATGTTCTTCACTCTCCCGCGCCAGTATTCCGGTTTTGAAGGTTGAGCGGCGGCGGGGACAATATTGGGGACATCTGAGCAAAGCTACGGGGCGGGTGTATTCTTCGTGTTGTTGGCCACCCTTGGGTGGAGTCTCTCCGGCATTTTTGTCCGCATCATGCCAGGACTTGACGGCTGGCAGCTCAATTGCTGGCGGGGCTACTGGATGGCCGTAGCCCTGTTGGTCTATCTCGTTGCTGTCTATGGCCGTGACACCTTCCGGAAATTCGTCGAAATACCAAGGGTGGCATTGTTCGCCTCAGCCCTCTTCTTTGCACTGGGTTCGACACTCTATGTGACGTCGCTGACGATGGTCGGTACGGCAACAGTGTCGGTGATCGGCGCCACCTCGCCCCTGTTTGCAGCGCTTCTCAGCCCATGGGTCACGGGTGAAAGGCCGGGTTTTGAAGCATGGATTTCGGCGGGACTGGCGCTCCTGGGGGTCGCCGTCATTGCCTGGGATGGATTGGAGGCGGGCCGTTCATTGGGATTGTTTCTCTCGATCTGTGTTCCCATGGCATTTGCCGGACAGACCCTGGCCCTCAGGAGATACCGCAACGTCGACATGGTCCCGGCCATTTGCCTGGGCGGGATCATGTCGTTTTTCATTGCCGGGGTCATGGGCTTTGCGGCGGGGCATGCGGGTGGCGGTTTCAATGTCGGTTTCCGGGAGGTTCTTTTGCTGGCGGCCATGGCCACCCTTCAACTGGCCATTCCCCTTGTCTTCTTTATCAGGGGCGCCCGTTCGGTCCCCGCCGTGACACTCACCTTGATC
The DNA here is from genome assembly GCA_964604435.1 of uncultured Aestuariivirga sp. GTDB lineage: Bacteria > Pseudomonadota > Alphaproteobacteria > Rhizobiales > Aestuariivirgaceae > Aestuariivirga. The sequence continues at coordinate 17,957 of CAZRZB010000029.1, read as the reverse complement.
TCGATGCTGGATGCGGTGATAAACCCGTTCTGGCCTTGGATTTTCGTCGGTGAGAATCCGGGGCGCGCCGCCTTCATCGGGGGCAGCATCATAGTGGGTGCGGTATTGATCAGCGTCTTCGGGCGTCGGTTTCTCAATTCGAAAACCACCACGGCAGATGCCATCATTGGTGAAAACCTGGCTTGAATGCCCGGAATGGCTTGGCCATAGTCCCCCACGCTGGGTTATTGGAGGAATTCTTTTTGTCGCGCAGAACTGCAACGCTGATCGGCTTTACGGCGGTTCTGATGTGGGCCTTCCTGGCATTGTTTTCCTCGGCATCAGGCACTGTCCCCCCTTTCCAGCTTGCGGCCATGAGTTTTTTCATCGGTGGTCTTATGGGGGCTGTTACATGGCCCTTCCGTTCCCGCGCCCTCGCCGCTCTCAGGCACCAGGATTGGCGGCTCTGGGCCTTGGGCATTGCAAGTCTCTTTGGCTACCATTTCATCTATTTCACCGCGATCAGAATTGCTCCGCCGGTCGAAGTCAGTCTCATCGCCTATTTGTGGCCGCTCTTCCTGGTGCTCTTTTCAGCCTTCCTGCCCGGCGAGAAACTGCGACTGCATCACCTCCTGGGGGTTGCCCTGGGAATGGCTGGAGCCGTGCTCGTGATCACCAGAGGGCAGGGATTGGGCTTGAGCGACGGCCTGAAGCTGGGCCACATTCTAGCCCTTCCCTGTGCGGTCATCTGGGCCGGCTATTCGGTGCTGGCCCGGCGCTTTGGCCAGGTTCCAACCGATGTGATTTCAGGATTTTGTCTTGCTGCCGCGTTGCTCTCGTTGGGTTCCCATCTCATTTTTGAACAAACCGTCTGGCCCCAGGGCAGGCTCGAATGGTCAGCAATAGCCGGTCTTGGCTTGCTGCCGCTGGGAGCTGCTTTTTACACTTGGGATTTCGGATTGAAGCGCGGCGACATCATGGTGCTCGGTGCCTCATCCTATGCGGCGCCCCTTCTTTCAACACTGGTCCTGCTGTTCTTTGGATACGCGCAGTTCCATTGGTCCACAGCCTTGGCCTGTGTGCTTATTACCGCCGGCGCAGTGGTGGCCGCCAAGGAATTGATCTTCCGGAAGTGAAAGCACAACTACCGAAAATTGTTCTTGCGCATTCTGAGTTCGGCAAACACTTCCGCATCGCTTGCCGTTTCGAGGTTCAGGAGTTTCCGGATCCCGGGACTGTCACAACGCATGAAGGGGTTGGTCTTGAGTTCATCGCCGATGGTTGATGGGCAGGTCATTTCGCCTCTGGCGCGCTGGCCGGCGACCACAATGGCGCGTTGCTGCAGGGCGCGGTTCCCCGGCTCCACCACGAGAGCAAAACGGCAATTGGCTTCCGTGTATTCGTGTCCGCAATAGACATAGGTGGCTGGCGACAGGGCGCGGAACTGGTTCACAGAATGCCACATTTCCTCCATGGTGCCTTCAATGACGCGGCCGCAACCCATGGCAAAGACGGTATCGCCTGCGAAGAGGGATAATTCTGACGGAATATGGAAGGCAATGTGCCCTTTGGTGTGGCCCGGGCAGTCAAAAACCTTTATTTCGCGACCGGCCCAGCTGAATGTGTCGCCTCCTGAAACCTGTATGTCAATGCCGGGAATATTTTCTGCTTCGCCTCTCGGTCCGATGATCTTGCAACCAAACAACTCCTTGAGCCTGAGGTTGCCCGCCACATGGTCCTCATGGTGGTGGGTGGTAAAGATATGGGTCAGCTGCCGGCCAAATTTTCGGAGTTCCAATTCCACGGCCCCGGCATCCGGGGCGTCGATGGAGGCGGTGGCACCGCTTTTTGGGTCATGGACGATCACGCCATAGTTGTCGGACCTGCACATGAATTGGCGCATATCGAGATGGGACATATGAATTGCTAACCCTGTTATTCTTCGTTGATGATCCATCGGGCATAAACCGCTAAAAGCTGCCGTCATGGATGTTGTCGAGCTGCGTGAATTCTACGCGAGTCCTTTGGGAAATGCTACTCGCCGCCTGATTTCCGCCAAGCTGAGGTCGCGGCTGGGCTCGCTCAATGATGCCTGTGTCATGGGCCTGGGATTTGCCACACCCTATCTCGATGAATTCCCGTCCGAGACGGGCCGCCGCCTGGCCTTCATGATGGCACGGCAGGGGGTCATTCACTGGCCGGCGGAGGGTGGCGTCCGGTCGGCGCTGGTTGACGAGTTCGACTTGCCCCTGCTTGAAAGCACGGTGGATCTGGCCCTCGTCGTTCACGGGCTGGAACTGACCGACAGCCCGATCGAAATGCTGCAGGAGGTCTGGCGGGTCATGGCCCCGCAGGCCCGGTTGATCCTGGTGGTGCCAAACCGCAGGGGGTTGTGGGCGGCCTTTGACTCGTCGCCCTTTGGCTATGGCCAGCCATTTTCACGCACGCAATTGGGCGGCCTGCTCAAGGAAGCGCGGTTTTCCCCGGTTTCCTGGACCCATGCACTGCAAATGCCACCCTTGGCGAAGGGATTTGTCCTTTCCAGCGCCGGGGCTATTGAACGGCTGGGCGACTGGATCAACTCACGGTTTGCCGGGGTCATTATCGTCGAGGCGGTGAAACAGGTTTATGCCTTTTCGTCGGGCAAACGGGTGCGAAGGTTGATGCCGCGGCTCCGGCCGGCGCTGTTGCCCGCCCCTTCCGCCCGAACCCGGGGAAACGACGCGAAGTCTTTGCTTTTGTGACGGCTCCCAGTATGAAGGTTCAATCCTGCTGGAGCGGCGCCAGCGGGGCTTGCCGGGTGCGTTAGAGATTGAAGAACATGAGTGGACCAGTTGGATCAGACGTTGAACTTGAAGGCATACGCCGGGAAATGGACGCCATCGACGATGCCCTCCTCAGTTTGCTGGAGCGGCGCTTTGCGGCCACCGAAAAAGTGCGGGAAATCAAGTCGAAAAACGGCGCCCTCGGTGGCTCGGCCTTCCGGCCCGCGCGTGAAGCCGCGATCCTGCGGAGGCTCCTGTCGCGGCCCGAAAGCCTCGTGCCGCCGGAACTCCTGGTGCGTCTTTGGCGAAACATCCTCTCGCGTTCCACGCAGAACCAAGCGGACGTCACCATCCACATCAGCAAGAAACTGAATTCCTCCATGGGATCGAGACTCCGTATCCGGGACTATTTCGGAACACTTCCGGTGGAGGAGTACCGCGACGAGGCGCAGGCCCTGATGCAGGTCAATGCGAGTCCGGGGGATATTTGCATCGTTGAGACTGAATCCCCTTGGGTCGAGGCCTTCATCGAAGGCAAGGCCGGCCAGGCCAGGGTCGTTGCCTGCCTGCCGTTCCTGCGCGAGGACGATGTTCCCAAGCTTCTGGTATTCGGGCACTCGCCTTCGGAACCCACGGGAGATGATGAAACACTGATCATCAGTGACGGCAAACTGCCACGGGACTTCTCTCCGGCCCCACTCTGGCAGATCAAGCTGGGGGCGCGGCGGGTTTCCTGCCTGCCGGGCTTCCTGTCAGACCATGAAAGCCCGCTTGTCGGTCTTAACCGTTCCAATGCCCTGCTTGGCCTGAAAGTGGCCGGGCGCTACCCTTCCCCGTTTGAGATCAAATCATGACGCCAGCGCCGCCTGCCACGCGCCCTCTGCCGAAAGCGGGCATTCTTGAGATTGAGCCCTATGTGCCCGGTAAGAGCCGGGCGAAAGGCAAGAAGATCCACAAGCTTTCATCAAATGAATCGCCTTTCGGGGCTCCGGCCCAGGCCCGTGCCGCCTATGTGGCAAAGAGCGATACTCTGGCGCTTTATCCCGATGGTTCCGCGACGGAACTGCGCGAGGCGATCGCGGCGCGCTACGGACTAAATGCGGCATACATCGTTTGTGGCGCGGGCTCCGACGAGCTCCTGCAACTGCTGGCCCATGCCTATCTGGGGCCCGGCGATGAAGCGATCTATTCGCAGTATGGATTTCTGGTCTATCCCATCGCCATTGCAGCGAATGGCGCCAGGGCCATCGTGGCTGCGGAGGTGGACTATCAGACCAGCGTGGACGAAATGCTGAAATGCGTGAGCCCGCGCACCAAGCTGGTGTTCCTTGCCAATCCGAACAACCCCACGGGAACCTATCTGCCTTTCGATGAAGTGAAACGGCTGCACCGGGGCCTGCCCAAGTCGACCCTGCTGGTGCTGGATGCCGCCTATGCGGAATATGTCAGGCGCAATGACTATGAATCCGGCCTGGAGCTGGTGGCGACGTCCGACAACGTGGTGATGACGCGCACATTTTCCAAAATCTACGGTCTTGCGGGCTTGCGTCTGGGCTGGGCCTATTGCCCGGCCCATGTGGCCGATGTGCTTAACCGCATCCGCGGGCCCTTCAATGTAAGTGCCGGGGCGATGGCGGCGGGTGTTGCGGCTCTCGGAGACCAGAAATTTGTTGAAACTGCCGTCATGCATAATGAAAAATGGCTGGACCTTTTGACGGCCCAACTGCAGGCGCTGGGCTTGAAGGTCACGCCAAGTGTGGGAAATTTCCTGCTCATTCATTTTGCCTCCGATGGAAAGAAAACAGCGCCGATGGCCGACGCCTGGTTGAATGACCACGGCATTATCCTGCGCCGCATGGAGGCCTATGGCCTGCCCAACTGCCTGCGGATGACTGTTGGCGATGAGGAGGCAAACGTCGCCGTCATTTCAGCCCTGTCGGATTTCCTGAAATGAGCGTCCTGTTTGAACGGGTGGCACTTATCGGCATCGGCCTTATCGGGTCATCGCTTGCCCACGTCATCAGGCGCGAGACATTGGCCAATCACATCGCGGGTTTTGCCAAAAGCGAGGAGACACGGAAAACCGCCGTGGAACTGGGCCTGGTCGACAGCATTCACCGGACGGCGGCTGCGGCCGTCGAAAATGCCGATCTTGTCATTCTATGTGTGCCGGTCGGGGCCTGTGGCGCTATCGCCCAAGAAATTTCATCTGCCTTGAAGCCGGGCTGCACCGTTACCGACGTTGGCTCGGTCAAGGCTGCTGTCGTGCGCGATGTGGCCCCCCATATTCCGGCGGGGGTTCATTTCATTCCGGGTCATCCGATTGCTGGCACGGAGCAGTCGGGACCAGCGTCCGGCTTTGCGGAGCTCTTCGTAAATCGCTGGTGCATTCTCACGCCGCTTCCCGGAAGTGATGCCTCCGCTGTCGCCCGGCTTGAAAATTTCTGGCACCGCTGCGGCTCCAACGTGGAATTGATGACACCGGAGCACCATGATCTTGTCCTGGCGATTACCAGCCATCTGCCCCATTTGATCGCCTACAACACGGTGGCAACCGCGGCTGACCTCGAAGAAGTAACCAATTCCGAAGTGATCAAATATTCTGCGGGCGGCTTTCGCGACTTCACCCGCATTGCGGCCTCCGACCCCACGATGTGGCGCGATGTGTTCCTGAACAACCGGGAGGCCGTGCTGGAAATGCTGGGGCGATTTTCAGAGGATCTTTCGGCGCTGCAGCGGGCCATTCGCTGGGGTGACGGGGAAACTCTTTTCAATCTTTTCAGCCGGGCGCGCGAAGTTCGCCGCAGCATTATTGCGGCGGGCCAGGAAACTGCGGCTCCGGATTTTGGACGCGATCCCAAGCACCGCTAGTACAGCGGCGCAAGTTCGGCCAGTTTGAACGGCCCCCAGTAGAGGGCGCCCTCACTGGCGATGAAGTCTGCCTTTGTCGTTTTCGTGGCGGGATCGCTTCCCGTCAGGCTGACCAGACTCTTGATTGTGGCGCTGTCTTTTTTGTCGATGGCAAGGACTGGTGAAATGAGCTCCATCAGCCGGTCAATATTGTTGGTCTCGCTTGAGAGTTTGCCCGCCAGACGGTGTTGGGGATCGAGGAAGACGCTGCCCTGCGCGCTGAAATCAACCTGGCCCTGTGAAATTTTGAGTGAGCGGATATCGAGCGGCTTTGCCTGGCTGGGGACCCCGAACGGCCGATTGAGAAAAGACGCGCTGGTCTGGGCGGTGAATTCGGCCTTGGAAATGGGCATGGGAGAGTCATCCAGATTTTGGACAACGAGTTGTTCGGCAGTGGCTGCGAGTTCCAAGCCGGTTTTGGTTTTTCTTGCAAAAAATCTCAATTGGGAGGCTGAAAACAGCCTTGGCGTGCCGACGTTTGCAGCCTCGGAACTGATCTCAAAGTCACCAGCGCGATTCAATTTTACAGATATCAGGGCCTGCTCATGGGCAAAAGGCTGGGGGGCTGTCCCGGCAGAGCCGATGGAGCTTGGCCCGCTGATGAGTAAAAGAACATGGAGGGGATTATAGGCCTGGGCAACGGCCAGTAATTTCGCCGAATCGAGGTGATAGGTGCCATCGGCGCTGATGACTTGCAATGACGGGGCCGCGCACTCAAATTCGAAGCGGAAGGGAAAGCCGCCCCAGCTTTCGTTGGCGCAACTCAGTTGGAGGCCCTCGCCAGCCAATTCCAGGCGCTTTGTCCTGGCAAGCTCCATGGCCCCCGTAAAGGCGAAATACCAATATCCGCACCAGACCATGCTGATGAGAAGCATTCCGGCAAGGGGGTAGAACATGTGCCATGGGCGTTTGGTCGAAGAGGCCATATGATTTGCTGATTCTCTCGGGGCGTACGGAAACGGGACAAGCATGCAACAGCGCTGGGTATTTGGCTATGGCTCCCTGATGTGGCGGCCGGGTTTTGAATTCATCTCCCGGGCCCCGGCGCGGATTTGCGGATTTCACCGCAGCCTTTGCGTCTATTCGCTCCATCATCGCGGTACCGAGGAACTGCCGGGTCTTGTGCTTGGTCTTGACCGCGGCGGCTCGTGCATCGGTGTTGCCTTCCAGATTGAGCCATCGAAATGGCATGCGACCCTTGCCTACCTGCGCGAGCGCGAGCAGGTGAGCCGGGTCTATCTCGAAACGACGCGGAGCGTGGAAATCCTGGACCAGCGGCGGAAAGTCGAGGCGGTCGTCTTCATCGTTGACCGGGCCCATCCCCAGTATGCCGGCAAACTATCGCATCCGGAGCTCATGAAACATGTCATGCAGGGCGAAGGCAGAATGGGCCACTGCCGGGACTATGTGATGAATACGCTCGAACACCTGCAACAGATGAACATCCACGACAAAACCCTTGAAGCCATCGGCGCCGAACTGGGGTCCTTAAGCCGCCAGGCTTAAGGTCTGGGCCGTCTCGCAAAATGCCGCCTGGAGATCGCCCAAGACGACGTTCGCCGCGGAATTGTCGCGGGCGAGCAGATGGACATGGATCTCATCGGCATCCAAATCGGTGAACTTTGAAAATGCCCCATCCCAGAAGGGCGAAAACCGTCCAACGGCGATGGCGGTGCGCAAATGGCCAATACGCCGAACGGCGACATAGATGGCGCCGGGAAGCGGCGGGCAGGCATCGGCCCGGTAAATCGAGTGAATGTATTTCTTGCCTGAAACCCCGCGCCAATACCAGAAGCGCTCGTTGTCGCTGGAGCCTTGGGGAAAGTTTATGGAAATGGGTGAGCCATGTATTTGCATAAGAACAAACATAGAACAAAATGAAATAAATTGCAAGCCCCAATTAGCTGCATTTCGAAAATCCGCAGGACAGGCAGGTGGCGCAGCCTTCCTGGAAAACAAGCGAGCTTTCGCTGCAGCGCGGGCAGGAGGCTTTCCTGGCACTGCCAGTCAAGGTAATTGCGCCCTTCTGCCGGGGCTCGAGGAAGCCGATTTCGATCATGTGCTTTTCAATCACCTCGCCGATCGCTGCGAGCAGGCTTGGCACATAGTGGCCCTCCATCCACTGGCCGCCGCGCGGATCAAAGACCGCTTTCAGCTCCTCGACCACGAAGGATACGTCGCCGCCGCGCCGGAAGACCGCGGAGATCATGCGGGTCAGGGCCACGGACCAGGCAAAATGCTCCATGTTCTTCGAATTGATGAAAATCTCGAAGGGCCGGCGCTTGCCGTCCTTCAGGATGTCATTCATCGTGATATAGATGGCATGGTCGGACTCGGGCCACTTCAGCTTGTAAGTATAGCCGCTCAGCGCCGCGTGCCGCGCCATGACGGCAACCTCCTTGTCGTCGCCGGGAGAGGAGGTTGAAAGCACTGATCCCGTCACCTCATTGGGACGGAAGGTGGTGCAGCCCTTAAGCCCCAGTTCATGGGCCTCGTTGTAAACATCCTTGAAGGTCTCGAAGTCGCAATCTTCGGGCACGTTGATGGTCTTGGAAATGGAACTGTCGACGTGCCGTTGCACCGCAGCCTGCATGATCAGATGCTCATGGGGGCTCAGGTCATTCGTCGTGACAAAAACCTCGGGCAACGGCTTGTCCGTCCCCTTGAGATGCCACCAAAGCCTTGCGGCATAATCATCCACGCGCAGCGTCATGCGGCTGTTGTCGGCCAGGCGCACCTTGCGGTCATAGCTTACGCTGAAGATCGGCTCGATGCCGCTCGAGACATTTCCGGCGAAAAGTGAAATCGTGCCGGTGGGGGCAATCGAGGTCAGCAGGCCGTTGCGCAGGCCCGCGGAAGCAATGTTCTGCCGCACCGGTTTGGAAAGCGTCCTGGCGTGGCCGCCGCGAAGATATTCCTCCGCCTTGAAGAGCGGGAAGGGCCCCTTTTCAGCGGCCAGTTTTGAACTCGCGAGATAGGCCGCCTCCTCCACCTGTCTTGCCCAGCTTCCGGCGGCCTCGGCGGCAGGGCCTGAGCCATAGCGCAGGCCGCACATGGCCAGGGCGTCGGCAAGACCGGTCATGCCCAAACCGATGCGGCGCTTGGCGCGGGCTTCCCGTGCCTGTTCCGGCAGCGGATAGTTTGAAACCTGAATCACATTGTCGAGAAAACGGATGGCGGTTCCCACCGTCTTGCCCAGTGCCGCCTCGTCAATGGCGGCATCGGCCTCAAACGGTCGGTTGACAAAGCGCGTGAGATTGACCGATCCCAAAAGACAGGCGCCATAGTCGGGCAGGGGTTGCTCGCCGCAAGGGTTGGTGCAGTGAATGTCCTCGCAGTAGGCAAGATTGTTCAGGGCATTGATGCGGTCAATGAAAATGACGCCGGGCTCGGCATAGTCATAGGTCGACTGCATGATCTGGTTCCACAGGCCACGGGCCGAAATCGTCCGGTAGACGTGGCCATCGAAACTCAGCTCCCACGGCGCATCGGCCTTGATGGCCGCCATGAAGGCATCGGTCACCAGCACCGACAGGTTGAAATTCCGCAGCCGCAGGGGATCGCGCTTGGCGGCAATGAAAGCCTCGATGTCGGGATGGTCGCAGCGCATGGTTCCCATCATGGCGCCGCGCCTTGCGCCCGCCGACATGATGGTCCGGCACATGGCATCCCACACATCCATGAAGCTCAACGGGCCGGAGGCATCGGCCCCCACGCCCTTGACCGGGGCGCCCTTGGGTCTGAGGGTTGAAAAATCATGGCCGATGCCGCCGCCCTGCTGCAGGGTCAGGGCTGCTTCCTTCAAACCATCAAAGATACCTGCCATGGAATCACCAAGGGCACCCATGACAAAGCAGTTGAACAGGGTGACACTGCGCCGGGTCCCCGCCCCTGCCACAATACGGCCGGCGGGCAGGAAGCGGAAATCGGCGAGCAGCTCAAAAAATGTCGCAGCCCAGGTCTCCTGCACAGGCGGCTCCTCGGCGGTGGCCACGGCGCGCGCCACGCGCCACCAGGTGTCTCCGAGGGTTTGATCATGGATGGTGCCGTCGGCGTCCTTGAACCGATATTTCATGTCCCAGATCTCGTGCGAGATGGGATCGAGAACGTCCGTGCTTTGATCCATGGGAACCACGTCACTCCTTTAAGGAGATTAGAGCAATATCAGGCCGGAGTCGAGGATTTGTTCTTGATTCGTACCGTTCCGTCGCCCTCCCGCACCAGGCGGTCCGTGGCGGCCTCGATGTCATCCTGCAACCTATGCTGAAATTCCTTGCGGGGAAGGCCAGCAGGGATCAGGGGCAGGAATTCCAGGACAATGGTGCCGGGATAGCGCAGGAACTTGCGGCGCGGCCAGTACAGGCCAGAATTCAGGGCAAAGGGCAAGCAGGCACAACCGAGCGTGCCGTAGAGCGCTGCCGCACCCGGCTTATAGGCTGGCGGCGCATCGGGGGCCCGCCTGGTTCCTTCCGGCATGATGACGATCTGCCGGCCGGCCGCCAACGCCTCCACCCCACGAGCCATGAGTTCGCGCAAGGCGCTCGGGCCGGCGCTGCGCTCCAGCCGGATCATGCGGAACTTGAAAATGAACCAGCCGAACAAGGGAAGCCACGACAACTCCTTCTTCAACACCATGCAGGGATCATCAAGATAGGGGAGAATTGCAAAGGTTTCCCAAAGCGACTGGTGTTTGCCTGCCACGAGCAGTGGACCGGACGGAATATTCTTCAGGCCGCGCACCTCGACATGGGTCCGGCAAATCACCCGCAGCAGCCACAGGGAGGAGCGTGCCCAAACCTGCAAGGCGCGGATCGACCATTTGCGCGGCGTGAGTAAAAAGCCCGATCCCAGCACGAGGAAAAACGCCAGGTTCACATAGAACGCCACATTGAAAACGATCGAGCGAAGGACAATCACAGCACGCTTCTCAACATGCGAATCAGGGTCCAGCGCGAGGTGACCAGGCAGATCAAGGTGGCAATGACAGGTACGCTGAGGAGCACAGCGTAACTCCACACGGCGATTTCCGGCGGGGCAAAGAGCAGATCGCGGCTGGCACTGGCAACGCCCCCGGCGCCGATCGTTCCGGCTAGGCCGAGGAGAAAAAATGTGATGACGCCCAGCACCACGCCCAGCAGCCCGGCGGTGAAACCTGTCTTCAGGAAGCGGCTGTCAATCTGGCGGGCGATATAGCCGTCCTTGGCGCCAACGAGATGGAGAACGTCCACCACCTGGCGGTTGGCATCCAGCACCGTCCGTGTGGCAAAAATCACCATGGCAACGGCGGAAATGCAGATCAGCATGAGGATGGCGTAGGACAGGGTGGACAGGGCCCTGGCCATGCGGGTGAGCTCCGCCTCCCATCTCCGGTGAGTATCGAGGCTGGCGCCTTTCACCGCTTTGTTGAGCTGCTTTTCCAAAGCCGTAAAATCGGGCGGGGCCGTCTCATCAATGGTCACGCGAATAAGGCGGGGGATGGGCAAGTCATCGAGGTTGCTCGTCCCCAGCCAGGGTTCCAGCAGTTTGGCGCCGGCCTCGCGTTCAAGAACTTCAACCTTGGTGACCCCGGCCGTTGTCTCAAGGAGTACTTTCGCCTTGGCCAGTTCCTTGCCGGTGTCGGTATTCTGGGTAAGCCGGACCTGCACGGTGACTTCGCGTGACAAACCGCTGGTCCAGCTCTCGACCGCCCGGTCGATCAGAATCAGCGCGCCGATCGCCAGGCAGGCGAGATAACACATCACGGTCATCGTCACGGTCAATGACTTCAAGGGAGCGGCTTCAGGGGGGATGATGGGGCCTGGCCGAAATTTTTCCTGGCGTGTCATGCGGCTTTCAATATTCCTTTTTCAAGATGCAGCACAGAACCCTTGCCTTGCGAGACCAGCTTGAGGTCATGGGTTGCCAGGAACACCGTCGTGCCAAGGCGGTTAAGTTCCATGAACAGATGGAGTAACCGCTTGGCGAGCACCGGGTCAACGTTTCCGGTCGGCTCGTCGGCGAGCAGAAGCTCCGGCTTGGAGATGACAGCGCGGGCAATGGCGGCGCGCTGCTTTTCGCCGCCTGAGAGGACGGGTGGAAAGGCTTGGGCCTGGTCGGCCAGCCCGACCCAATTCAGCAGGTCCATGACATCCGCACGGTAGCTGGCTTCACGCTGGCCTGTGACGCGCAGCGGCAAGGCCACATTGTCAAAGGTCGTGAGGTGATCAAGGAGCTTGAATTCCTGGAAGACGACGCCGATGCGCCGCCGCAGAAGCGGCAATTCCCAGCGGTTCAGCTGGGAAACATCCTTGCCAAACAGGTTGATCAGTCCACGGGTTGGCTTGAGGGCCAGGAACAGCAGGCGCAACAGGGACGTCTTGCCGGCCCCCGATGGCCCGGTGAGAAAGCACAGGGAGCCAGGCTCCAGATGGAAACTGACATCCTTCAGGATTTCCGGCCCATCACCGTAGCGCAGGCCCACGCTGTCAAATCGAACCACGAAAACGAACTCCATGCCGAAACAGCTGTCACACCACGTCTGGTCTTAACGCCCCATTAACCCTGATGGTTGTTAACAATTCAAGGGGGCACGGGCTTTTGGCGGAAGGCCCGGGCGAATCAACGGATGATATGATCTTCAGATGATAATTTCCTGTCCTTCCTGTTCAACACACTACAATTTCCCCGATCAGCGCCTGACCGGCGATGGCATGGCAATCAGCTGTGCCGCCTGCGGCCATAACTGGATTGAAAGTCGGGCCATAGAAATCGTCGACATATCGCCGCGCAAGCTGCCGGCCGTGATCGAACACGGATTTGAACCGGACAGTGAAGTCAGGCGCCTGGTCGAGGCGGCGCGCCGGGCCAAGGAAGTCTTCGCGGTAAAGAGGCGGCAGAGACTTGGCCGCTTGCGCGGCTGGGCCATCCTGGGCGCCTGCCTGCTTATGCCGGTGGCCGCAGCCGCTTCGTTTCCGGAATTTGTTGTCAGTATGGCGCCCATCGCGGTACGGGCCTATGACGCAGTGGGCTACACCGTCAATATCTATGGTCTCGAAGTTCGCCGGGTTGAACAGCAGCATGCCTACGTCGATGGCGTGCGGGTGCTGACCATCAAGGGCGAGGTCAGCAATATTTCCAGCAGCACCCAGAAAATTCCGTGGCTCCGCTTTGCCCTCAGCGACGGGCGGCAGGCGGAAGTCTATAACTGGACACTGGATACGGGGGCCAGGCCCTTGCGGGCGGGTGAATCCACCAGTTTTGTGACCCGTGTTGCCTCGCCGCCGGAAACTGCGAAAAACCTGCAGATTCGCTTTGCACACAGGAATGAAATCGGCTCAAACCCTAGTCCATGAGCAACATTACCATCGACGGCCATCGCATTTCAGTCCTGTTTTCGGAAGCTGAGATTGCCAAGCGGATAAGTGTTCTGGCGCAGGAAATTGCGGCGCGAAAGCCAAAGAACCTGCTGGTGGTTCCGGTTCTCAAGGGCAGTTTCATCTTCGCGGCGGACCTGATTCGCGCTATGCATCATGCCGGCCTTTCGCCGGAAGTCGACTTCATGATTCTGGCGAGTTACCGGGCAGCCACGACGTCATCCGGCCAGGTGGAAGTCTTGCGCGACATTGAATCACCCGTTCAAAACCGGGATGTCATGCTGGTTGACGATATTCTCGAATCGGGCCGCACCCTGGCCTTTGCCAAGGACCTGCTCATGGCGCGCGGTGCCTCAGGCGTTATGACGGCCGTCCTGCTGGAAAAACCTGGCCATCTCGCGGCCCACATCAAGGCGGATTTTTGCGGTTTTGTCTGCCCCGACAAATTCGTCGTGGGCTACGGTATGGACATGGCCCACCAGTTCCGCGAATTGCCCTTTGTCGGCCATGTCCTGACGGCCGGTCAATAGAGTCCGCGCAGCAACCGCTCGATATAGTCCTTGTCAAGGCGCGGCAGGTCTGGGGTATTGGCGCGCGAGCGGAGGATTTCCAGAATTTCCCGGGCCCGGCGAATGGCAAGTTCGGACGGCAGCATGTTTTCCTTAGGCCCAAAATTGCCGCCGCGGCTGGGCAGGGGCCGCCCCAGCGGATCGTGGGTTTCTCCCTTGGATTCACCCTCGCGGCCCGTATTGTCCTGGCCGGACTGTCCCTGCTGCTGAATCTGGCGGGCCATGTCCTGGGCGCCTTCACGCAGTTGGCCCAAGGCTTCGCCCTGCTGTCCCAAAGCACGCTCGCGTTCTTGCTGTTGCAACGACCGCTCCGCCTCGCCCATCTGCTTTCCGGCCTCGCCCAGGGCCGGTGGCGACCGCAGGCCATTCTGGCCCAGTTGCTTCATGAATTGCTCAAGCAGCTTGCCGATATCACCCTGTTCGCCGGCTAGCCCATTGCTGCCCCTCTCGCCGCTGCGGTTTCCCGGATCATCGCCTTGCGGGTCGAGAGGGTCTCCACCCTCTCCGGGTTGGGCCCGCTGGGTCTTGTCCATCAGCTCCTGCTGGCGGCGCATGAGTTCCGACAGCTCGTTAAGCATTTCCGTGGCTGCCGAATCGCCCTGCTGGCCGCGCTGCTCGGCCATGCCCGGCTGAAGATTCTTCAGTATTTTATCCAGCTGTGACAACAGTTCCTGGGCCGCCTCCTTGGCGCCATTGCGGGTCAGTTTCTCGATGGTATCCAGCATCTCCTGCAAGTCCTGCCGGGTAATGCTCTTGCCGTTCTGCGAGCTCCGGCTCTTGCCTGTTTGGCCCTGGGCCCGGCGCTTTTCAGTTTCCTTCTGCATGGACTGCATGTAGCGGTCCATGGCGCCTCGCAAATTGTCCATCAATTCCTTCAGCTTTTCAGGTGAAGCCCCCTCGGCCAGGGCCCTTTCAAGGGCCTTGCGGGCGGACTCCAGGTCGGCCCGCGCGTTGGAGAGGTCGCCCTCTTCGACGGCCAGGGCCACCTGCCACAGAAGATCGATGGCTTCCACCACGTCATCGTGGCCGCGCAAATTCTCTATGCGCGAAACTATCGCCGCGATGGCGATATGGGTGCCGCCGTTTTCAATCAGGCCCTCGGGATAGATCAGCAGCGCCGAGAGCAGTTTTTCGACGTCATCGGCCTTGTCGGGATCCATGATCAGGGTCTTGCGCTGCTCGATCAGGGCCTGGGCCAGCGGCTTGCTAAAAATCCGTTCCGGCAGCTTGAATGACTTCACTTCGCTCTCTGCTGTCTGTTTGGCGGCGTCGCTAGCCTCAAGGGTCATCTCCACCATGAGGCCGGCCCAGGGATGGGCGGTCAGATCGGCGCTGGTTGATCCCAGTTCTTCGCGCGGTGAGGACTTGTGCAGGCCGATGAGAAATCTGGGAGGATCGAAGAGAAACACACCGTTGCTGGTGAAGCCAACGCCATCTTCCTGATTGTCCGACAGATCGACCTGCGCGGTCACAGCGGATACGCCGTAGTCATCGGCCGACCGCCATTTGACGGTGAGCGCGCCAAGGCTTTCGGCTTGAGGCTCCCCGACGATGGAGATGCTTGGCGGCCTGTCGGGAATGAGCGAAACGGGCCAGGCCGCCAGTTCACTTGTCCCATCAAAAACCTTGATCAGGGCGGGAGCCTTGAGCTTGGCCTCGGCTTCGAACCGGCCGTTTGCAAAATCTGTGGTTGCCGAGACGCCCTTCAATTCGGCGGTCTCGTCCGTCAGGTCATGGAAAACAAGGCGCGGATTCCCGGCCCCCTCAAGGCGAAGCATCAGTCCGCTATTCTCGGGCACAAGAATGCCGCGAGCAACTTTCAGCCTTTCCATTTGGGCGGGGCTGGTGAGCAGGAGCGGCGGCTTTCCCGTGTAGGACGGGGGCTTCAGCCAGGCATCAAGAGCCAATGGCCTCGGTGTGGCAGGCGGACCCACCCGAAGGGCGCTGTTGAGATTCGAAAGGCCGTCGCCCTGAGCGAGAAGAAGACTGGCAAGCAGCACCATGCTGGCGGGCACCCTCAGGGACAGCGGATCAAGTTCGCGCCAGCGCGATTGCGGGGTTCCCACCGTCAGGTCGCCCAGCCCGGCCAATTGGCGGCGCTGGTGCTCCTCCCAGAGGGCAAGGCTCCTATCGTCCAGGTTTTCTCCGGCAGGCGCGTCATCGGCGGCCGAAAGGGGCCGGTATAGCAGACCAGAGCGTGACTCAATCCGGCGCATGGCGGCATAGGCGCTAGGCCAGCTGAATTTCAGGACCGAACGAAGCGACCCGACGATGGCGGCAGCGAGAAACGCCAGGATGACATAGCGCAGCGTATCGGGAAGCAGGGGCAAGAGGCCGGAGAGGAGGGCCGCGGCCAGCGCCATGCTGAATATCAAAGGCCAGCACAGGGCGTCCCAAAGGCCTTCCCAGGCGAGGGCAAGGCGCGCGGCCGCGATCTTACGCTCAATCCTAGCCATTGCGAGTTCAGCCATGCTGGCGCTGATAGTAGCACAGATTGGTGAAATTGTGCCCAGGGTAATTGCTCATACCCGTAAAGGCCGCGGTCGTCAGGACTTCGTCTGCCAAAGCGCCAGACGGTCCAGCCCGATCAGTTCCTCATAGGACTGGCGCGGTCTCACCAAAGCCCAAGAACCGCCCCTCACCAAGACCTCTGCAACCAAAGGCCTGGTGTTGTAGGTGCCCGACTGAACGGCGCCATAGGCGCCCGCCGTCATGGTGGCCAGGAGATCGCCCTGGACAGGCCTTGGCAGATGTCTGGCTCTCGCCAGGAAGTCGCCGGTCTCGCAAACGGGACCCACGACATCGGCGGTTATTTCCCCGGCCTCTTCAGAAGGCTTCTTGACGGGAACAATCTCGTGATAGGCATCATAGAGTGTAGGGCGGATGAGGTCATTCATCGCCGCATCCTGGATGACGAAGTAGTTCCCGTCGTTTTCCTTCACATAAACCACCTTGGACACCAGAATTCCGGCATTGCCGACAATCATGCGGCCGGGTTCGAGGACGTACTTCAAGCCGAGGTGGCCAAGGGTGCGGCGGACCATGGCGGCGTATTCATCGGGATGTGGCGGCACATCATTGGTGCCGCGATAGGGCACGCCAAGACCACCGCCCAGGTCGAGATGGCGGATGTTGTGGCCTTCGGTGCGAAGCCTTGCGGCCAGTTCGGCCATCAGGCGGAAGGCCTGTTCAAAGGGCTCCAACGTGGTGATCTGGCTGCCGATGTGCATGTCGACGCCGGCCACCTCAAGGCCTGGAAGAGCGGCGGCCCGGGCATAGACGTCCGAAGCGCGCATGAAGGAAATGCCAAACTTGTTGTCGGCCTTGCCCGTGGTAATCTTTGCATGGGTCTTGGCGTCAACATCCGGATTGACGCGAATGGAAATGGTGGCGCGCTGGCCGGTGCGCTGGGCCACCTGGGAAAGCAATTCCAGTTCAGGCTCGGATTCCACATTGAAGCACGACACGCCTTCCTTGAGGGCCAGCGCCATCTCGCGGGCCGTCTTGCCGACCCCTGAAAAAACAATCTTGCGTCCCGGAACGCCGGCGGCCAAGGCGCGGCGCAGCTCGCCTTCGGAGACCACATCCATGCCGGCGCCGAGGTCGGCCATGGTCTTGATGACGGCCTGATTGGAATTGGCTTTCATGGCATAGCAGATGAAATGGTCGCTGCCCTTGAAGGCCTCCGACATCACCCGGTAGTGGCGTTCCAGGGTGGCGGTGGAATAGCAGTAGAATGGCGTGCCGATTTCTTCGGCAATCATGTCGAGGGCAACATCCTCCGCATGGAGCACACCATCGCGATAGGCGAAATGATGCATGAACTACTGGACCTGCTGCAGCTTCGGCGCTTCCGGATCGCCGCGCCGCCCACAGGCCTCCAGCGAGGTGGCAATGCCAAAAAGCAAGAGCAGGATGATGATGGCTTTCATAAGCTGTTTCCTATTTCAATATTTTAAGCCAGCGCCTAGCTTCACGGATGACGTTTGAAGAGGCTGTGCCACCGAAACTGGTGCGCGAGGCAACCGAGGCATCGACCGTCAGCACCTTGTAAACGTCCTTGTTAATCCTTGGTTCAACCTTCTGCATATCCGCAAGCTTCAGCTCCGGCAAGTCGCAGCCCTGCTTTTCGGCCAGGGCGACAAGCGAACCGGCAACGTGATGGGCCTGGCGGAACGGCATCTTCAGGGTGCGGACAAGCCAGTCGGCAAGGTCCGTCGCGGTGGAAAACCCGCTGGCCGCGGCCTCGCGCATCACTTCCGCGTTGGGAGCCATGTCGCGCACCATGCCTGCCGTTGCCGCAATGGCCAGGGACAGGCTGTCGATCGCATCAAAGGCCGGCTCCTTGTCTTCCTGCATGTCCTTTGAATAGGTAAGCGGCA
>CAZRZB010000028.1:0-25520 GCA_964604435.1 uncultured Aestuariivirga sp. | reverse complement strand
CACCGCATGGCGCTGAACTTCACCGCCCGCGCCGAGGGCGAAACCATTGAGGCCATCATTGCCCGGCAAAAAAATCTTCTCGCCTAGGGCGCGCCGCCCGTGAAGACCATTCCGTCTCTGGTCCTGAATGAGCGCGCCAATGCGGCGTCCCATACCTTACCACCGCTTTTGGTGGAAGCGGAGCGCATTGCCGCAACGGTGATGCAGGGCATCCATGGCCGCAAGCGCGCCGGGCCCGGCGAAAGCTTCTGGCAATACCGCCCCTATGGCTTTGGCGATTCAACCAGCCGCATCGACTGGCGCAAATCGGCAAGGTCATCCCATGTCTTCATCCGTGAAAACGAATGGGAAGCCGCCAATACTTTGTGGCTCTGGGCCAGCCCGGCAAAGTCCATGGATTTCAAATCCCATCTCAGCAAGACCACAAAACGCGACCGCGCCTATCTCATAGCCCTTGCGCTGGCGAGCCTGGCGCTCCGGGCCCAGGAACGGGTGGGCTTGATCGGCAGCCCGCAGAAGGTGAGCCATGCCCGCGGCGCCCTGGTGCCCATGGCCACCTGGCTGTTGCGCAACGATGGCGAGAGTCTGCCCCAGGCCCAGCACTTGCAGAAATTTTCCAGCGTCGTCCTGCTCGGCGATTTCTTCGAGACGCCCGAGGCCATTGCCGCGACGGTCAGGGGCCTTGCCGCCCGCGGCGTTTTCGGCCACCTCGTGCAGATCGTCGATCCGGCGGAAGAAACCCTGCCCTATGACGGCCGCGTCGAATTCCGCGCGATGGATGGCCCGCTCAAATACCTGGCCGGCAGGACCGAGACATTGCGCGAAGCCTACATCGAGAAATTCAAGGGTCAGCGCGAGGCGCTCCGCCGCATTGCCCATGGCGTGAGCTGGACCTTCACCCTTCACCACACCGATCGATCGCCGGCCAGCCTGCTGATGATGTTGCATGGCCTGGTGGGCGGCGCAAAAAGCCGGGCCTTCGAGCTGGGCGGTATGGCATGATGGCCTTCCTGCAGGCCCTCAGCTTCACCACGCCGGCGGCCCTGGCGGCGCTGCTGCTGCTGCCGGTCATCTGGTGGCTGCTGCGCTTCACCCCGCCACGGCCGCAAACCATAAGGTTTCCTCCCTTGCGCCTGCTGCTCGAACTGGCAAGCAAGCAGGAACAGCCGGACAGGACCCCCTGGTGGCTCATGCTGCTGCGCCTGATGATCGCGGCCCTGGTCATCCTCGGCGTATCCCATCCGCTTTATGCGCCGGGACAGACCGTAGCTGGAAACAAGGCGCCGCTTCTTATCATCGTTGATGATACCTGGGCTGCGGCAAAAGATTGGAACCTGCGCCTCACCATGCTGGGCGAAATCGTGAGAGAGGCCCGTGAAAACGATGTGACCCTGACGCTGGCAACAACGGCGCCCGCGGCCCGCGAGACGGACCTTGTGGCCCGCGATGCCGATGCCACCCTCAAGCAGATCGCGGCCCTTGAGCCAAAGGCCCTGGGCCCCGCCCGCGCCAAACTCCTGCAGCGCCTCAAGACCGGTTTTGCCTCTGCCGCGTCCCTCCATGTCGTCTGGCTCGGCGATGGCCTGGATCAGGACGGAGCCACGCTGTTTGCCGAAGGCCTCACCAAACTGGCCCGCGGTAATGCAACAATCGATGCCGTCATGCCCGACACCACGGCACTGCCCCTGGCCTTTGCGGCCCCGTCAATCGAAGGCGGCCAACTCAAGCTCCGCCTGCTGCGCAGCCCGTCCGCTGAGCCACGCGAAACACATCTCCGGGCCATGGCGGCAAATGGCCGGAGCCTGGCGGAAGTGAAAGCCAAATTCGCGGCCAATGCCGCCCAGGCCGAAGCCATCCTTGATCTGCCCATTGAACTGCGCAACGAGGTGCAGCGCCTGGAAATCATCGGCGAGCGCACGGCGGCGGCGGCCTTCCTGTTTGATGACCGCTGGCGCCGCAAGACCGTCGCCCTGCAATCGGGCGGTTCCCTGGAAGAGGCCCAGCCCCTGCTCTCGCCGCTCTACTATGTCTCGCGCGCCCTTGAACCCTATGCCGAGATTTCCGAACCGGAAAACCCGGCCCAGTTGAAGGAGCAGCTTGAAGCGGGCCTCTCCATGCTGGTGCTCGCCGATATCGGCGTGATCCCGCAGGAGACCGCCGAGGCGATCAATCCATGGCTCGAGCGTGGCGGTGTGCTGCTGCGCTTTGCCGGCCCCCGCATGGCGGGCGCCCAGGACGAACTTGTGCCGGTGACCCTGCGCAGCGGCGGCCGGGCCCTGGGCTCCGCCCTGAGCTGGGAAGAGCCGCAAAGCCTGCAGGATTTTCCCGACACCAGCCCCTTTGCCGGCCTGCCGCCTGATCCGGGCGTCAAAGTCTCGCGCCAGGTGCTGGCCGAACCCGACATGGATTTGCCCGGGCGGGTGTGGGCCAGCCTTGCCGACGGAACCCCGCTGGTCACCGCCAGGCGCCAGGGCAAGGGCCTCATCGTCCTGTTCCATGTGACCGCCAATGCCGACTGGTCGAACCTGCCGCTCTCCGGCCTGTTTGTCGAAATGCTGCGCCGGATCAATGATCTTGCTCCCGGTGCGGGCGGCGGGGCCGCGGCAGGTGCGGCAAGCAGCGACGACCGGGCCACCGCCTTCATTCCCCGCCTAGCCCTTTCGGCGCAGGGCGAACTGACCGCCCCCCTGCCCGACTCCAGACCCATCGCCCCTGCCGCGATGGAAGCGGCCAAGCCGACGCCCGAAACACCCGCCGGACTTTACCAACGCGCCAGCGCCGAGCGTGCCATCAACCTGCTGCCCGGGGCCGAGGCCCTGACCGCCGTCACCACACTTCCAAACAGTGTCACGCTTCGCGCCTATGCCACGCCGCCGCGCCAGCCCCTGGCTCCATTGCTGTTTACCCTCGCCTTTCTGCTCTTCGTTGCCGATACGCTGGCCGCACTCTTTCTCGGCGGTGGCTGGCACCGGCTGCGCGGCATGACCACCGCACTTCTTGTCCTGCTGGCCATGCCCGACCCAACCATGGCGCAACAGGTGGAAGACTTTGCCCAGAAAGCCGTCCAGGAAACCCGCCTGGCCTTTGTCCGCACCGGCAACGACGCGGTGGACGCGATCAGCGAACAGGGTTTGCAAGGCCTCGGCCTGATCCTGAGCGACCGGACCTCGGTGCTCCCCGGCAGCCCCGTTGGCGTTGATATCGAAAGCGATGAGATCGTCTTCTTCCCGCTGGTCTATTGGCCGGTGCTCGAAGGTGCGGCCACGCCAACACCCGCCACCCTGGCCAAGATGGACGCCTACATGAAAAACGGCGGCACCATCTTTTTCGATCTGCGCGACGACAATTTTGACTTTGGAAACGCGGCAGGCGCCGCCAATGGCGCAACCGAGGCGCTCCGCCGCATCCTGGAAAAACTCGACATTCCGCCGCTTGAGCCCGTGCCCGAAAGCCATGTGCTCACCAAATCCTTCTATCTGCTGCGCGACTTTCCCGGCCGCTATGCCGAGGGGCAACTATGGGTGGAACGCAGCGACAGCTCATCGAGCAACAATGTTGACGGGGTGAGTTCCATCATCATCGGCAGCAACGACTATGCGGCGGCCTGGGCTCTCGATAACAACGGCAATCCGCTTTACGCGGTCATTCCCGGCAACGACCGCCAGCGCGAAATGGCCTTCCGCGCCGGCGTCAACATCGTGATGTATGCGCTCACCGGAAACTACAAGGCCGACCAGGTCCATATTCCGGCCCTGCTTGAACGGTTGGGGCAGTGAGATGAATTTCACCCTGTCGTTCGCGCCGCTTCTGCCGCTGATCTGGTTGTCCGTCTTGGGCGTGGTGGGACTTGTGTTGATTGCCGTCTCCGCCTTGGCGCGCAGCCGCGGCTGGTGGCTGCGCGGGCTTGCCCTAGCCCTTCTGTTTGCCAGCCTTTCCAATCCAACCCTGCGCAATGAAGACCGTGCGGCGCTGAACGATATTGCCGTGGCCGTGATCGACCGCAGCCGGAGCCAGCTGGCCGGCGACCGCATGAAACAGGTGGATGCCGCCGAAGCAGCACTCAAATCCGCCGCGGCCGCCCTGGGCAACACCGAACTGCGCGTCGTCACCGTGCAGTCCGGCCTCACGCCCCAGGAGGATGGCACGCGGCTGTTCACCGCGCTCAACCGCGCCTTGGCCGACATCCCGCCCGAACGCTTTGCCGGGGCTTTGCTGGTGACCGATGGCCAGGTCCATGATGTGCCCGCCGATGCGAACAAGAGCGGCGTCAACGGTCCCGTGCACGGCCTGCTCACCGGCAGCAGGAGCGAGCGCGACCGCCGCGTCGTGATCGAGCAGGCGCCGCGCTTCGGCATTGTCGGCAACGCCCAGATCCTGCGCTTCCGGGTCGATGATGTGGGTGGCGGCGGCAGTCCGTTTGACGCCACGGTAAAATTGGGAACGGCCGAACCGCAAACCCTGACGGTCACGCCGGGCGTGAGCACCGAGGTTCCAGTGACCTTGGACCATGGCGGACAGAACATCGTGGAAATTATGGCGCCTCCCATGCCCGATGAAATTTCATTGGAGAACAATCGCGCCATCGCCGTGGTGGAAGGCATCCGCGACCGGCTGCGGGTGCTGCTGGTTTCCGGTGAACCTCATCCGGGCGAGCGCACCTGGCGCAATCTGCTGAAGGCCGACGCCTCCGTCGATCTTGTCCATTTCACCATTCTGCGCCCGCCGGAAAAACAGGACGGCACGCCGATCAACGAGCTCGCCCTCATCGCCTTCCCGACCCGTGAGCTGTTCGTCGAAAAGATCGACCAGTTCGATCTGGTGATCTTCGACCGCTATCATCGCGAGGCGGTTCTGCCCGAGGCCTACATCGCGCAAATCTCCAGGTATGTGCAAGAAGGTGGCGCCCTGCTGGTGGCGGCCGGGCCCGAGTTCGCCCTCGATGACGGGCTCTACAACACCCCCATGGCCGATGTCCTCAGTGCCGCGCCGACGGGAGAGGTTCTGGATGGCGCGTTCCGTCCCAAGACTACCACGCCGGGCACCCGCCATCCGGTGACTGCCGGCCTGCCCGGCGGCGAATCGGCAACACCGAATTGGGGCAAATGGTTCCGTGTCGTCGAAACAACGGCCCCTGAAGCGGATACCCTCATGTCAGGCCTCGAGGACAAGCCCCTGCTGGTGCTTTCGCGCCAGGGTGAAGGACGCTCGGCGCAATTGCTCTCCGATCAAAGCTGGCTCTGGGCCAGGGGCTATGACGGCGGCGGGCCGCAAACCGAATTGCTCCGCCGCCTCGCCCACTGGCTGATGAAGGAACCCGATCTGGAGGAAGAGGCCCTGAGCGGCAGGCAACTCGGCCGTGACTTGACCATCACCCGCCGCACCATGGCCGACACGGCGGAGGCGGTGACGGTCACCTCCCCTTCAGGCGCGGCAACCGCTGTGGCCCTCGCCGAGAAAACACCGGGCCTCTGGCAGGGCAGCCTCAAGATCGACGAAGCCGGTCTGTATACGTTGCATGACGGCAAGCTGCAGGCGGTGGCGGCCGCCGCCGCAGGCGATGCCCGCGAGGCCCAGGATATTCTGGCAACACCCGCCAAGCTGGCACCCGTGGCAAAGGCGACAGGCGGCGGCATGGCCTGGCTGGAAGACGGCCTGCCGCGCCTCATCAAGCTCTCCGGCAACCGCCAGATGGCAGGCGCCGGCTGGCTCGGCCTCAAGGCCAATGGCGCCTACCGCGTCACCGCCGTGAACGAGATTCCGCTCTTTGCCTCGCTATTGGCATTGGGCGCCCTGCTTCTGGCCTTCTGCCTGATGTGGTACCGCGAGGGCCACTGAGATTTCGGCAAAGCGATGCGGCGGCAGGACCAGCCCATGCGCCTTGGCCAGCGCCCCGGGGACAAGTTCGACGTAGAGAAAGCGGTTAAGATCCACCGGGCCCGGCAGGATCAACTGTCCCGCGGGCAGTTTCTGAAAGCCGACGCGCGCGTAATAGGGCGCATCGCCCACCAGGATGACCAGCCCATGGCCTCTCGCCTTGGCTCGCGCCAATCCCTCCTGCATGAGCGCAAGGCCGACACCAATGCCCTGCCGCTCGGGATGGACCACAAGGGGGCCGAGCAGAAGCGCCGGCGTTCCGGTCTTGCCAATGGCCAGCGGCCAGAAACTGATGGAGCCCGCCAGCCCCACCTCCGCATCGCGCACCACCAGGGACAGGCCCTCAGCCGGGCTGCTGCCTTCACGCAGACGGTAGGAGGTCTTGATCCGCCGGTCGATGCCGAAGGCAATGTCGAGCAATTGCTCGATGAGGGGCATATCTGTTGCTTGAGTATTGTCGATGCGGAATGGGGTGGCCATCGTGATCTCGTTCCATGAGAATGCTCGGGATGCCTGGCCCCGCTTCACAGGATCACGAAAAACGCGAATGAATCCTATGCGGTCCAGGCAAGCGGAAGGGCGGCAGCTGAGCTGGCTCGTCGTCGCAGGCAAATCATGGCCGACTGGTTCATGGCACGTCGCATACAAGGCGAGTCCGGCAAGGTCAAGGGTCTACCAGTGGCGGGCGATGTCGTGGCTGGCGACGATTTCGGCAAGCCGCCGCCGCGTTCCGCCGCTTGTGCCGTCGGGCAGATGCTCCAGCGGGAAGAACTGCGCCTGGCTGATTTCAAGGCCCGGCTTCCAGGCTTCGCGGGAGAACCGGTGCAGGGTCAGGACCGCCACATGGTCGCCGGGAAACTGTCCGTCGTTAAGGCAGATGCCGCGCAGGACCGGGTCTTCCTGCGCAATGATTCCCGCCTCCTCCCGCACTTCGCGCTTGGCCGACTGGTAAATCGTTTCGCCCCGCTCGACCCCGCCGCCCGGCAGGAACCAGCCCGGCCCGTAGGAATGCCGCACCAGCAGGACGCGGTTTTCGCCATCAAAAACCGCGGTCCGCGTTCCCAGGGTAAGGCCACGCGTTTGCCGGTAGAGCGGTTGCAGCACAACCTTCGCGACGATGCGGAACACGGTTCGCTTGATCATTAACATTCCTTAACCTCGCCTCGCTTGAGTTCGCAAGGCTTAAGCCCTATTGCTCCATCCCGGAACCTTGGAACGTGGCCCCAACCCATTTATGAAACGACTGTTCAGCATCTTCTTCGGAGCCGAAGGTACCAGACCCTGGATTGTCCTGGCCTGCCTGCTGCTCTCCGGACTGGCCGAAGCCGGCAGCATCAGCACCCTGCTGCCCGCCGCCAGTTCGGTTCTGGGCAATGCGCCCGGCAGTGACTCCGCCGTGGGACATACAATCAGGACGCTGATTGAATCGTTTGGCATCGCCGCGACCCTCGAAAATCTTCTGATGATCGTGGTCGGCCTCATGGTTCTCAAGTCGCTTCTTGCCTTCGGTGCCCTGTCCTACTCGGGGATCGCCGCCGCCAAGGCTGCCATGGCCCTGCGGCGCAAGCTGATAAAATCCATTTTCGAGGCCCGCTGGAGCTTCTATGCCGATCAAAGCGGCGGCCGCTTTGCCAACGCCATCAGCAATGATACCACGCGCGCCGGGGACGCCTACCAGTTCTCTGCAACGGTGGTCGCCGGCCTGGTGCAATTCACGGCTTATGTTGCGGTGGCGCTCTTCATCGATTGGCGCATCGCCCTTCTCGGCGCCATTGCCTGCCTCGTCATGATATTTGCAATGGGCATCCTCATCCGCATCTCAAGGCGCTCCGGCTACCGGCAGACCGACCGGGTTTCCAGCCTCACCGTCGACATGGTTGACATGCTCAACAACATCAAGGCCCTCAAGTCCATGGACCGCTATGGGCCGCTGGTCCTGGGCCTCTCCGGGCTGCTGAACCGCATCAAGCGCACCTTGATCACCATCCAGCTCTCCCGGCAGGGTCTCATCTATGGCGGCGACGCGCTCGTCGCGCTCATTACCGGCGCCGGCGCCTATGGCGCCCACGTCTATTTCAACAAGAGCCTGCCCGAGCTGATGGTGACCGGCATTGTGTTCTTCCAGATCGTCGCCAGCCTGATGAAGCTTCAAAAGCAATTACAGTTGGCCGTGGTCATCGAGAGCGCCTATGTCCGCACCATCGAACTGATCAACGAGGCGGAGGCGCGGAAAGAGAGCCATGCCGGACGGGCCACGCCCCATTTCGGCAAAGGCTGCAAATTTGAAAACGTCACCTTTGCCCACGGCGCCACCCCGGTGATTTCAGACGCCACCTTCGATGTCCCTGCAAACAAGATCACGGTGCTGCAAGGCCCATCGGGCTCCGGCAAGACCACGCTGATCGACTTGCTCATCGGCCTGAACACTGTGCAAAAGGGTAAGATTTTCATCGGCGGCACACCTATCGAGCAGGTTGATATCAAGGCCTGGCGCCAGGGCATCGGCTATGTGCCCCAGGAGCTCATGCTGTTCCACGACAGCATCCGTGAAAACATCAGCCTCTCGGACCCCGCCATAACAACGGAAGCCGTCCTCGCCGCCCTCGACAAGGCCGGCGCCACGGACTTCATCAAGGCGCTGCCTGAAGGCATTGAAACCGATGTCGGCGAAATGGGAAGCCGCCTGTCCGGTGGCCAGCGCCAGCGCATCGCGCTCGCCCGCGCCCTGGTGACCAATCCCAAAATACTCATCCTTGATGAAGTCACCAGCGCCCTTGATCCGGAAACCGAAGCGGAGATTGTCAGCAACATTGCCGCCCTGCGCGGGCGCTATACGATCATTGCCATCACCCACCGCCCCGCCTGGACGCGCATCGCCGACCGGCTCTATACAATTTCGAATGGACAGGTCTCCCTGGTCAAACCAAAGGGCGGGAAGCGATGAACAGGCGCGTCACCGTAAGGCCGGTCCTCACGAAAGCCGACACCAAACGGTTCCTGGACGTGCCGTTTGCGCTCTATGGCAAGGGCTCCAACTGGGTGCCCCCGCTGTACTTCGAGCGCTTCGAACATCTCGATCGCAAGAAGAATCCCTATTTCCGGCACGCCGAAATCCAGCTCTTTCTGGCTGAGGTGGAGGGCAGGCCGGTGGGCCGCATTTCAGCCCAGATCGACCGCCTGCACCTGGAACGCTACGGCGACGCCACCGGGCAGTTCGGCTTTCTCGAGGCGCCCGACGATCCGGCAGTCTTTGCCGCGCTTTTTGCCGCTGCCGAAGCCTGGCTGAAGGAGCGCGGCATGAAGCGCGTGCGCGGCCCCTTCAGTTTCTCGATCAACGATGAAACGGGGCTTCTGGTCGACGGCTTTGACGCCCCGCCCAACATGATGATGGGCCATGCCCTGCCCTACTATGCGGGGCGGGTTGAGGCGGCTGGCTTCGCCAAGGCCAAGGACATCATTGCCTATTACTATGACGACAAGAATTCCCTGCCGAAGGCCCTCGCCGTTGCCTATGAACGCGCCATGAAATCCCCGCACATAGAGGTGCGTCCCCTCGACAAGAAGAACCTGGCGCGCGACCTGGACATCATCCTGTCAATCCACACCGATGCCTGGTCGGACAATTGGGGCTTCATTCCTTTCACCCCCGAGGAACTCAAGGTCCTGGGCGACAACCTCAAGATTCTCGTCAACAGGGAATACATCGCCATCGCCAGCTACAAGGGCGTGCCCGCGGCGTTTTCGGTGACGCTGCCGAACCTCAATGAATGGATAGCGGGCCTGAATGGCAGGCTCCTGCCCTTCGGCTGGGCGAAGCTGGCGTGGAATCTTTTTGGCCGCGCGCCCAACTCCGTGCGCATGCCCCTGATGGGGGTGCGCAAGGAGTTCCACGGCACCCTGGCCGGTTCCTCCCTGGCCCTGGCGGTCATTGAAACCGTGCGGCGCTATCACATCGGGCGCGGTACCAGCAGCGGCGAACTGTCCTGGATCCTTGAGGACAACCTGCCCATGCGCCACATGATCGAGGCGCTGGGGGCACGCCCCTACAAGACCTATCGCATCTATGAAAAGGCGCTCTAGTGGCGGGGGCCTGGAGCGCAATCGTCTTGGCCGCCGGACGGGGACCGAATGATCCGATGGCGAGAGCCTGCGGAGTCAGCCACAAATGCCTGCTCCCCGTTTATGGCATATCGATGCTGGAACGGGTCGCCGGCGCCTTGCGTGCATCGCATCTGATCCACGCCATAGCCGTTTCCATCGAGAGCGCCACGGCTGCACCCGCCAGCCTGACCGCTGGAAATCCAAAGCTGACGTTCATTCCGTCGCAGAACACCGCCCCGCTCTCGGCGATCGCGGCCATCAAGAACAACATGGCTTTTCCAATCCTGATTACAACGGGAGACCATCCCCTGCTCACGGCGGAAATGATCGCGTATTTTTGCGCGCAGGCAGAACGCAATGGGGCTGATTTTTCGGCGGGCTTGGCCCGGGCGGAAGTCATCCTGGCGGCTTATCCGCAAGCCATTCGCACCTTCTTCCGCTTTGGCCGGGACCGTGTTTCGGGATGCAACCTCTTTGCCATATGCAATGAAAAGGGACTTCGCATTCTTGAGAAATGGCAGTACCTGGAAGCAGTCCGCAAGAAGCCCTGGCGCCTGGCGGCAGCATTCGGTCCCGTGGCGCTTGTCCAATTCTTGTTGGGCTGGCTGTCTCTCGACGACGCCTTCGCAATTGTCTCGCGCCGTCTTGGAGTGACGGCAAAGCCGGTTCTGTTGCCCTTTGCCGAAGCCGCCATTGACGTGGACAAGCCCTCGGATCTTGAACTTGCCGAAGCCATATTGAAGCGGCGGGGCTAGGTCCGGCCGGAGGGTTCCGGCGCTGAGCCACAAATGCGATTGCTCCGGCCCCGGCAGAGCCAGCACAGGCATGACGCTTGAATCCGGCTCCGACAAAAGTGTATGTACGGGCCGCTCATCCGGATTACCCCCACAGAATTCAATGGAAACAAAGATTGGCCCTGTCCCTCGCGCATCTTTCGGACGTCCATCTGGGGCCCCTGCCCAGGGGCGCGGCCTGGGATGATTTCGCCCTGAAGCGCCTCATCGGGACGCTGTCATGGAATTTCCGGCGCCACCAATGGCATGATCCGGAAATTTCCCAGGCGCTCGTTGCCGACATCAAAGCGGCTGCGCCCGGGCATGTGGCTTTTACCGGGGATCTGATGAACATCTCGGCCCATGCGGAGTTCATCCGGGCCCTGGGCTGGCTCCGTGACTTTGGCGATCCCGCCTGGATTTCCTTTGTGCCCGGAAACCATGACGACTATGTGCCGGTACCTTGGGAACATGGCCTTGGCCACCTTTCGCCTTACATGACCGGGGACCTGGCGGCCCCGGCAGCGATGTTTCCCTATGTCCGCTTGCGCCGCAATCTTGCCATCATCGGACTGAACTCCGCGGCCCCGCAATCACTGAGCAAGGCGGCGGGAACCCTTGGGCCCAGGCAACTTGAAATCCTCCCCGGGCTGCTGCGTGACCTGAAAGCAAAAGGCTATTATCGCGCCGTGATGATCCACCATCCTCCCCTGCCGGGCCTGGCGCCGGCGCGAAAGGCCCTCAGCGATGCGCCCGCCTTGCGCGATGTACTGGCCCGCGAGGGGGCCGAACTGGTGCTGCACGGACACAATCACCGGCACATGCTGAACCTGCTCGATGGGCCCGATGGCAAGATTCCCATTGTCGGCGTGCCTTCGGCGTCCATGCGGGGTGGCGGCCACGACGATCCGGCAGCCTGGAATCTCTATGAAATAAACCGGTCGCAAGGTTCCTGGAGAACCCGGGTGTCAACCAGGGCCTGGGATCATGAGCGCCGCAGAATGGTTTCCCGAAGCCAATTCATGCTTCCTTCCTGAGCCCGCTTCGGGGTAAGTTGGCGGCCATGAATGCCACCCTGCAGAAATTCGGCTATCCCGGCAGCCTTGTGAAGGAACACCATCATTGGTGTGTGCTGCTGCGGCCCGAACAGGTCACCCTTGGCAGTCTCGTCGTTGCCGCAAAGTCCGATGCTACCGCCTTCTCCGATCTGCCGGCCACCGCCTTCGCCGAACTTTCCATTGTCATCACCGAGATTGAACGGAGCCTGCGGAGGTTCAACCCCTACGACAAGATCAATTACCTCATGCTGATGATGGTTGATCCCCATGTCCACATGCATGTGCTGCCGCGTTACGCCAGCCCGCAGCTGTTCGACGCCACGGAATTTGCCGACCGCGGCTGGCCGGGCCTGCCCGACCTCAAATCCGCTCCTGTGCTGAGCGACAAGCTGCGCAAGAATCTGTTGTGGACCCTGCAATTGCGGATGTCAGGGGAATCATAGGCCAGTGCTGCGCATCATCGACCGTTATGTTCTCAGACAGGTGGCAAAGCCGTTGGCAAGCGCCATGGCAATCGGCCTGCTCATGTTGCTGGCCGAAAGACTCGTGCGCCTGCTCGACACAACCCTCGGCAAGAAGAGCTCCTTCAACGTGGTTTTTGAACTTCTGGCCTATCTCGTGCCGCATTACCTGGGAACCGCGATTCCGGCAGCGCTCTTCCTGGGCCTGCTGTTCGGTTTCAACAAGCTTTCGAAGGACAGCGAAATCGACGCGATGACGGCGACCGGAACAGGCTTGTACCGGCTTTCCAGGCCGGTGATCATACTGTCGATGGGGCTCGGCATCTTGATGTTCTTCATCGTCGGCTGGCTGCAGCCCAACACCCGCTATGCCTACCGCGCCGTGCTGTTTGACGTGAAGAATGTGGAGGTCTTCTATCTCGCCGAGGAAGGCGTCTTCCTGCAGGCAGGCAGCCGGACTTTCATTCTGGACAAGCTGGACCGCGCCAACAGCACCTTCGACCATGTCTTTCTGTTTGAGAACAAGGGGCCAAACGGCTCCGAGACACTCACCGCGTCATCGGGTATGCTGATCCCGGTTGAAGGCCAGCGCCGGCCGGTTCTGCGGCTTTACAATGGCCACCGGCTGAAACTTGACCGTTGGCCCACCCTGGCGGCCAGTGGAAAAATTCCGCAGGCGGTCATAACCGAATTTACCCAGACCGATACCCCGCTTGGCAGGGTTGAAGACCTGATTTTCCGGCCCAGAGGCGAAGATGAACGTGAACTCGAACTGCCTGAACTTTATGCCCAGCAGAACGACCCGCCGAAAGGCTCGACGCGAGATTCCATGCGGGCGGAGCTGCACAGAAGACTCGTCTATGTTGCATCGTTCCTGATGCTGCCCTTCCTCGCCGTTCCCTTTGCCATCAGCCGCCGGCGCAGCCAGCGCAGCTATCAGTTCGCCCTCGCCTTCGCCATCGTCGTGGCGTTCCAGGAAGTCATTGAACGGGGTGCCGTGGCAACCAAGGTGAATGGGCTGTCACCCTGGCTGTCCATGTGGTTGCCATTCGTCCTCATCACTGTTTTCGCTATATGGCGGTTTTATCTTGCCTGCTTCACCCTGAAGCCCGACCACTTTGGCGGCTTCATTGACTCAATCGGCAGTGGCGCCGGCCGCCTCTGGCAGCCATTGGCCCGGCGGTTTGGCCCGGGAGCCCGCCCATGAGCACCATTGGCTGGATGCTGACCCGCATGATCCTCACGCGCTTCATTGGCATATTGGTTGGCATAAGCATCTTCGTGCTCACGCTTGAAATCATGTCCAACGCCAAGGAAATACTCGCCCTGGACAAGGGCAACTCGATGATCATGCTCAAGTATTTCCTGCTGCGAATGCCTTCCATCCTGGCGACGTACCTGCCCCTGAGCATGTTACTGGCAATTCTGCTTGCCCTGACGGAACTCAGCTACCGCAACGAAATCACCGCCATTTGGGCCGCCGGCATTTCTCCCCGCCGCCTGGTCATCATGCTGATGCCGCTGGCCTTCGCGACCGGCGGCATCAACTTTCTTCTGAATGACCAGTCCATTCCAGCGACCGCTCCCCAACTGAACCGATGGGGGATCGGCGATTATAACCAGAAGAAACTGAAGCTCGGCGAGCGCGATGCCATTTGGCTGAGGTCAGGCACCGATATCCTGCGCGCGTCGGCGGCGAACCCGCAAGCCACCCTGCTGGATGATGTCACCATATTCCGCCGGGATCAAAGCGGCATACTGCGTGAACAGATATCAGCCAGGCACGCGGAGCTGAAAGGGACCCGCTGGGATCTGGCCGATGTCATTGTCTATTACCGGGAAAACCTGCCTCCCGTGCGCCTTGCCAGCCTGGTCTATTCCGGCGCGGTGAAGCCCGCCGCGGCGGACGGGCGCTCGAGCGATCCGGAGGATATGACAATCTCCGATCTGAGTGATTTTATCGCCAATTCCGGTTTTGGCATCCGCCCGGTCTGGGTCTACCAAACCTGGTGGCAAAGAAGGATAGCCCTGGTTTTCTCGACGCTCGTGATGATTACAATCTGCATTCCCATGGCCACCCGGTTTCGCCGCGGCGGCGGCCTGGGCATCCTGTTCGCAACGGGCGTCGGCCTTGGCTTTCTCTTCTTCGTCACCGATGGCATTGCCCTCACCCTGGGCGAATTGGGATTTGTAAAACCCTGGTTGGCCGCATGGATGCCGGTCTTGAGCTTCGGGGCTCTGGCCCTCGCGCTAAGTCTGCGCACCGACCGGGTCTAGCATGGCCATGAAAACCAGGGCCAGGACGGAGCCGCCTATGCCATGGATGTGCCGGCCGTGAAACGCGCGGGCCTTCTGATCAATCCGCGTTCCGGACAGTCCAGCGGCAAGGGACTGCGGCTGGCCGAAATGCTGCGCAGCAAGACGGCGATTTCAATCCGCATCATGGACAGCTTTGAGCAATTGCCGGGCTTCCTCGATGAGTTCGCCAACGAAGGGGTGACCGATCTGTTCATCAGTTCCGGTGATGGCACAGTGCACGCCATTCAAACCGAACTGGCCGAGCGAAAGCCCTTCAGGGTGCTCCCGCGGCTTGGTCTCCTGCCCCATGGCACGACGAACATGACGGCCGCCGATCTTGGCTTCCGCTTCAAGGGATTGCAGGCGCAAGCCGATTTTATCACCAGCCTGAACGCCAAGCAGATGCGCGAGCGCCCTACTTTGCGGATTGCAAATCCACGGGATGGGAAACCGCTCCAAGGCATGTTTCTGGCAACCGGTGCGGCCTCAGAGGCAACGCTGTTCTGCCAGCGGGCTTTCAACGCCAGGGGCCTGAAAGGAAATTGGGCCACCTTCGCCACCCTGGCCAGCGCCGTGGGCCGTACCATGTTCACCAGGCCAAATCCCCATGACGTCAGCCGTTTCGACCGGCCTTTCCACATTCAGGTGACCAGCGATGGAAAAAAGTTCTCCGATGGAACACAGTTGTTGATGCTGTCCACCACCCTTGAGAAAGTTGTTCTCGGGGCCAGGCCATTCTGGGGCCCGAAAATTGGCCCCATTCGCACCTCGGTTTTTCCTTATCCCGTGCCGAGCATTCCCCGCTGGCTTCTGCCTATCATGTATGCCGGCGAGGACCGCAAGATGCCGGAAGGTGCCGTGAGTTTTTCCAGCTCCCGGCTTGAGGTCACCTGTTCTGCCAGCTACTTGATTGACGGCCAATTCTTTGAGGGCCCCGCAAACGAGTCCCTCAAGGTGGAAACCGGCTCGGTTTTCACCTATCTTTGCGGATAATGAATACATCACAACACAGCTTGGAAGAGTTCTGCAAGGCATCGCTGGCCCGCGAAGTTCCGCATGGCCTTCACGTCATGGCCGATGTCCTGAGACGGAAGCACGATGGGGTCGTGGCCATCCTGGCCTATGGCTCTTGCCTCCGCGGAGTGGCCGTGACCGACACACTGATGGATTTCTATGTGCTGACGGAAAGCCTGGTCAATGTCAGCCCGAACTTCTTGAGCCGTCTTGGCTGCGCCATTGCCCCGCCAAATGTCTATTACGTCGAGACTGAACTTGGCGGGCAGCGCTTGCGGGCGAAATACGCCCTTCTTCCATTGTCTCTGTTTGCCAAGTGGATGGCACGAAATATCAACAACCCGTATTTCTGGGCCCGCTTTGCGCAGCCCTCGGCGCTTCTCTATGCCCGCGATGAACAGGCACGCCAGCGCGTTGCCGCGGCCATTTCGGCAGCCTTGCGGACCTGTTACGCCAATGCGAAAGGCCTTGCGGCCAAAACCGATCCGGCATCCGTTTGGACGGCGGGATTCGACGAAACCTACAGGTCCGAGCTCCGTTCGGAGCGGACAAACCGGGCAGCCTCCATCGTCGCCGCGGAACCCGTCTACTATGCGCAGGCGGCGCGGCTTCTGGAGCACGAGCCGGCACTGCACGCCAACCAGGGCCTGCGCAGGCTTGCGGGAAAATGCTGGTCGGTCCTGCGCCTCTGCAAGGCGGCCTTCACCTTCCAGGGCAGCGCCGACTACATCGTTTGGAAAATCGAGCGGCATTCCGGCGAGAAGATCATTCTCAGCCCCTGGCAAAGGAGGCACCCGATTTTCGCGGGGCTTATGCTCCTGCCCGCCATGCTGCGCAAAGGCGCGGTTCGCTAGGCCGCCGCCTTGCTGGCCACGACTTTCCCAAACAGCGCGATGATCTGGTCAATATCGTCAAAGCTGTGGGCCGCCGATACGGAACAGCGCAGCAGGCAGAGCCTGTTCGGCGTGCCCGGCGGCAGGGCGATATTCACATAGACGCCCGCTTCCAGCAGGGCATTCCACATCGCAATGGTTGACACCTCATCGCTGCACTTGACCGCAATCACCGGGCTCACCGTGTCGCAGCCCAGGTTGAGGCCCAGCCCCTTGAAGCCGGCGAAGAGCCGGGCCGAATTGGCCTGCAGGCGCTCGCGGCGTTCCGGTTCGGCGGCCAGCTTCCGGATGGCGGCAAGCGATGTGGCAATGGAAGCCGGCGACGACGAGGCCGTGAACATGTAGGGCCGCATGGCATAGCGCAGCGTTTCAAACAGCGGATGGTTGCCCGCCCCGAAACCGCCGATCGCACCG
Source organism: uncultured Aestuariivirga sp. (assembly GCA_964604435.1). Classification (GTDB taxonomy): domain Bacteria; phylum Pseudomonadota; class Alphaproteobacteria; order Rhizobiales; family Aestuariivirgaceae; genus Aestuariivirga. The sequence goes on along the minus strand of CAZRZB010000028.1, from coordinate 8,634 downwards.
ACACTCTTGGAGAAGGTGCCGACCACGAAATCAATCTCATCCTCCAGGCCGGCCTCATCGGCAAGGCCGCGCCCGTGCGGGCCAAGCACGCCGAAGGAATGGGCTTCGTCGGCAAGAAGCTGGAACCCATGCTTCTTCTTCACCTCGACAAAATCGGCGAGCGGAGCCCGGTCGCCCAGCATGGAATAGATGCCCTCCACCACCACCAGCCGCCCGCCCTCTTCCCCTTCCGAGCGGCTGAGCCGCTTGTCCAGGTCGGACGCGTCGTTGTGGCGGAAGCGCACCAGCTTGGCCCCCGACAGGGTGCAGCCGTCATAGATGGAGGAATGCGAGTCGGCATCGAGGAAGATCGTGTCCTTCGGCCCCGCCAGGCCCGACATCATGCCCAGGTTGGCCTGATAGCCGGTGGTGAAGACGATGCAGTGCTTGCGATTGAGGAACCTGGCCAGTTCGGCTTCAAGTTCCTTGTGCAGGGCGTAGCTGCCATTGGCAATGCGCGAACCGGTAGTGCCGGTGCCGAATTCCGCCATGGCCTTCTGCCCGGCCTTGATGCAGTCCGGATCGAAAGTGATGCCCATGTAGTTGTTGGTACCTGCAAGGATGGTTTCGCGGCCATTGATCATGGCGCGCGTCGGCGAGAGGATCCTGTCGTTGGTGAGTCCGACGGCATTCACTCCCATCGCCAGCATCCGGGCGTGGCGCTCGGCAATCGGTTTATGCTTGTCCAGCAGGTCAATCATGGCATCAGGCCTTCTTTACGCGCGCCTCCACAACCGCGGCGAGATCGCCGATGCTGTGGGTTTCAGACACGACATTCAAGGGAATTTCTATATCAAAGTAGTCTTCCACTTCCATGACAAAATCCATCACCGCAACCGAATCGATATTGAGATCGGCGGATATTTCCGTCTCCGGGGAAAGCGCCTTGCCCGTCGAATTGAACGGCTCCAGCAGCTTGCAGATCTGGTCGATGATGGACTGTGATGCGGTCATGAATGTCTCTTAGGTTACGATCTTGCGGGTGTTGAACCGCTGCGGCAGCCATTGCTCCCTGCGGTACCAGTCGAGCGTCAGGGAAAGCCCTTTGGTGAAATCGACAGGGTCGCGCAGCGGCCAGCCTTCGCCGCGAGCCACCCAGTCGCTGAAATAAAGCTGTTTGATCTTGTCGGGTGAAACAAAGGGGATCCTGCCTGTTGCCTTTGCGAAGGCCTCGACCGTCAAGGCCGCCCCCATCGCAAGCGATTTTGGCAGAAAGATGGGCATTACGCCCTTTCGTTCCGAAGCGGAAGCGATCCGCGCCATATCCTTCCAGCTGTACCCCCCGGGCTGCCCGTCGCTCACTTCAATCACCCCCGCCCGTGTGGCTTCCGCCGCGTCCACAATGATGCGGGCCAGGTCATCCACATAGATCAGCGAAAACCGCGAAGAGCTGTTGCCCGGAATGACGGCCAGCGATTGTGTGAGGGCGCGGATCAGGGGCAAGGTTCCCCGGTCGCCGGGCCCGTAAACCGCGGGCGGACGCAGGAGAATGACGGACATTGCCGAACTGAAGTGTTCCACCGCCGCCTCGCCCGCCCGCTTGCTGGCGCCGTAGACGGAGAGGCCCGGCTCGCGCGCCGCCAGCGATGAAATATGGACAAAGCGTTTCACGCCATTGCGCACCGCCGCCTCAGCGACAGCCCGCGCACCCCGTTCGTTGACGGCAAAATAAGCATCGCGAGAGAGGGCTCCGGTCGCCCCGGCAACATGGATGACGACATCAGCCCCCTTCGTCAGGTCATCGAGAGCGGCACGGTTGCCGAGGTCGCCCAGGATCAGGCTCAATCCGGGCGCCAGGTTGGCCCGCGCTGCGTCACGCACCAGGGCGGACACGGCGGCATGGCGGGCCAGCAGCGGTGAAACCACGGCGCGGCCGACAAAACCTGTGGCTCCGGTCAGGGCGATCTTCAAAGGCATGGCAGTCTTCGTCTAGTTTACTGGGCCGCGGCCAGCAATTCAGCCGCCGGCGGTGGGCGATGGGCAATCGCGACAAACTCGCCCGCGAGATATTTCTGTTTGGCGCCGGCGCGCGAAAGCTTGCCCGAAGAGGTGAAGGGCAGGCTCTTTGGCGGCACCAGGACCACCGCGCATTCAACGCCCGCACTGTGGTGCACGACGGCGGAAACTTCCCGGCGCAATTTTTCGATCTCGGCTTCGCCGGTGGCGCGGCACTGCACCAGCACCACCACGTCGTCATCGCCATCTTCGCCTTCAACCGCAAAGGCCGCGACATCGCCCGACTTGAGGGGCTCGACCTGCTCGGCCGCCCATTCGATATCCTGCGGCCAGATATTGCGGCCATTGTGCAGGATCAAATCTTTGGCGCGGCCGGTGATGACGATTTCGCCATCAAGCATGTAGCCCATGTCACCGGTGGCCAGGAAGCCATCGGCGGCAATCGCCGCTTCGGTGGCCGGCGCATTGTGATAGTAGCCCGACATCAGGCTTGGCCCCTTGACGAAAATGTGGCCGATCCCGCGGTCCCCGAGCATGGCGCCCGCGTCATCGCGCACCACTACCTCATGGCCCGGCAGCGGCTTGCCGCAAACGACGAAACTGCGCACCGCATCCGCCTCCTGGGTTCCGGTGGCGGGAACGGCGCGGCCCAGGTTCTTGTAGGAATGCTTGTCGATCGTATCGATGCGGATAGGCAGGGAGACATCGCTGAAGGACACCGCCAGGGTGGATTCCGCCATGCCGTAGCTTGGCATGAAGGCGTCCCGGTTGAAGCCCGCGACCGACATGGTATCGCCGAACTGCTGGAGCACATCGGCGCGCACCATGTCGCCGCCGATGCCGGCGGCCCGCCAGTTGCTGAGGTCGAGGGTCACCGCCTCGCCATTGATGCGGCGCGCGGCGAGATCATAGCCGAAGCTCGGCGAATAGGAGATGGTCGAGCGGTTTTCCGACATCAGGCGCAGCCACAAGGCGGGCCGGCGGGCAAAGGACGGGGTGGAAATGTAGTCGACGGACACCTGTCCCATCAGCGGTGCGAGACAGAAGCCGACGAGCCCCATGTCATGATAAAGCGGCAGCCAGGAAAACGCCCGGTCGCTCCTCGTGATCCGCAGGCCATCGCGCAGGATGCCCTGGGTGTTGGCCATGATGGCCCGCTGGGTGATCAGCACACCTTTGGGATCCGAAGTCGATCCGGAGGAATACTGGATATAGGCCACGTCTTCGGGCCCGAAGGCCTCCAGCTTGGTCAGTGACTCCGGCAGCGCCTGAAGCGCCGCATGGGTGAGAACCGTCGCAACGCCCGCACCCGCTGCGCCCTCCTTGATATGTCCTTCAAGGTCGGAAGACGTCACCACGGCACAGGCCGCGACCGCGCGCAGCATGCCGGTCACGCGCTCCACATAGGCGTCCTTGCCGCCGATATACATGGTGTAGGGCATCGGACACGGAACCAGGCCCGCATACTGGCAGCCGAAGAAGACAGTCATGAATTCCGCGCCGGTTTCAGCAACAACGGCGACCCGGTCGCCCCGCTTCAAGCCTGCGGAAACCAGCTTCCGCGCCGTCGACAGGGCGCTTTTGCGCAGCTCCGCGTAGGTCAAAACCTGGCTCAGCACGCCCTTGGCCGAATAGAAATTGAAGCCGGTCACGCCGCGCGCCGCGTAGTCCAAACCTTCAGCAATTGTCTTGAAGCCGCCGAGCTTCTGCTCCTGGTCGCGGTTTGACCGTGGGGTTCTCGCCAGTTCCGGCGTTACCGCATTGGTTTTCCGCATCGCTGCTTGTGCAGTCATCTAAAAAAACACCCCCAAGAACCCGTCTGACTTTTGGTCTGCCCGAGCCGAGAAGAATCTATCTAGCCCCTGCGTTTGAGTAACAAGGGCAGGCAAGGAGGTGAAATCAAATGGTGTTTCAAATTGTAACGATTGGGCGCTGCCTAAAACTTGAGCTTTCCCAATGAGATAGCGGCAACGACCAAGGCCAGAAGGCCGACCAGGAGGCCATTGGCCCAGGCATAGATCACCGCTCCCGTGGTATATCTGGCGACCGGCTTGGCCAGCGGCGCGGACCTGACAATCTGGCGCTCCCGCGCAACCATGCGGTGCGCCAGGTAGGATTTGAGGTAATTCAGCATTTCGGCGCGGTCCGCGGTTTCAAAAAGCGCCTCGCGGCCCGCCTGGTTGTCCTGCTGCAACCGGTAGGTCCGGTAGTCCGGCTCCATTTCAACAAAGGAAATCAGATCGATCCACAGCCGCGGCGGCTCGCCGGGAACCAGGGCGAGATCAAAGACTTTTGCCGCTTCCGGGGTGGCGGCGATGAGGGGGGCGACGTCGTCCTTCAGCACCTGGAGCCTGAGCGATTTGGAATCCCTGATCCCGAGAACCGCCTCAAAATGGGCCGCTTCCGCCAGGCGGGCCTTGCGCAATGCCCCGCTGAGATCGTCGTGCTCGGCCACCTGACTGGCTCCTCAACCCACAAACTGTACCAAAACAGGACAGATTCTTAGCAGATCGCCCGGTTTCAGGAAGTACTGCAGAAAGAATGCCAGACCAGGCGATTAGACGCCGCAGGAGGCCGGAAGCTTCGCCTGCCCGAACCACAGTTCGAAGGTATTGGCCCTGGCCTTGGCCGCACTGCCTTCCTCGCCCGACAAGTCCTTCAAGGCAATCGGCAGGCCCACATCGATGAAGATCTTCACCAAGCCCTTGCCGCGCTCAATATCCGTGGCGCGGAAAACCCGCAGTTCATGGCCTTCGCCGTTCCAGGTGGCCCGGGCAAAACCGGGAATGACGATATTGGTGCGGTCGGTGTCCTTCACCTTGGCCATCAAGAGGTTCACGCAGGTGCGCTGCTTGTCATTCATGGCATGGACGAATATCCGGCTTGGCATCCGCTCCAGAGCCAGGCGGAAGGTATCGGCAACCTTGGGATTCTCGGCGGAAGCCTTGAGCAGGGCCTGTTCCATCAGCGGCAGCAGTTCCTTGTCGGCGGAAGAATTTGCATAGGACAATTGCGCCGCCACGAACTCCACCGGCACCTTGTCGTTCTTCAGCAGATATTCGAACATCGCCACGCCATACTTGCGCCGCTCCGGGTTCTGGTCGCTGACCAGGTCGATCATTGTCTTGAGGTCGTTCAGGTTCTGCTGCCAGCGCGTGTAGTAGAGCCCGGTGCCCGCCACCGAGACCGGAATCATGACGGTTGCCAGGAGCTGCACGAGCGTTTCACGAAAGGGTTTTCCCATTGTGCTCAATCCTTCTCTCCCATCAATCTTCCTCCACCTTCGGGTCCTGCGCCGCCCGCACGCCACGCTGCAGCACAAAGGCGCTGACCGCCGGCATGAGCAGGACCAGGCCAATGTAGCGGGCCACCTGGTGGGCGGCCACATAAGCCGGATCGAGGTGAAGCGCAAATGCCATGATGGTCATGGCTTCCAGGCCGCCGGGGGCGAAGGCCAGCAGCGTGAGGGCGATGGGCAGTCCGGCAACCAGGCTGGTGGCCAGGGCGCCTACCACGGCAAGCACCATGGCAATGACAAATCCGGCAAAGCCGTCACCCAGGGCACTGCGCAGTTCAACCCAAGAAATGCCCTTGAAGCGCAGGCCGATCATCACTCCCAGAATGACATTGGCCGGGATCAGGATGGAATCAGGCGCACCGCCATGCACCATGCCGCCGAGGCCCAGGCCGGCACTCGTCAGGGCCGATCCCAGAATGAGCCCGGCGGGAACCTTCAGCCACGCGAAGCCCAGACCCGCGGCAGCCGACACCCCGACGAGCAAGGCGATCTCCAGCAGGCTGGCCATCGCCGGTGTTGCCGCCGTCATGTCGGCGGGCGGGGAGATGAAGAGAATGACCGCCGGCAGGGCGGCAATGAGGAAGAACAGGCGCACACATTGGGAAATGGTCACCCGGCGCATGTCCGCCCCTGAGGTGCTCGCCAGCAAGATGACCAAGGAGAGCGCCCCCGGCAGGCTGGCAAACAGCGCCGTGGCCCGGTCCCAGTTGCGCAAGCGCTGATAATAGACGAGGCAGGCCCAGACAATGACCACCACGGTAACGCCAAGGCACAGGAGGCTCAGGGGCCACTGGGCCGCCCGCTCAAGTGTGTCGGCATTGACCGCCGTCCCCGTCTGGATGCCAAGCAGGATGAAGGCGGTTGTCCGCAAGGCATCCGGAAGATCAAGCCTTTGGCCGGCATAGATGGCGGCAATGGTGGCAACCAGGCTTCCCGCCAGCCAGGGTGCCGGAACGCCCGCCGCAAAGCCCAGCGCCCCGCCTGCCGTTCCGATTGCCAGGGCCCGAACAACGCTTCTTACCAGGAGCCACCTGCCCCGGTTTTCAATTCCAATTCAAAGCTTTCCAAAGACACCCTCAGAATCCCCATGAACTGCATATTACACCTGGCGGCATCATAGAGCCTTGAGCAGCCGGTCCGGGTGGTAGAGTGCAAGGAGCGGATCGCGTCTGCCCTCGATAAGTTCGGCCGCCGTGAACAGTCCCGCGGCGGGCGCCAGGGTGATGCCCGAATGCATCACCGCGAGATAAAGCCCTTCCCGGTTCTGCGGACGGCCAATCATCGGGAAGCCGTCCCCGGGGGTCGGCCGGAAACCCACCGTATGAAACTCCATCGCCACGCCGTCTGCCCCAATAACCATGTCTTTCACCTTTTGGTAGAGGGCTGCGGCAGCGCCAAGCGGATCATCGCCCGGATCATCGCCGGCGAAATCGGCCCCGGCCACCAGCCGCCCCTCGGAAGTTTGCCGGACATGCAATTCGGGCGTCATCAGCAGCGTGCGCAGAAGCTCGCCTGTGGGTTTGGAGTGGACCAGCAGGCCGGCCGGCGCCGTGATGTTATAGGAGAAGCCGATACTCTCGAGGAGCGCCCCGGCTCCTGCTCCGGCAGCGATGACCACCTCATCGGCGGCCAGGACGCCTTCATTGATCGAGACGCCCACCACCCGGCCATTCTTTTCCTCCAGCCATCTTACCGGACTGTTGCGCAGCACGGTGGCGCCAAGCGCTTCGGCGCCGGATAGAAATGCCAGGGCCGCGGCCAGGGGCTCCACTTTTCCTTCCCCGGCCACATGGAGGGCAAATTCGGGCGGCTGCTTGATGCCGGGCTCAAGGCGCAAGACCTCCTGCCGGTCGACGCGGCGGATGCCATAACCCCATGAAGCGTGCTCGGCAGCGTAGGCTTCCAGTTTTTCCGCTGGCAGGTCCCAGAGCAACCCGCCGCACCAGCTTACCTCCAGCCCCGGGACCTCGCGGTCGATGCGGCGCCACTCGGCCATGGAACGGGTGCGCAGGCGGAAATAGGTTTCCGGATTGCCCCAGCTGGCGTTGATCCAGGCCCAGGAATTGCGCGTCGCTACGCCGCCGGTTTCGCCTGCATCGACGACCGTGACCTCGGCCCCCGCCCGCGCCAGGTGCCAGGCAATGGAGGCCCCGATGATGCCCGCCCCGACGACGATGATTCGCTTGGCTGCCATTGTCAGATCTTCACATTCTCCGCGCCCTTGAGCTCCAGCATCTTGCGCGCCTCCGCCGGCGAGGCGACTTCGATGGAAAGCTCTTCAAGGATGCGCCGCATCTTGGCCACCAGTTCAGCGTTCGATTTTGCCAGCACCCCCTTGCCGAGATAGAGATTGTCTTCGAGGCCCACCCGCACATTGGCCCCCATGGTGGCCGCCATCGTACAGAGCGGAAACTGGAAGCGCCCGGCGGCCAGGACCGACCAGTGGTACTGGTCGCCGAACAGCCGCTCGGCGGTGTCGCGCATCACCATGACATTCTGCGGGTCGGGGCCGATGCCGCCAAGGATGCCGAAGATGGTCTGCACGAACAGCGGCGGCTTCACCAGCTTGCGGTCAAGGAAATGCGCCAGCGTATAGAGGTGGCCCACGTCGTAGCATTCAAATTCGAAGCGCGTGCCGTGGCCTTCGCCCAGGCGTTGAAGGATATTCTCGATGTCGCCGAAGGTGTTGCGGAAGATGAAATCCTTCGATCCCTCGAGGTGCTTGCGCTCCCACTCATGCTTCAGTTCGCCGTAGCGCGCCAGCATGGGGTAGAGGCCGAAATTCATCGAGCCCATGTTGAGCGAGGTCATCTCCGGCGAGAAGCGTTCCGCCGCCGCCAGCCGCTCGTCGATCGACATGCCCTGGCCGCCGCCGGTGGTGATGTTGATGACCGCATCGGTGGCCTGCTTGATGCGCGGCAGAAACCCGTTGTAGACATCGGGCGAGCCCGCCGGCCGCCCGTCCTGCGGATCGCGCGCATGGAGGTGCAGGATCGAGGCCCCCGCCGCCGCCGCATCCACCGCTTGGGCGGCGATGTCGTTGGCCGTCACCGGCAGATAGGGCGACATGGAGGGCGTATGGATGGACCCCGTGATGGCACAGGTCATGATGACTTTCGATTTCGCGCGCATGGATTCTCCTGAAAACGGGCCCTACACTAGACAGGGGGGCCGCACGCTGTCACCACATTCTTCGTCATGGCTGAATTGCCGGAGGTCAGAGCGATATGGCCTGCACCAGCGTCCGGTTCTGGCGGCGGATGCTGGCGCGCAACGACTTGATTGCCATGTCCTCGCGCTTGATGAACTCGATGAACATCATGTTCATGTTGTTGAAGATC
>CAZRZB010000027.1:0-25549 GCA_964604435.1 uncultured Aestuariivirga sp. | reverse complement strand
TGAGCTACGCCCGCTGAGCGTATTGTCGAAGCCGGAAAAAACCGGCGAGGTGGCGGGTCTTATTGCCCAAGCCTAAGGGAAATGCAATAGCAAGATCAACTTCTTGTTTACGGGGATACTTGACCGCATGCCAGCCAGCCGTGACGAACTATTTCAGCGATTTGCCGATTTGGGGATCAAAACGGCCACCAAAAACCACGCACCTGTCTTCACCGTCGAGGAGGCGCAGCGAATTCACCATGATATTCCCGGCGGCCATTGCAAGAATCTCTTCTGCAAGGATGAAAAAGGCGTTCTTTGGCTCATTGTCTGCCTGGAGGATTCGCGTATCGACCTAAAGACCGCCCCCGCGAAGATTGGCTCAAGGCGGCTCTCGTTCGGCAAGCCCGAACTCCTGATGGAAGTGCTGGGCGTTGAGCCCGGTTCGGTAACGCCTTTCGGCCTAATCAACGACAAGAGCGTGCGGATAAACGTAATTCTCGACGCCCACATGATGGAAAATGAACTCCTGAACTATCACCCCCTTAAGAATGATGCGACGACAACCATTCGTTCGTCCGATCTGCTGACCTTCATCAGATCATGCGGGCATGAACCGCGGGTTGTCGCAGTAGCCGATCCCGCATTGTAATTTTCCCCGATAAGCGCCATTTCTAGGGCTCAAACATCAGGCAGGCACGACATGAACGATATGATCATTGGACAAAAGGCTGCAACAGCCGTTCCCCTCGCTGAGCTCATCAAGGATACGGATACCAAGCGATTCATGGTTGACGTCGTCGAGGCCTCCAAGCGGGTTCCCGTCCTCGTTGATTTTTGGGCTCCCTGGTGTGGCCCCTGCAAGCAGTTGACCCCGCTTCTTGAAAAGGTCGTGAAGCAGGCCAACGGCAAAGTCCGCCTGGTCAAGATCAATGTTGACGAGAACCAGCAGATTGCCGCCCAAATGCGCGTGCAATCGATTCCTGCCGTCTTCGCTTTTGTTGACGGGCAGCCCATCGACGGCTTCATGGGGGCCCTTCCCGAAGGGCAGATCAAGCAGTTCATAGATAAGCTCGGCAATAAGGGTTCGCTAGCCGAGGAGATTGCCGCCGCCCTGAAAATGGCGGACGAAGCCATGCAGCGCAAGGCATTCGACGAGGCGCAAAATATCTACGGGCAAATTATGGGCGTCGATCCCAGCCATGTCGCGGCGCTTGCCGGTTTTGCAAAGTGCCAGATTGAGCTTGACGATCTCGATGGAGCTTCAGCAACGCTTGCCAGCGTTCCGGCCGACAAAAAGGCAAACGTTGACGTGGTGAGCGCATTGGCGGCCCTTGATCTTGCCTTGCATCCGGTTGACACAGGCTTGCTGGAGCAACTGCAAAAAGCCGTGGCTAACACGCCGGATGACTTTCAAAAGCGCCTGGAACTTGCGGTCGCCCTGAATGGCGTTGGCCAGAAATCGGAAGCCACCGACCAGTTGCTCTATGTCATTCGCAAGAAACGCGATTGGAACGACGATGCGGCGCGCAAACAGCTCGTCCAGTTTTTCGAGGCCTGGGGCCCGAAGGACGAGGCCACTTTGCAGGGGCGCCGCAAGTTATCGTCAATTCTTTTCTCGTGAGGGGCGATGAAATTCTTGAGGGACTATAGCAAACCGGGAGACTTGCCCGACAGGGTGCCGGTGTTTCCTCTTCCTGGCGCACTGCTCTTGCCGCGAGCCGATCTGCCACTAAATATCTTTGAACCGAGGTACCTCGAAATGATTTCCGACGCCCTGTCGGGCGAGCGCATTGTTGCAATTGTTCAGCCTAAGGAGGACAATGTCAGCGGCGAACCTCCGGGCTTGATGAATGTCGGTTGCGCGGGGAGAATCACCTCCTATGCGGAGACACCTGACGGCAGAATGCTGGTCACGCTGACTGGAATCTGCCGATTTTCCGTCAAGAGTGAATTGGCGGTGACGACCGCCTACCGCCAGGTCGAGGCGGACTTCAAGCCTTTCGCCATTGATCTTGTCATGGATATGGGAGCAAACGAGGTCAACCGCCCAGCCCTTCTCACGGCATTCAAGGATTATCTGAGTGCCAATAACATGAGCGCTGATTGGAGCGAAATCAATGCGGCCTCGACCGAAGTTCTGGTCAATACCCTGTCTCTTCTCGCGCCCTACCCTGCCAACGAGAAACAGGCGTTGCTTGAGGCGCCGGATCTGAAAACCCGGGCGGATGTCCTGGTTGCGCTCACTGAAATGGCCTTGTCGAAGTCCTTCTCCGGCAAGCGGCAGAAATTGCAATAGGGGGGACCGATGGACGCAGCACGCCAAATTGATCCCAAGTTGCTTGAAATGCTGGTTTGCCCAATCACCAAGACCCGCCTTGAGTATGATCGGGAAAGACAGGAACTCGTCTCCAAGGCGGCAAGCCTTGCCTATCCGATCCGGGACGGCATTCCTATTATGCTCCCCCATGAGGCGCGTGAGCTTAAAGATGGCTGATCCTTGGCCGCTAGAACTTTTGTCCAAGCAGAATGGAAGAGTTCTTGCCATTCGCTACGACAGCGGCGAGTCCTTTGACCTCGACGCCGAATTCTTGCGCGTCGAGAGTCCAAGTGCCGAAGTCAAGGGCCATGGTCCCGGACAGGAGCAGCTTGTTTTTGGCAAGCGGAGTATTTCCATGGTTGAGCTTGAGCCCATCGGCACCTACGCGGTGCGGATCATTTTCAGCGATGGCCATTCCACCGGGCTCTACACCTGGGATTATCTGGCAAAGCTTGGGCGTGAGCGGGCCACAATCTGGCAAGCCTATCTTGAAAAACTGGCCAAGGCGGGCAAGGCAAGAGACTAGGGCAACTCGCCCCGCAACAATCGGGGAAGCGCGCCGGCTTGGCCGGCGGCTTCTTTGGCAAATATCTTTTTGAGGCCCGTCAACTGGTTCGTCGCACGCAAACCCAGAGCACGCAGATTCTTTAACAGCGGCACGTTGTTCGAAAAGAGCCGGTTGAACCCGTCCATGGTTGCAGCCGTTGCCACCGTGTCAAAGCGCCGCCAGGTGGTATATCTCTCAAGCACGGGCAAACCGCCGATGTCCTGCCCCAAGGCGTAGGCCTCGGCCACGCACTCCGCCAAGGCTGCCACATCGCGGAGGCCAAGATTGAGTCCCAGCCCGGCGAGAGGGTGAATGACATGGGCCGCATCACCCACCAGGGCCAGGCGGACACCATGAAATTTCTTGGCGACAGACATGGAAAGCGGATAGCCCTGCTGCCTGCCGACCAGGGTGAGGTTTCCAAGTTGACTGCCAATCTCGGTCTCGAGTGCTGTTTCAAAGTCTTGTGCCGGCAAACTCAGAAGCCTCTTGGCCTCAGCCGTGCCCTTGGTCCAAACGATCGAGGACCGGTTTCCCGGCAGTGGCAGGATAGCGAAGGGCCCTGCGGGCGTGAAATGTTCTTCGGCCCGCCCGCCATGGGGGAGCGTGTGATCAAACGTGGCGACAATCCCCATCTGATCATAGGGCCAGCCGACAGTTTCGATCCCAGCTGCCCGACGAAGCGGCGATTTGCCGCCGTCAGCCGCAACAATGAGACTCGCTGAATACTGCCTTCCATCGGCAAGTGTAAGCCTTGCGAGACCCGGCCCGAAGGATTGCTGGCTGACTGCCTGGCCCGTGAACAGCGTAATGTTGGGAGATTCTTCAACGGCTGCAAGTAGGGCTTGGAGCAAATAGCCGCTCTCGACCATGTGGGCGGATGACGTTTGTTCGGCGCTGGTGTCGCCGAATTGCAGCAATACCGGCCGGGCTCCCGGACCATTGCCATCGGTGACGCTGATTTCGCGCATCTCCTGCATATGCGGCGCGGCCTTCTCCCACACCCCTAAAGCTTCAAACATGCGCCTGGAACTCGCCGTGATGGCAAGGGCGCGGGCATCTTCCCCGTTGGAAGTTTTTCTCCGCGGGTCATGGAGATCGACAACGGCAACAGAAAGCGGCCGCCTCGCCCGGCGCCCGCCAAGCGCCAAGCCGGCAGCCAAGCCATTCAGTGCTGCGCCAACGACGATGACCTCAAATTTATGTGTCATGGCTGCATCAAAAGCACTCTTAAATTTGAGCAGTCAAGCCAATGACGCGTCCTGCGCCTAAATTAGGCAGATATTAAATATAGCCTAAATAATAGTCACAATTTCAGGTGGTGATTCCGCAAAAAAAGAAAACAAGCAACAATAACAATAGCATAATCAGCACTCTCAAGTGGCACATTTCTTGAAAATTCTCTTCCGACCAGCGCAGGAGGATTAGCCATGAAATATATTATTGCGATCATAAAACCGTTCAAACTCGAGCAGGTCCGCGAGGCTCTTGGGACCATTGGGGTGGAGGGCATTACCGTCTCTGAAGTCGAAGGGCATGGCCGCCAAAAGGGTCATACCGAGTTCTATCGTGGCGCCGAATATGCCGTGAGCTTCATCCCCAAAGTCAAAATCGAAGTGGCGGTGGAAAGGGCCTTGGCTGACCGGGTTGTGGAAACCATCAAGGCCGCTGGCCAAACCGGCCAGATCGGTGACGGCAAGATATTCGTCTTGCCCCTCGAATCCGCCGTTCGCGTCCGCACCGGCGAAACCGGCGCGGCAGCCCTCTAACAATTTCAACAAAGGACAGTGAAATGACATTTTCACCAAAATTGCGACGGCTCTCGGCCGGTTTGCCGGCAGGACTTGCGCTCACCGCTTTTCTGACTGCAAGCCCGGCCTGTGCTGCAGCGACAGTGAACAAGGGCGACACCGCCTGGATGCTGATTGCCACCGCGCTGGTCATTCTCATGACCATCCCGGGTCTCGCCCTTTTCTACGGCGGCCTGGTCCGTTCCAAGAATGTGCTTTCCGTTCTCATGCAGGTTTTCATCTGCTTCTGCATGATTGCCCTTCTTTGGTTCGCCTACGGCTACTCCGTGGCCTTCACCAACGGGACGCCCTACTTTGGTGGCTTCTCCAAGGCCTTCCTCGCTGGCGTTGATATCACGTCACTGGCGGCAACCTTCTCAAAGGAAACCTACCTGCCGGAATTCGCCTACGTCATCTTCCAGCTGACTTTCGCAGCCATCACCCCTGCCTTAATCGTGGGGGCTTTTGCCGAACGCATGAAATTCTCGGCCGTTCTGCTCTTCGTCTTCATCTGGTTTACTTTCGCCTATCTGCCCATGGCCCACATGGTCTGGTGGTGGGCAGGACCGGACGCCTTTACACTCAGCCCCGACAACATTGACGCGGTCAAGGCAGCCGTTGGCGACGCGGCGGCAACCGACTTTCTGGCCAAGCTGGCCGCTGCCACCGATGATGCCGCTAAAGCCCTTGTCCTCGCCGACTATGGCGCGGCGGTAAATGCCTCCAATGGCTGGCTGTTCAACTGGGGCGCCATCGACTTCGCCGGTGGCTCGGTTGTCCATATCAACGCCGGTGTTGCCGGGCTCGCGTGCGCCATCGTCCTTGGCAAGCGTCTCGGCGTCGGCAAGGAGGTCATCGCGCCACACAATCTGCCCCTCACGGTGATTGGCGCCAGCCTCCTCTGGGTCGGCTGGTTCGGCTTCAACGCCGGATCAAACCTTGAAGCCAACGGCCTCACCGGTCTGGCCTTTCTCAACACGATCCTGGCCACCGCTGCCGCTGCCCTGGCCTGGACCATCGGCGAATGGTTGACCCGTGGCCATCCCAGCGTCCTGGGAGCCGTTTCGGGGGCCGTTGCGGGTCTTGTGGCCGTCACCCCTGCCTGTGGCTGGGTTGGCCCCACGGGCAGCGTTGTAATCGGCCTGCTCGCTGGCATGGTCTGCCTATGGGCCGTGGTTTGGCTAAAAGCCAAGCTGGGCTATGACGATGCTCTGGACGTATTTGGCGTCCATGGCGTGGGTGGCATCCTGGGCGCGCTGCTCACCGGCATTTTTGTGAACCCGGCGCTTGGCGGCATGGGTGTGACCGACTATCTAGCTACAGATACGTCCACCAAGGTCATCGAGTATTCCTTTTCCGCCCAAATGGCTGCCCAGATTGTCGCTATTTTGACAGCCGCCATCGTCTCGGCTGCGGTCAGCTGTGCGGCCTTGCTCATCTGCAAATTCACCACGGGCTTGCGCGTTCCAGAGCAGGAGGAGCGGGAGGGACTGGATATCGGCTCCCATGGCGAACGCGCTTACTCCTAGCTTTCGGCATTTCCGACACGACAGAAAAGCGCCCTCCCAGGGCGCTTTTTCATTTGGGGTTTAACCCTGCTTTAACCATGACCCTTCAGACTGCCATTAACTATTTGTTATGGCCCCGTGAGATGTTCTCCAGGCCGCGGAGAAGTACATGGCTTACAATCGTTCCATCGATACTGACGAGGGCGCAATTCCGGAAGCTCTACGCCGCTTCATCCGCCATCGCCTCTTTGAATTTTCTGGCATTGTAATCTTCGCGCTCCTTGCAGCTGCAGGTCTTGCCCTGGCGACGTGGTCGGCAGACGACCCCTCGTTCAACCATGCGACCGACCAACTGGCAAAAAATCTGCTTGGCTATCCTGGCGCCGTGCTTGCCGACGAACTCATGCAACTGATGGGTCTGGGCGTTCTTCCCCTCCTTGGTATCCCCATGGCCTGGGTTGTAAACTTGATGGGCCATGAGAAACCGGAACGGCCGTTTACGGCCGCACTTGCTTGGCTGATCTCAAGCTTCATGGCTTGCGGTGCCTTTGCCACATTGCCTGTGCCAGAAACCTGGTCGCTTGCCGCGGGACTTGGCGGCAACTCCGGCGATATCATTAGCGGCGGGATGCTGTCGCTCCTGGCCCTCGGACTCAAAGGCCACTTCGCGGTATTTTTTACCGGCGCACTGTGTTCAGGCATGTCGATTTGGGCTGCCTTGCGGGCGACAGGGCTCACCAAGTCGGAAACCACAGGGGTGCTTGGAAAGTTGGGGCTCGCGGCCGGTATTGTCCTGATGCAGGCGTTACACCTGCTCAAGACCGGTTTTGTGCGCTGGAAGGCCTACAGGGTCCAAGAAAGGTCTGCCCGTGCGCTCCGCGCGGCTTCCGTGAACTCTCCCCGTGACATCATCTCGAGATTGGCGCCAGCCGGCCAGCAGCGGATTGAACCTTCGCTTGAGCGCAGGAGAGCCGGCAACGAACCCCGTCTTCTGCTGCCGGACAATGAAGCGGAGCCAGAAGGTGCTGCCGAGGATGAGGAGGATTTCGAAGAGCTTGAGCAAGAGGGGCTGGAAGTCGATGAAGGGGCGCCAGCTCCAAAGATAACGCGCGAAGCCAAGGAAGTTAAGCAAGGCAAGAAAATCAAAAGAAATGCCAAACTCAATTTGCGCTTTGCCAAGTCAGATGAGTTTGAGTTTCCGCCGCTGACCCTGCTCGCCGAGCCGAAGCGCGGCAAGCAGTCAATTGACCTTTCCGACGAGGTTCTTGAGCAAAATGCCCGCATGCTGGAAGGCGTACTGGAGGATTTTGGCGTGCGCGGCCAGATCATCAATGTGAAGCCGGGACCGGTTGTCACCCTGTATGAGTTGGAACCCGCACCCGGCATAAAGTCGTCGCGTGTCATCAGCCTTGCCGACGATATTGCCCGTTCGATGAGCGCCATATCTTGCCGTGTGGCAGTGGTCCAGGGGCGGAATGTCATTGGTATTGAGCTGCCCAACAGCAAACGCGAGACCGTTTACCTCCGTGAGATGCTGGCCTCCGAGGCATTCGAGAAAACCGGCCAGAACCTTGCCTTCGCCCTTGGCAAGAATATCGGTGGCGAACCTATCTTCGCCGACCTTGCCCGCATGCCCCATCTTCTGATTGCCGGCACGACGGGTTCCGGTAAGTCGGTTGGCATCAATACGATGATCCTGTCCTTGCTCTACAGGTTGTCGCCGGACCGCTGCAAGCTGATCATGATTGATCCCAAGATGCTGGAATTGTCGGTTTACGAGGGCATTCCGCACCTGCTGGCGCCCGTCGTGACTGACCCACGCAAGGCCGTGGTGGCCCTGAAATGGGCCGTGCGTGAAATGGAGGACCGCTACCGCAAGATGTCAAAACTTGGAGTTCGCAATATCGATGGATACAACGCCAGGCTTAAGCAGACCCTGGCCAAGGGCGAGCAGATGTCGCGCACCGTGCAGACCGGCTTCAATCCTGAATCAGGTGAACCAATTTTTGAACAAGAGCAGATGGACATGACGCCCATGCCCTATATCGTCGTCATCATTGACGAAATGGCGGATCTCATGATCGTGGCCGGCAAAGACATCGAAAGCACGGTACAGCGCCTGGCCCAGATGGCCCGCGCCGCGGGGATCCATGTTGTCATGGCGACCCAGCGGCCTTCGGTGGATGTCATCACCGGCACTATCAAGGCCAATTTTCCAACCCGCATATCCTTTCAGGTCACCTCGAAGATCGACAGCCGCACCATTTTGGGCGAGCAGGGGGCCGAACAGCTTCTGGGGCAGGGTGACATGCTCTACATGGCGGGCGGCGGACGCATTTCCCGCCTGCACGGACCCTTTGTCGCCGATGACGAGGTTGAGAAAATTGTCCGCTTTCTCAAGGCCCAGGGAGCACCGGAATATGTCGACGCGGTGACCGAGGAGGTCGAGGATGACGCCTATGGCGAACCCGGCGCCATGGCAGGTACGGAGGGCTGGGGATCGGGTGATGATCTCTATGATCAGGCCGTGGCTGTTGTGCTGCGCGACAAGAAGGTGTCTACCAGCTATGTGCAACGGCGGTTGCAGGTCGGTTATAACAAGGCTGCCAGCCTGATTGAGCGCATGGAAAAGGAGGGGCTTATTTCCACCGCAAACGGCACAGGCAAAAGGGAAATTCTGGTTCCCGGCGATAGTGCACGGGTGTAATTGGTTGCCCCAAAAAGGCCGGTATTTCAATCCATACGGCGTTAGGAACGAGCAGTGAAATCCCACGATCTGGAACTTACAATGGTACGATCACTCAAGAATGCCCTGCAGGCCCTCGTGCTATGCCTTGCGCTTGCTTCCGGCACCAGCAATATCGCTTTTGGCGCCAAGCCGATTGAGCTTAGCCCGGAGCAGGTCGAATCAATCAACAAGATATCGGCCTACATGAACAGCTTTGAAACCTTGCAGGGCGAGTTCACGCAGATCAGCCCCAAGGGCAATATTTCAAAAGGTGTCATGTTTATCAGCAAGCCCGGAAAACTGCGTTTCGAATATTCCCCTCCAAATCCGTTTCTTCTCGTTTCCGATGGCAAGTGGGTAACACTCAAGAACCGTGCCAAGGAGAAGGGCGATCAGTTCCCGCTCTCGGCCACGCCATTGCGTCTGGTTGTTTCTGAAAAAATTGACCTCTTGCAGGAGGCGAGCATTCTCGCTGTCGAGCAGGCTGATGGTATCACCTCGGTTCTCCTCGAGGACCGCAAGCAAACACTTGGTGGCCAACTCGTTCTGATCTTCGATGAAAATCTGAACCAGTTGCAGCAATGGATTATTGTGGATGGCAAGGGCCGGCGCACCACCGTGTCGCTCGCCAACCTGGAGGTGGGCGTGGAAATCGATCCCAAGCTATTTGTCGTGAAGATTGAACGCAAGGAAAAGAGCAAGTAGCAGCCCTTGCATTTCAGCCCGGACCTATGCTCATGCTTGCGGCATGACACTTAAGATTGCCACCTGGAATATCAATTCGGTTCGCCTGCGCATTGGCCTGGTGGAACGGGTCTTGAGGCAGCTCAAGCCCGATGTACTTTGCCTGCAGGAGACGAAGTGTCCCCAAGGGCAGTTTCCTTCGGGTCCTTTGCGGGATATGGGCTATTCCCACATCGCCGAGTTTGGCCAGAAGGGGTATCATGGCGTTGCTATTGTTTCGCGCCTCCCCTTTTCGGGCCAATTCAGCAAATCTTTCTGTGGCAAGGAAGATTGCCGCCATGTTTCGGTGAATCTTGCCGGGCCAAAGCCCATAACCATCCACAATCTCTATGTCCCCTCAGGTGGCGACGAGCCCGATCCCAAGATCAATGAGAAATTTGCCCACAAGCTTCAATTCATCGGGGAGTTGGAGAATTGGTTTGCAGCAGGGTCTGTTCCAAGTGGCCATGAGGGTATAGTCCTCGGCGACCTTAACATCGCACCTCTGGAACACGACGTATGGTCCCACAAGGATTTGCTGAAGGTCGTCAGCCACACGCCTATCGAAACGGAGGGCCTGAAGCGCGTCATGAACGCCGGAAAATGGGTAGACCTGATGCGCCAGCACACGCCTGCCGCTGAAAAGCTCTATACTTGGTGGAGCTACCGGGCCAAGGACTGGGCCTTGGCCAACCGCGGCCGCAGGCTAGATCACATTTGGACAACGCCAGGGCTTTCGCCGTCCTGCAGTGATGTTACCATTTTTCGTGAGACAAGGGGTTGGACCCAGACCTCTGACCATGTTCCGGTTATGGCGACCTTTGATCTGTAACTCCAGGCATCATCCTGACCGCGTGAACTTGCCACGCACACTTTCAAAGTCGAGTATCGAGCTTTCGAGGCGCCGTGCCAAGGCCCTGAATACGCTTTGGCCAAATTCGGGATATTCGTTGGCAACTCGCAAGAACAGTGCCTGATCTATCCTGGCTGTTGAGACTGAGTTCAAAGCCACGGCGGTAATTGAATAGGTGGTTTTTCCAATCATTGCGACTTCACCAAGAAAAGCGCCGGGTTCCGCCGTGGCAATGGAACCATCTTGCAGGCCGGAAGACTGGCGGATGTCGACCTGCCCGCTCAGCAAGAGAAAGGCGGCAGCGGCTTTTTTTCCCTGTTCGATAATCGTCTCACCTGCGACAAATTGTTGACGCTCGGAAGCAAAGGCGAGGAGTTGCAAATGCACGGGATCACATTCGGCAAAGATCGGGATCTGCCGCAAGGTCTCGGCGTCGGCCCGGACACTCATCGCGCAAGCCCTGTGTGAGCCCGAAAAAACATGATTCCCCCGCTATCCATTGCCCGGCCCCATACAACGATGGAAAGGCCATAAGATCAAGGGACGAGCCTATAGCCGCCACCTTCCGTTACCAAAATTTCCGCCTGGCCAGGATCCCGCTCAATTTTCTGGCGGAGACGATAGATATGGGTTTCAAGCGTATGGGTGGTTACCCCGGCATTGTAGCCCCAGACATCCTGCAGCAGCACATCACGGCCAACGATCTGTTCACCCGATCGATAGAGAAACTTGATGATTGCCGTTTCCTTTTCTGTCAGGCGTATTTTTTTGTTGTCATCCCGCACCAGAAGCTTCGCGGCAGGCTTGAACGTGTAGGGTCCGATCTTGAACGTCGCGTCCTCGCTATGCTCGTGTTGCCGTAAATGGGCCCGAATCCGCGCCAGCAGGACGCCAAATCGAAATGGCTTCGTGATGTAATCATTAGCGCCGGAATCGAGGCCCAGGATCGTATCGGAATCCGAACTCTGGCCGGTCAGCATGATTACCGGTCCCTTGTAGCCATTGCGCCGCATCAATTTACAGGCCTCGCGCCCGTCCATGTCGGGCAAATTCACATCAAGGATCACCATGTCCGCATGATCAGCCTTTACCGCCTTGACCCCGGCTGTCGCGCTGGCCACATCCGTGACGACGTACTCCTCATGCAGGGAGAACTGGTCCTTCAGGGTTTCGCGCAGTGTTTCGTCATCGTCAACGATGAGAATTTTTTTTGTGGTGGTCATTGCAATTCTTTCGCTAAATCCATGACATGGGACAATTCTAGAATGTTCAATGGCCATTTGATAGTCCGGGGGGCAAGACAAGAGACCGTGAGGAATACTGTCACATATATTCACATTCGCGCGATCAACGCGTGCGCAACCCGGGGCCTATTGACCTGTGGACCCCTGTCAGTGCCCTGTGCATTGGGACGATCCGGCAGGAGCTGCCTCAAACGGGAGGGCGACGGTGTCACTCCGGTTGGGATTTGGGATTTGCAGAAAATATATTACCGGGATGACCGTATAGCTCGGCCTACATCGAAAATTCCCGCTTCGCCAATCAGGGGCGGCTGGGGCTGGTGTGAGTCGGTCGGCGACCGAAACTACAATCGGAGGGTGAGCCTGCCCTATGCCACCGCCCACGAGGATTTAAAACGTGCGGACTATCTCTATGATATCGTTGTCGAAACCGGCCACAATCAAAGACCGCGCATTCAAGGCCGGGGAAGCGCCATTTTCTTTCATATTGCGCGGAAGGATTTAGCCCCGACGGCTGGATGCATAGCGGTGACCCTGAAAGACATGCGGAAAGTGCTGCGCTATTGTTCAAGCCGAACCCGCCTGGTCATCTGGCCGCCGAGCGGGGCTGCCCCTCGCGTGTTCCGAAAATAGCCGAACCAACCCTGACATGGGTTGCCCCATGCCTGATTGCCGTTTCGAAGTCTCCACTCATGCCCATACTCAGATTCCGCAGGTCATTGCGCCGGGCGATTTGGCCCAAGAGCTCGAAATGCTTCTCAGGAGCATCATTCACGGGTGGAATGCACATCAGGCCTGATATGTGCAATCCATATTTGTTCCGGCAATCCGCGATGAAACTGTCGGCGTTGGCGACACTTACTCCGGCCTTTTGCTGCTCAGCACCGGTATTGATTTGAATGAAAAGTTCAATCTGCCGATTCTGTTTTGCCAGTTCCTTGGCAATAGCCTCGGCAATCCGTGGCCTGTCTACCGTGTGAATCACATCGAAAAGCTGCACCGCTTCGGCGGCCTTGTTGGTCTGCAGGGGACCAATAAGATGCAACCGCAATCCCGGTGCTGATAACCTCAGCGCCGGCCATTTTCCAACCGCTTCCTGCACCCGGTTTTCACCGAACGCCCGCTGTCCCGCTTGCAGGACTGGCATGATTTCCTCTGCAACAAAGGTCTTGCTGACTGCAATTAGCGTGATTTCGCTGGCCTTCCGGCCAACCGACAGGGCGGCCAATTCGATCCGTTTCTGGACATCCTGAAGGGCCTGGTGATGGGGTAAATTCATGTTTTGCTTATGGCCAAGCTTGCGGGGCATTTCAAGGACTGGTAGTCCGTTGCTCCGATATAGGTGATTGAAATTTGTTAGGGACCAGGCACTGTGACTTCTGAAAGATATAATTCCCGCGAGGCAGAACCACGCTGGCAGAAATTTTGGTCCGAGAACAATTGCTTCGAGGCAAAGGAAGATACCTCGCGGCCGAAATATTATGTTCTGGAAATGTTTCCGTATCCCTCCGGACGCATTCACATGGGCCATGTGCGCAACTACACGATGGGCGACGTCATTGCCCGCTTCAAGCGGGCCTGCGGTTTCAATGTGCTTCACCCCATGGGGTGGGACGCCTTCGGCATGCCGGCGGAAAATGCCGCGATCGAACGGGGCGTTCATCCCAAAACATGGACCTATGAGAATATTGCAACGATGCGCGGTCAGCTCAAATCCATGGGCCTGTCACTGGATTGGAGCCGCGAAATTGCCACCTGCGACCCCTCCTATTACCGCCACGAACAGGCCATGTTCATCGATTTCATGGAAGCGGGGCTGGTGGAGCGTAAGGTTTCCCTGGTGAACTGGGATCCGGTGGATCAAACCGTGCTGGCCAACGAGCAGGTGATTGACGGCCGCGGCTGGCGCTCGGGCGCCGTCGTTGAAAAGCGCGAACTTGCCCAGTGGTTTCTCAAGATAACCGATTTCTCCGAAGAGCTCCTGCAGGCCCTCGACCATCTCGACAAATGGCCCGAGAAGGTTCGCCTCATGCAGCGCAATTGGATTGGCCGCTCCGAAGGCATGCGCTTTTCATTTGTGCTGGAAGACGCAAACGGCAAGGAACTGCCGGACAGGCTGACAGTATATACAACCCGCCACGACACCATTTTCGGTGCCAGCTTCTGTGCGATTTCAGCGGACCACGATCTGGCGAAAAAACATTCTGCCATGGATTCAGGCCTTGCTGAGTTTCGCCGCGAGGTTTCTGCTCTGGGCACCAGTGAGGAAACCATTGAGCGTGCCGAAAAGAGAGGCTATGCGCTTGGCATCTACGCCCGCCATCCTTTTCTGCCCATGACAAAATTGCCGGTCTTTGCGGCGAATTTTGTTCTCATGGGCTATGGCGAGGGGGCGATTTTTGGCTGCCCCGCCCATGACCAAAGGGATTTGGACTTCGCCCGAAAGTATGGCCTGCCGGTCATACCGGTTGTGGCGCCAAAGGGAACCGATGCGGCATCCGTTTCAATTGGAACAGAAGCCTATCTGGAGAAGGACGGAACCGAAAGCCAGCTGATCAATTCGAGTTTCCTCGATGGGCTATCTGTTCCGGCCGCAAAGGAAGAGGTGGCACGCCGTTTTGAAGCCTTGGGAATTGGAGAGCGGAAGGTCAATTTCCGTCTGCGTGATTGGGGTGTTTCACGGCAGAGATACTGGGGCTGTCCGGTTCCGGTCATACATTGCCCTGCCTGCAAGATCGTTACCGTGCCAAAGACTGACCTGCCGGTGACTTTGCCGGAGGATGTGACATTCGACCGGCCGGGAAACCCGCTGGTGCATCATCCCAGCTGGAAGCACGTGAAGTGCCCCAAGTGCGGCACGGATGCGACCCGCGAGACTGACACATTCGATACCTTCATTGATTCGTCTTGGTACTACGCCCGTTTTTGCTCGCCGAAGGCGGACGTGCCCGTGGCCCCCGAAGCTGCCCGTTACTGGATGCCGGTGGACCAGTATATCGGCGGCGTGGAACACGCCATCCTGCATTTGCTCTACTCGCGGTTCTTTGCGCGCGCCATGGGCAAGACCCATCATCTCGACTGGGATGAGCCCTTCGCCAGCCTGTTCACCCAGGGCATGGTTGTCCATGAGACCTTCAAAACCGGCAGTGGGGAATGGGTGTTTCCCGTTGATGCTATCTTGCGTGACGGCAAGTGGTTTCACGCCAAGACGGGGGAAGCGTTGGCCATCGGCGGCATCGAGAAGATGTCGAAGTCGAAACGCAATGTGGTCGATCCCGAGTCCATTATCGAAAGCTACGGTGCCGATACGGCCCGCTGGTTCATGCTGTCGGACTCGCCGCCCGAACGCGATATTGAGTGGACCGAGGCCGGCGCCGAGGGAGCCTGGAAGTTTACCCAGCGGCTTTGGCGCCTGGTGGGCGAGGCCAATTCGCATGGATCAGCCGAATTTAGCGGCCAATTTGGTCCGGCAGCCCTGGAGCTTCGCAGGATTGCCCACCGGACCCTTGCCTCCGTAACCGATGACTTGTCCTCGCTTCGCTTCAACCGGGCAATTGCGCGGATTTATGAACTTTCCAATGCCTTGGGCACGGCGCTAGCAAGCAGCAATGCGGGGCCGGACCTGGCATTCGCCATTCGCGAAGCCAGTAATTTCCTGGTCCTGATGTTCGCTCCCATGATGCCACATCTGGCTGAAGAATGCTGGGCGCTGTTGGGCCATAAGCAACCGGTTGTGGAAACACCCTGGCCCCAACCGATTCCTGCTTTGATCATGGACGATGAAGTCACCATCGCGGTGCAGGTCAATGGCAAGCGGCGTGATGAAATCAGGTTGCAGAAGGGCCTCGCAAAGGATCTGGTCGAGGCAGCCGTCATGAAGCTTGACGGCGTGAGGCGCGCCGTTGAAGGAAAGACCGTGTCAAAGTTCATCGTCGTGCCAGACCGTATTGTGAATATCGTAATTAGTGGCTAAAAGAACCCTGTGAAGAAAGTCATATATAGCCTTGTTGTTCTGCTCAGCCTGACAGGCTGCGGCTACAAGCCTCTCTATTCTTCCAGCAGCGATGGCGTTGGTGTTGTCGCGGCGCTTTCTTCCATTACGATCCAGGAGTCCGACAGCAGGGTTGGACAGCTGGTCAGAAATAGTTTGCTTTCCTCGATACGGCCAGCAGGCACGGCGCAGGAAAATCTGTACAAGCTTGTCTTGAAGCCGGAGTTGACACAATCAACCCTTGTGGAGAATTCGATCCCGGGCATCAAGCGCATGAGACTGCGTCTCACGGTCTCTTATCAGCTGATTTATGCGGTTTCTGGTTCCGAGGTAAACTCCGGAAAAACTTTTTCGACAGTGTCCTATGATATCATCCGCGAGCCTGTTGCGGACTTGCAGGCCGAATCGAATGCAACGAACAGGGCTGCCCGCGAGGTCGCCGCGGATATCCACACGCGTCTTGCTGCTTATATGGCGGGGCGCGGCAACCAGTAGGTTTGGCGCAAGTGACGGGCAAGTGAAATGGCGGTCATGAAGGCGATAGAGATGATCGCTCACCTTTCCGCCCCGAAGAAATCCCCCGCAGCTGTGCTGGTTTACGGTGCCGATCGCAGTGCCGTGCATGAGCTTTGCCTGCGTGTGGTGAAGAAAGTAACCGGTTCCAGCGATGATTCGTTGTCTGTGACGCGCCTGGCTGAGGCGCAGATTGCAGGTTTCCCCGGACGCCTTCAGGAGGAATTTTCGTCTATTTCGATGTTTGGCGGTAATCGTATCATCTGGGTTTCGGGTGCCGGAGACGCATTGGTAAAAGCGATCGAACCCATTCTGGCCAGCAAATCAACTGGAAATCTTATTCTGCTTGATGCTGAAGTGTTGTCAAAAAGCTCCCGGCTGCGAAAATTGTTTGAAACGGATCCTCGGGCGGCGAGCGTTGCGCTTTATGAGGAATCGCCACAGGAGTTGCGGCACCGGCTTGCGGGCCTGATCAAGGCTTCCGGACTCAAAATAGATGAAGAGGCAATGCTCAGACTTCTCGATTTCATCTCCCTTGAGCGAGCCGTTGCCGAGAGCGAAACACTCAAGCTCATCACCTATTGCCAGGGTCAGGAGACAATTTCTCTTGAGGATGTCCAGGCCATCTGCGGGGATACCTCTGATGCGTCCCTGGATGAATTGATGGATGCGGTATTTGAGGGCAACCTGGTTTCCGTCGACCGTTACATGATGTCGATCAGCGGCTCCGCCAGCGCGGGCAGGGGAATACTCGCCGCGACGCTTCAGCATGTCACGAAACTGCAAACCATGGAGGTGCAGATCTCCCAAGGATCAACTACAGATAGTGTAGTGCACGCGCCCCGCTTTGGCATCTTTTTCAAACGGCGGGCTTCCGTTTCCCAGCAGTTGAGAACCTGGGATGGTGATGCCCTTTTGGGCGCCGCGGAAAGGATCAGCGGCGCAATCCTGCAAACACGCGAGTATCCCGATCTTGACAGCGCTATTGTAAGTCGCACGCTTCTTGCCTTGGGCCGAAGCGCCCGGCTCCGCCAGACGCAAGGTAACTAATTAGTTCACCTTTTCCCCATCAGCCGATGGGTAACGTCGTCCAGCTGATCCAGGGCCTTGTACTTGATCAGGAGCGTTCCGCCCTCCCGCCCCTGCGTCTTGATTTCGACCCGGAGGCCGATGGCCTCCGAGAGCTGTTTTTCCAGGGCGCGTGTATCGGCATCCTTTGCCGCCTTGGCCTTTCGCGTCGAAGCCGTTGGGCTGCTTCGCGTGAGGGTCTCTGCCTCACGAACGGAGAGGCCAAGGCTGATAATCTTGTTGGCAAGATCTGCTGGTGAATCCGTCGCAACCAGGGTCCGTGCATGGCCCGCCGTCAACTTCCCATCCTCGATATAGGCCCGGACCGAGTCGGGCAGGGTAAGCAACCGCAAGGTGTTGGCAATATGGCTGCGGCTCTTGCCGACCGAATCGGCTAGCTGCTGCTGCGTGTAGGAAAATTGCTCAAGCAATTGCCCGTAGGCCCGGGCTTCTTCCAGCGGGTTCAGATCCGAACGCTGGATATTTTCGATGAGTGCGATCTCAAGCGTTTCTCCGTCGCTCAGGTCACGGATGAGAACTGGCAACTCATGAAGACCGGCACGCTGCGATGCTCTCCAGCGCCGTTCGCCGGCAACGATTTCATATTCGCCATCCGCTCGCTGGCGCACCACAATCGGCTGTAGCAACCCCTTTTCCCGGATGGATTTCGAAAGATCCTCAAGCTCCTCTTCCTTGAATTGCTTACGCGGGTTGTTCGGGTTCGAGTGGAGCAATTCGATCGGAAGGTGGCGCAAGCCCCGGAAATCTTCTGGAGAGGCCGCCTCGACGACATCATCGCCAATCAGGGCGGCAAGTCCACGGCCCAACCTGCGTTTTTGTGCCTGCATCATAGTTCATGGTCCTCAAATACGGGAAGGATTGCGCCGGCCCAGGATTGTCACAAATGTTACGGAGGTGAACCGATCATGCCGCCCGAAGTTCGCGCTCACGGCGAATGACCTCCGATGCGAGTTTGATATAGGCCTGGGACCCAGAACAGACATTATCGTAAAGCAGGACCGGCTTGCCATAGGAGGGGGCCTCCGACACGCGAACATTGCGCGGTATGACCGTCTGGTAGACCTTGTCGCCAAGCACGCTGCGAACATCTTGCGCCACCTGGTCGGAAAGACTGTTCCGCCGGTCAAACATGGTAAGAACAACGCCCTGAATGGTTAATTTCGGGTTAAGAGTTGTCTTTACGCGCTCAACGGTCTTCAGGAGTTGGCTCAGCCCTTCCAGGGCAAAAAATTCACACTGCAGGGGAACCAGTATGGCGTCCGCTGCCGATAGCGAGTTGATCGTCAGGAGATTGAGTGAAGGAGGGCAGTCAACCAGAATATAGCTGTAGCTGCGGAGCCTGTTTTGAGATCTTGAAAGCCGCCCGATCGCATCGGCCAACCGGTAGGCCTTGCGGTCAAAATCCGACAGTTCAAGCTCGGCGCCCAAAAGGTCTATCGTCGAAGGAACACAATGGAGCCTTGGAATTCCTGAATCGATAATCACCTCGTCCAGCTCCGCTTCCCCGATGAGAACATGGTAAGAGGACTTCTGTTTGGGCCCGCGGACAATCCCGAGGCCGGTGCTGGCATTTCCCTGCGGATCAAGATCGACAATCAGGACCGTCTCGCCAACTGCGGCAAGGGCCGTACCGAGGTTGATTGCCGTGGTTGTCTTGCCCACCCCACCCTTTTGATTGGCGATGGCGAGGATTCGGGGGCCTGCGGACTGATTCTGATTAAACACGGGTAATCTCCTTTACCTCAAGAATAGTACCGTCCGAATCGGTCATACTTGCGTGTCTGATGATTGCACCTATTTTCCACAATTTGGTAGCCTCGTTCACTTCACTGTCCACATCTTGTCCTTTGTGGAAGAGGCCAATGGCTCCCCTCTTGAGCAAAGGCTCGGCCCAGGACAGCAACTTCGCAAGCGGTGCGAGCGCCCGGGCCGTCACATAGTCCGGCATTTTTTCCGGCAAATGAGTTTCGAGTGTTTCGAGGCGGATTTGATGAACCCGCGCAGTGGCCCCTGTCAGCCGTATAGCTTCACGCATGAAAGCTACCTTCTTGCCGTTACTCTCATACAGATCGACCCGGAGCTTGCCGCCAAGCGCCAGGATGAGCCCCGGAATTCCAGCGCCCGAACCCAGATCAGCGACTCCTTCCGTTTTGGCGTGCATCAGGGGCAGCAATTGCAGCCCATCCAGAATGTGGCGCTGCCAGACCGTCTCGATCGTCGATGGTCCGATCAGGTTGATCCGGGCTTGCCAGGTTAGAAGCAGCTCGACATAGGCTTCGATTTTGCCGAGTGATTCACGTGAAACATTCAGCCGCGCCAACACCTCATCGGAAATATACTTGGCCATTCATCAGGCCCTCTTGCGCTGGTTCTTGCGCTTGAGATGAGCGAGAAGACAGGCTAGGGCGGCCGGGGTCATGCCCTCAATGCGCGAGGCCTGGCCCAAAGTCGCAGGCCTTACCCGCATGAGCTTCTGTCTGATCTCTATCGAGAGACTGGGAAGGCCCAAGTAGTCCGTATCCTCCGGCAGGCTAATCTGGTCCTCCCGGCGCAGTGCCAGGATGTCAGCCGATTGCCGGGCGCTATAGCCCGCATAGAGCGCGTCTGCATACAGGCCCTCCTTGGCATAGCTCGGCAAGGCAGCGATTTCCGGCCAGATCTCGCAAACCCGCTCCAGTCCTACCTCCGGCATTGCCAAGAGGTCGAATGCCGAGCGTCTTTGGCCATCCTGATTGACTTTCAAGCCAAGCTTGGCCGCCGCCGCTGACGTCATGCCCAGTTGCTGAGCCATGCCATGGGCCTGGTCGAAGATGGCTATGCGGTCGGTGAAATGCTTCTGGCGGGGCGGCCCCACCAAGCCCAGGGAAATGCCCTTTGGTGTCAGTCTCTGGTCGGCATTGTCAGCCCGGAGTGAAAGCCGGTACTCGGCCCGCGAAGTGAACATGCGGTAGGGCTCGGTCACGCCGCGAAGGATCAGGTCATCGACCATCACCCCAAGATAGCCTTCCGCCCGGTCAAAGCTGACCTCTTCCTGGCTGCCAGCTTTCCGCGCCGCATTGAGGCCGGCAATCAGGCCCTGGGCCGCCGCCTCCTCATACCCGGTCGTACCGTTTATCTGGCCGGCCAGGAACAGGCCGGGCAGGGCCTTGACTTCCAGCCCAGCTGTCAATTCGCGGGGGTCGACATAGTCGTATTCGATGGCATAGCCCGGACGCAGGATCGAGACGTTCTCGAGCCCAGGAATAGTCCTGATGAACTGCTCCTGCACATCCTCCGGCAGCGATGTGGAAATACCATTGGGATAGACCGTATCGTCATCCAGACCCTCCGGCTCCAAGAATATCTGGTGGAATGACTTGTCCTTGAAGCGGTGGATCTTATCCTCAATCGATGGGCAGTAGCGCGGTCCGGTACCCTCGATTTGTCCCGAATAGAGAGGTGAGCGGTGAATGTTGTTGGCTATCAGCTCATGGGTCCGGCCTGTCGTCTGGGTGATGAAACAGGAAACCTGCGGCGTCGTGATCGTCTCTGTGAGGCTGGAAAACGGTGAAGGAATCTCGTCGCCCTTTTGCTCGTCGAGCCCGTCCCAGCCTATGGTGCGGCCATCAAGCCGGGCAGGGGTTCCAGTCTTGAGGCGTCCCAATTGGAGGCCGGCGGAGCGCAGTTGCTGCGAAATGCCGAACGCCGGAGGTTCGCCAACCCGGCCGGCAGGTATCTTCCTCTCGCCGATATGGATGAGACCCGCCAGAAATGTCCCCGTCGTCAGAACGACCGCCCCCGCCAACAGTTCCTCTCCGGCTTCTGTCACAACCCCCACGACCTGCCGGTGATTGATCGCAAATCCACGGACCGCCGCTTCAACAACGCTCAGATTGTCCTGGTTGCGGATTTCCTCTTGCATGGCCTCGCGGTAAAGCTTGCGGTCCGCTTGGGCCCGGGGACCGCGCACGGCAGGCCCTTTGGAGCGGTTGAGCAGGCGGAATTGGATTCCGGCCCGGTCCGCAACCCGACCCATCAGGCCGTCGAGCGCGTCAATCTCGCGCACCAGATGGCCCTTGCCCAGTCCGCCGATCGCGGGATTGCACGACATCTCACCGATGGTTGAAAACTTGTGCGTGACAAGCGCAGTCTTCGCCCCAAGACGTGCGGAAGCAGCGGCAGCCTCAACCCCCGCATGGCCACCACCAACGACGATGACATCATATTTTCTGCCCATGGCGGTTCTCTAGTCCAAGCCCGGCACTTGGTCAAAGCCGAAACAAGTTTCACGTGAAACAGACTACTTGCCGATGCAGAATTCGCTGAAAATCCTGTCCAGCAGATCTTCGACATCAACACGCCCCGTCACCCGGGCGATGCTGAAACAGGCCTTGCGCAAGCATTCCGCGGCAAGTTCAATCCGGTCAGGTCCATAGATAAGCGAATCGTTAAGGTACCGAATCGATTCCTCCGTGGCCTCCCTGTGCCGTGTGCGGACGACCGAAGCCTGCTCCATGCCGCCAAACCGCTCCCTCACCAGCCTCTCAAGTTCCGTGATGAGACTTGCGATGCCTTCGCCAGTTTTTGCCGAGACCCTCAGGTCTGCCCCCTGGGATGAAACATCCTGCAGCAGGTCCGACTTGTTCAAGACTTTGAGCGTCGGAACGACAGGGGCCGCCATGGTCTCTTCCACATCGGCCGATGACACCCAGACAACGATATCGGCCGCACTGGCTTCCGACTTCGCCAGCTGGATGCCGATGTTTTCTATCTCGTCGTGGCCCTCGGGACGGAGGCCGGCCGTATCGGTCAAAATGACCGGCACACCGCCAAGCACAATGGAGACTTCGATGACATCCCTGGTCGTACCTGGCCGGGACGATACGATGGCGGCTTCCCGGGCTGCGATCAGATTCAAGAGCGTCGATTTGCCGACATTCGGCGCGCCCGCAAGAACCACCTTCACGCCCGAGCGAAGCGCCCCCGCACGCCCTGCCTCAGCCACCGCCTTTTTCAGGCTGGCAATCAAGTCCAAGGTTTTTGGTCTCACGTCAATCAGCGCCGCGGCAGCAACGCCATCTTCTTCAACAAAATCAATTGTCGCCTCAAGGCGGGAAAGCAGCGAGATCATTTCCCGTCGCCATGTCTCGTACTGGGAACTGGCATGACCAAGCATGTGGTGAATGGCCATACGCCGTTGCGCGTCGGTGCGGGCTTGAAGGAGGTCAGCCAGGCCTTCTGCCTCCACCAGATCCATGCGGCCATTGACAAAGGCACGCCGGGTGAACTCGCCGGACTCTGCCAGCCGCACTCCCTCAAATGCACGAAATGCGTCGAACAACGCATCAATGACCGCCATACTGCCATGGACATGAAATTCAGCCACGTCCTCCCCGGTAGAACTCAGAGGTCCGGGCATCCAGAGGACCAGTCCTTGGTCAATAATTTCGCGGGATGTGGGATGACGGAGTTGCCGCACACTGGCCAGACGCGGTAGTGGTAGAGAACCAGCAACCGACCCGAGAACCTTGCCAGCCCGGCTTCCAGACATGCGGATGACGGCAATTCCAGCCATACCGGAACCACTCGAAACTGCGAAAATTGTATCAGAATTAATCATTTCGGATTCGAATCGATACCATGTCCCATAATCTCCTTAGCCTGGAAACCAGCCCCTATCTCCTGCAGCACAAGGACAATCCAGTACACTGGATGGGGTGGAGTGAACAGGCTCTTCAAGCCGCCCGGGAAAGCGACCGGCCCATTCTCCTGTCCATCGGCTATGCCGCCTGCCACTGGTGCCATGTCATGGCCCACGAGAGCTTTGAAGACCCTTTAACCGCCCGGCTTATGAATGAAAATTTTATCAACATAAAGGTCGATCGCGAGGAGCGCCCGGATATCGACCGCATCTACATGGCGGCCCTCCACAGCCTTGGGGAACAGGGCGGCTGGCCCCTTACCATGTTCCTCACCTCCGATGCCCTTCCCTTCTGGGGCGGCACCTACTTCCCGCCTGAGACAAAATACGGGAGGCCAAGTTTCCGCCATGTCCTGACCGAGATTTCCCGCATCTGGAAACAGGAGCGGGAAAAGATCACGCAGAACGCCAAGGCGATTTCTGTAGCCCTTCTGCAGCCACGATACACAGCAAGCCCCGATCAACTCTCCGGCGCCGAAATCTATCAAGCGGCGGATATCATTATCAACGCTACCGACAACCGATATGGCGGTCTCAAGGGCAGCCCGAAATTTCCCCAGGCACCGACATTTTCATTTCTCTGGGAAGTCTATTTGCGCACCCGGAATGAAAAGGCCCGGGACGCCGTGCTCACGACCCTCACGCAAATCAGCAACGGTGGAATCTATGATCATCTGGCCGGCGGCATCGCCCGCTACTCAACCGACCATCGCTGGCTGGCACCGCATTTCGAGAAGATGCTCTACGACAATGCCCAATATGTGAGCCTGCTGACCCGTGCCTGGTTCAAGACGCAAGACCCTCTCTACGCTTCACGTATTGAAGAAACCATTGACTACGTGTTGGGTGAAATGACCACCGGCAATGGATGCTTCACCTCAAGCTACGACGCTGATTCCGAGGGCGAAGAAGGCAGATATTATGTTTGGGACCTGGCCGAGATACAGAAGATACTGGACCCCGGACAACTCGAAACATTCAAAGCCGCCTATGACGTCACACCAGAAGGCAACTGGGAAGGCCACACCATCCTCAATAGAACCCATGACAAATCATCTCGGGAACCGGGCATGGAGAGCATTCTCGCGCAGGCCCGGGGGAAACTGTTGGAAGCACGCAAGAGACGCATTCCTCCCTTACATGATGACAAGATTCTTGCCGACTGGAATGGTCTCTTCATTACGGCCCTTGCCGAGGCATCGCTGGCCTTTGGCAACATTGCATGGAAGAACGCTGCGACCAGGGCTTTTTCCCAGTGCATCAACATTTTCTGGAAAGACCAGAGGCTGCTTCATAGCCACCGCGCCAATAGCACCCGCCATGAGGGCACGGCCGATGACTACACAAATCTGATCAGGGCAGCGCTTGCCCTGCATGCCTTGACCGGAGATTCACAATACATCGCCCAGGCGCAGGAGCTCACGGCAGCCCTGGAAGAAAATCACTGGGACGACGTCCAGGATGGTTTCTATCATGCTTCGCAAAGGCATACGCAACTGCCAATCAGAAGCCGGACTATCGAAGACGATGCGACACCCAATGCAAATTCCGTGATGATCAAGAACTACAACGACCTCTTTCACCTGACTGGCGAAAAGCGTTTCGAAACCAGGGCTGCGCAATTGACAAGGGCTTTCTCGGAGGCAGCAAAATCAAATCCCTTCGCTGCACCCGGACTACTGAAAAATGCCCTCCTGCTTCAGGATACAATCCAGCTCGTCCTCACCAACGACGAAAACCCTGCCGAAAATGCGTTGCTTCAAATAGCCCTGAAACACATAGGTCTGGACGCTACGATCAACATCACGGGGGCAAATGCGAAACTGCCGGCAAACCACCCAGCCTACGGAAAAACCGCAAGCCGCGCCACACCTGCCCTTCACCTTTGCCGTGGCATGACCTGCGCGAATCCAGCAACAACACCGGCTGAAACCCTGTCAGCGCTGCAGCTCCTAGGTCTGGCGGCCTAGGCTCAGGCGTTCATTGAATCGAAGAAATCGCTGTTGGATTTTGTCTGGCGCAGTTTGTCCAGGAGGAATTCGATTGCATCAACCGTTCCCATCGGGTTGAGAATGCGCCGCAATACATAGGTCTTCTTGAGCAGATCTGCCTTGACCAGCAATTCTTCCTTCCGCGTACCCGAGCGTAGAATGTCAATGGCCGGAAACACGCGCTTGTCCGCAACCTTGCGGTCCAAAATGATTTCCGAGTTGCCGGTACCCTTGAACTCTTCGAAAATGACTTCATCCATGCGGCTGCCCGTATCGATCAAGGCCGTCGCGATAATCGTCAGCGATCCGCCCTCCTCGATATTGCGCGCCGCGCCAAAGAATCGCTTTGGCCGCTGCAAGGCATTGGCGTCCACGCCACCGGTCAGAACTTTCCCTGAAGACGGCACCACCGTATTGTAAGCCCGCCCCAGGCGGGTAATTGAATCCAGCAGGATGATAACATCGCGGCCATGTTCCACCAGGCGCTTGGCCTTCTCAATGACCATTTCAGCCACCTGCACATGGCGTGTGGCCGGTTCGTCAAAAGTGGAACTGACGACCTCCCCTTTCACCGAATGTTGCATGTCGGTGACTTC
>CAZRZB010000026.1:0-25945 GCA_964604435.1 uncultured Aestuariivirga sp. | reverse complement strand
GATGCACCACCTAGAAAGTGGCGGAGGGGGAGGGATTCGAACCCCCGGAAAGCTTTCACTTCCAACGGTTTTCAAGACCGTCGCAATCGACCACTCTGCCACCCCTCCGTAAGGTCACCCTGAGCGCCGGAACCCCTGCGATGTAGCAGTATCTTCGACGGTTTCAAGCCCTATTCGGCATAACCGGCATCGCTGGCATCGAGGATGGATTTCATTTCCGAGAAGTGGCTGAGGAACTGCTCACGGTCGGCCTCCCACTCCAGCGCGGTTTTCTCGGCAACTCTGGGGCTCATCACATGAAGCGGCTGGCCGGTCTGATAGGCGAACACAAGATTGCGGCAGGCACGCTCAAGATAGTAGGTCAGATCATAGGCCTCGGCGACAGTCGCGGCGCAGACCAGCACGCCGTGGTTGCCCATCATCATGATGGATTTGTTGCCTATCAGGCGGGCAAGGCGCTCGCCTTCCGCGTCGGTGTTGGCCATGCCGCCGTAGTCCATGTCGAAAGCAACGCGGTTGTAAAACCGGGCCGTGTTCTGGTCGATGGGCTTGAGGTCCGGGTCAGCCAGAGAGGCGATGGCGGTGGCATAGGGCGGGTGCAGATGCATGATGCAGCGCGCCTGGGGGAGCAGGGCATGAAGCCTGCCATGGAGCGACCAGGCAGTGAGGTCCGGGGCATTCGGCTTGTCCATCGTGGTTTTATCGTCGGTGTCGAGCAGGAGCAGCTCCGATGCCTTGATCTTTGAAAAATGGCGCCAGCGCGGATTCATCAGGAATTTCTTGCCGTCATTTGAGACGGCCTGGCTGAAATGATTGGCAACGGCTTCGTGCCAGTCGTTCCTGGCGGCCAGCCTAAATGCCGCCGCAAGGTCAACACGCAATTGCCATTCGTTGGAGTCATGGCTGCGATGGCGGCTAAGGTTGGTGACGTTGCTCATAACCTATTTCCTTTGTTATATAGTAGGCAGCGAAGGTAGCCGAGTTATGAAAATGTGGCAATTGCTTGGGCCAATAGGACAGGTGTAGCATCTTACAAGAGGAGATTTGCATTGAAACTGTTCGAAAAACTGGGGATGGCCGGACTGTTTATGGTGTTTTCTTCCATGACGGTATTGGCAGAAGAAAGCGCCAACGGCATTTGGCGGTTGGACAGCGGCAAGGTTACGGTGCGAATCGCCCCATGTGGGGACAGTCTGTGCGGGGCGATTGTCGGCCTGGCCAAGCCACTGACCAAGATGGGCCTGCCGAAAGTTGACAAGGAGAACCCCAATGAGGCGTTGCGTAACAGGCCGCTCATGGGGATGACCGTTCTTGCAAACATGAGGCCTAGCGGGGAGAACAGGTGGAAAGGCACCATCTACAATGCGGATGATGGCAGGACCTATTCCTCTTACATGGCTGTCTCGGGCAGTAACATGAAAGTGAAAGGCTGCATCGGGCCTTTCTGCAAGACGATGGTTTTTGTCCGCTTGAATTGAAGTGAGGTCAGGTTCCATCATGTTTGTGTATTCGGCGCTCCTGTTTGGAGGTAAGGCAGAGAAATGAAACGTGTATTTGTCAGTTTGCTAACTGCCCTGGTTTTCGCCCTTTCGCCAGTTGCGGTGGCCGAAACGCTGAGTGAGTTGCCTTTTTCGAAAAAGCTGAAGCTGGCGCAAGTGGGCGATGAAGAAGCCCAGATGGCGGTGGCGAGCGCCTATGAATCGGGCCGCGAGGCTAAGAAGAACATCGCCGAGGCCGCCAAATGGTACCGGGAGGCGGCCCTTGCCGGCAACATAGAGGCAGAATTCCGGCTGGCCCGCCTGGTGAGCAAGGGTGCCAAGGGCCTTACCAAGGACTTGGTAACCGCTGCGAAGCTGTATGAGGCGGCAGCCAATAGCGGCCATCTGGAATCGCAGAACGCAATGGGGCTGGCCTACCAAAATGGGCTGGGTGTCGGGATGAGCGAAGCAAAGGCTGCGGAATGGTACAAGAAGGCCGCCGGCGGCAATCTGGCTGCCGCACAAAACAATTTGGGCATCCTGTACCTGAATGGCAAGGGCGTCGAGCGGAATGTTGCCGAGGCCTTCCGGCTCTTTGAACTGGCGGCGAAGCAAGGGGACGGCTGGGGCCTCAATAATCTTGGCGGCATGTATGAAATGGGCTGGGGGGCCGCAAAGGACCGAAACATGGCGGCAAGCTATTACAAGCAGGCTGCCGAAAAAGGAATTGAACCAGCCCAGGCCAATCTTGCCCGGCTCTTACCCGCCGCTGCTGCAGCCTCGCCAGTTGTTCAAAATTGAGCCTTAACACTTAGTTAACCAAGCAATTCAACGCCATCTTTACGCTCTTTGCGCGAAACCTTTCGCTGTGGATTTGCGGACACGCAAAGGGGGGCCCTTGGGCCCGGTGGAGTATGTATGCGTAGATTGCTCAGTGTTACCTTTATGCTTATGGCTGTAAGCTTCACAATTTCGGGATGCTCAACCGGAAAATCTTCACACTCTGCCTCGCGCGATCCGTTTGCCGGCACGGGCAGTCCCTACTACAAGGGCAATGGCCCGGTACCCATGGGCGGCGGGCGCTATCAGATCGGCGAGCCCTACGAGGTCGCGGGGCGCTGGTTCACGCCGAAGGAACAGCCCAATTACGACAAGACTGGCCCAGCTTCCTGGTATGGCGAAGCGTTCAACCGGCGGATGACCTCCAATGGCGAGTGGTTTGACATGAACCGCCTTACGGCCGCTCATCCCACGCTGCCTCTGCCAAGCTATGCCAAGGTCACCAATCTCAGCAACGGGGCCACACTGGTAGTCCGGATCAACGACCGCGGTCCCTTCGTGGGCCCGCGCATCATTGACCTTTCGAAGCAGTCGGCATCCGCCCTGGGATTCAAGCAGCAGGGTACCGCGACGGTTCGCGTGCAATACATCGGGCCGGCGCCGCTCAATGATAATGGCTCACACCTCATGGCGATGAACCGCGAGCTTGAAAACGGCACGCCCCTCCGCCAAATGATTGCGGCCGCGGACGCAGGGCGCTCAAACAATACGCAAGTTGCCCAGGCCGGTTCGGGGCAAGTGGACGCCTATGACGCCAGCGAACAGGTGGCAAATTACGCAGCGGAGCCCGAACCCGCCGTCGAGCAGAGCCAAGTGAGTGCGGTGCGCTATTTTGTGCAAGCGGGCACTTTCGCCGATCCCGACAACGCGGAGCGGCTGCGCCTGGAATTTGTCAATATCGGTCCGGTCCAGATGGCAGAACTGATGGGAAATGACGGCCCGGTCTACCGCATGCGCGTCGGGCCCTTTGATAGTCTCGATGAGGCGCAAATCGCCCTCAACGAGGTCCAAGGTTACGGGCTTCCCGATGCCCATTTGCTTGAATCCCACCTTCAGCAGGCCTCGCTTCAATGAAAGCTTCGCGTTGATTTTGCGATGAAAGGCCATTAGGTTCACCGCTTCAATGAGGTGAACAGTGCTTTGCATCCGGGCCTTTCTAAGAACTTTCGCATGTCTGGCCCTGCTTGCCATGCCCAGTTTGGCGCTTGGCCAGGATCTGCCCTTTGAAACTACAGCCCCGCACGCCATCCTGATCGATGCCAAGTCGGGCAACGTGTTCTACGAAAAGAACGCCGATGACGTCATTCAGCCCGCCAGCATGAGCAAGATCATGACCATGATCCTGGTCTTCGAGGCCTTGAAAGCCGGCGACCTGACCCTGGATACGGAATTCCTGATCAGCAAGAACGCCTGGCGGCGGGGCGGTACATCGTCCGGCGGTTCCACCATGTATGCCGATGTGGACACCAAGGTTAAACTCATCAACCTCATGCGCGGGGCGATGATCCAGTCGGCCAATGACGCGTGCATCGCCATTGCCGAGGGCATGGCGGGCTCGGAAGAGGAATTTGCCCTGCGCATGACCAAGCGCGGGAAAGAGCTGGGACTGCAGAATTCACTGTTTCAAAATGCCACCGGCCTGCCCAAGCCGCAAAACCTGATGAGCGTGCGCGATCTGACAATTCTTGCCCGTTACATCATCACGAATTTTCCGGAATACTACAAAATATACAGCGAAAGGGAATTCACCTGGAACAACATCGCGCAGAAAAACCGCAACCCGCTGCTACTGGACTATCCCGGCGCTGACGGAATGAAAACCGGATACATCAAGGAGGCGGGTTATGGCCTGGTGGGCTCGGCCGTGCGTGACGGAAGGCGACTCATACTGGTAATTGCCGGGCTCAGTTCCAGCGAGGACCGAAAGCAGGAGGCGCAGAAGCTTCTGGATTGGGGTTTCCGCCAATTCAGGACTGTTGACGTCTATGCGGCGGGCGACGTGGTCAGCAAGGCCAGGGTATGGGGCGGCACGGCGCGCTGGGTGGACTTGGTGATCAAGCAGAATTTGCGCCTGGCGCTGTCGTCCAAGGAACAGGAAACCGTGGAGGTCAAGCTCTCTTATGCCGGCCCGCTCATCGCGCCTGTCAAAAAGGGAGAGCAACTTGGCTCGGTGAAATTCCTTGTGGACGGCAAGGCAATTGCCGAAGTTCCAGTGGAGACGGCCCATGCGGTGGAGGCAACGGATTCAATGTGGAGCAGGGCGCTTGACAGCCTGATGATCATGGCATTGGGCGGCTAAGATGCCTGGTTTTTTCGTCACTTTTGAGGGCGGTGAAGGCACGGGGAAATCGACACAGCTGAAGCTGTTGGCCGATTCGTTTCGGTCTCGTGGCGTCGCGATAGTCCAGACCCGTGAACCTGGAGGCACACCGGAGGCTGAAGTCTTGCGCTCGCTCCTGGTCAACGGCGATCCGGGGCGCTGGACAGCCGAGGCGGAAGCGCTCCTGAATTATGCGGCGCGTTCGTCGCATTTGCGGCAGGTCATTCGACCGGCATTGGCCGAAGGCAAGATTGTCCTGTGCGACCGGTTCAGCGATTCAACGCGGGCCTATCAGGGTTATGCCGGTGGCTGTGATTTGTCACTTCTGGACGCGCTTGAAGCCGCCATCGTTGGCCCGACCAAACCTGATCTTACCTTCATTTTCGATATTGATCCCGCAGCCGGCTTGGCGCGGGCTCGGTCCCGCGGCGACGATTCCGAGGACCGTTATGAACGCAAAGGGTTGGAGTTTCACCAGAAGCTTCGCAATGGCTTCCTGAAGATCGCCAGGACGGAACCCACACGCTGCCGGGTCATCGATGCTTCGGGTTCCATTGAGGATGTGAAGGCCCGTATTGGAGCTGCGGCGGAGCACCTGTTCCATGGCTGACGATGCCGGCGATCCGCGTGAAGTGAAATGGCATCCGCGCCACAGCAGAAGCCTGGTGGGGCATTCGGGCGCCGAAAGGCGCATGCGGCAGGCCTTTGAGTCAGGCAAGCTGCACCATGCGTGGCTGCTCTCGGGTGCAAAGGGAATTGGCAAAGCCACCCTTGCTTACCGCTTTGCAGCCTTCGTGCTAGACGCTGGCCAGGCACCATCCGGCGACCTGAGCATTGATCCGGATTCCCGCACCGCGCACTGGATTGATTCAAGGTCGCACCCGGACCTTTTTGTCCTCGAGCGCAAATGGGACAGCAAGACCAAGAAGCTGAAGTCAGAACTGGCGGTTGACGATGCCCGCCAGCTTTCGGAATTCTTCGGCCTCACGGCGGGTGGCGGCGGCTGGCGCATCGCCATCATCGATGCGGCTGATGACCTCAACAATGCCTCTGCCAATGCACTTCTGAAGCTCATTGAAGAGCCGCCGCCAAAGTGCCTTTTGCTTCTGGTGTGCAACCAGCCGGGGCGATTGCTCCGGACCATCAGGTCACGCTGTATGCGGATTGATTTGTTGCCGCTTTCGCAGACTGAAACTTTGCACGTCTTGAGCAATTTGCCGTTCGATGAAGCGCCGACCCGCGAGGCGATGGAGATTGCCGCGAAGCTGTCGGGGGGCAGTCCTGGGCGCGGTCTGGAACTCCTGGATTCCGTCGGCGCCAAGTCCTTTGCAGCTTTTCAGGCCATGGGAAAGGTAACCGGCAATTCGTTGGTGGAGTTCGGCAACCGCTTTACCACGAGGACCAGCACGGCAGAGGATTTCGAGGTATTTTTCAACCTTTTCGAGGGCTGGATAGGCGCTAAGGCGCGCCAGGCGGGACTTGCGGGCGGGGGCCTCGGAATGGCCAATGCCTACGCGGCAATAGGCCATTCCATTCGGCAGACAAATGCCCTAAATCTCGACCGGCGCCAGGCGGTTATCAATGCCTTGTCGCTGCTCAATGAGGCCATGAAGACGGCCTCCCATTAAACAAGTCACGGAACTCATGTCACAGCAGAAATACCTGATTACGACGGCCATTCCCTATGCAAATGGGGCGCCCCATATCGGCCATGCTTATGAGCGCATAGCCACGGATGTGATGGCGCGTTTCAAGCGGCTCGATGGCGCCGATGTGTTCTTTGTGACAGGCATGGACGAGCACGGCCAAAAGATGCAGCAGACGGCGGCGCGCGAGGGACTGACGCCCCTTGCATTGGCGGACCGGACGGCCAGCCAATTTGAAGAGATGGGCGAACTCCTGAATGCGCGTACCGATGACATTGTCCGGACCACGTCGACGCGCCACCGCGAGGCCGTGCAGGATATCTGGAAGCGCATGGCGGCCAATGGCGATATCTATCTCTCAAAGTATTCCGGCTGGTATTCGGTGCGGGACGAAGCCTATTACGATGAAGATGAAATTGAGGACCGTGAAGGCAAGAAATATTCCACCAAGACCGGCACACCGGTCGAATGGGTGGCCGAGGAAAGCTATTTCTTCAAGCTCTCGGCCTATGCCAAGCCGCTGCTGGACCATTACGAGGCCAATCCGGATTTCGTCGTGCCTGAGAAATACAAAAACGAGATCGTGGCCTTCGTCAAGCGCGGCTTGAACGACCTGTCGATAAGCCGAACGACTTTTGATTGGGGGGTTCCGGTTCCGGGCGATCCCAAGCATGTCATGTATGTCTGGGTGGATGCGCTGACGAACTACATCACGGCCACTGGCTATCCGGATGCGCAGGCTGAAAGGGCAGGTTACTGGCCGGCCAGCGCCCATGTCATCGGCAAGGACATCACACGTTTTCATGCGATCTATTGGCCAGCATTCCTGATGTCAGCAAAATTGCCCTTGCCCAAGCAGGTTGTGGTGCATGGCTTCCTGTTCAGCCGCGGCGAGAAGATGTCGAAGTCGGTTGGAAATGTCGTGGCTCCCGCCGATCTCGTGGCGGAGTACGGGGTTGATCCGGTGCGCTATTTCTTCATGCGCGAGGTTCCCTTTGGGCAGGATGGCAACTACAGCCACGAAGCCATCGTGGCGCGGATGAATGCGGAGCTGTCGAATGACCTGGGCAATCTGGCGCAGCGTTCCCTGTCGATGATCGGCAAGAACTGCAACGGCAGGGTTCCCGCATGCGGGCCGCTGACCGATGCCGACAGGGAAATCCTGGCGGCAGCCGACGGACTGCTAGCTGAAGTGCGCCAGCACCACACGGACTTTGCTATCAGCCGCGCTCTGGACACGATCTGGAAAGTGGTGGCCGATACCAACCGCTATTTTGCGGGGCAGGAGCCTTGGGCGCTGAAGAAGACCGATCCGGCCCGGATGGAAACGGTGCTCTATGTGACGGCGGAAGTGTTGCGCATCGTTGGCGTTCTCATCCAGCCCTATGTGCCGCAGTCGGCGGGGAAACTGCTTGACCTTCTGGGGGTGACCGAGCGGAGATTTGCCGATTTGCCCAAGCGGCTTGTTTCGGGCGGGACCTTGCCTGCGCCTGCACCGATATTCCCGCGCTATGTGGAGGAGGGGGAAGCCCCGACAAAGAGTTGAGCTTTCTCGTCGTCGATAGTCACTGCCACCTGGACTATGAGGGGCTTGCCGACCGATTGCCCGAGGTTTTGGCAAATGCCGAGGCGGCAGGCGTGGGGCTGGTCGTCTCCATCGGCACGCAGGTCAGGAAATTTGACCGGCTGCGTCGCATTGCGGAAGACAACGCGAATGTGTTCTGCACCGTTGGAACCCATCCCCATCATGCCCACGAGGAACTCGATGTCACATCGGCTGACCTCGTGGCCATTGCAAAGCATCCCAAGGTGGTTGGCATCGGCGAAGCGGGGCTCGATTACCACTATGACCTGAGCCCACGCGCGGCGCAGGAGCAGGGCTTTCGCACGCATATTGCGGCGGCGCGTGAAACCGGGTTGCCGTTGGTCATTCA
Organism: uncultured Aestuariivirga sp.; assembly: GCA_964604435.1. Taxonomy (GTDB): domain Bacteria; phylum Pseudomonadota; class Alphaproteobacteria; order Rhizobiales; family Aestuariivirgaceae; genus Aestuariivirga. The sequence continues at coordinate 17,727 of CAZRZB010000026.1, read as the reverse complement.
CGCGCGCGAGGCTGACAGCGATGTGGCCAGAATCCTTGAAGAAGAAATGTCGAGGGGCACGTTCAAGCCGTTGCTTCACTGTTTCACTTCTTCTTTGGAACTGGCCAGGCGCGGTTTGACACTTGGAGCCTACGTCTCATTTTCGGGAATTCTGACCTACAAGAACGCCGAGAACTTACGGGCCGTTGCCACTGACGTCCCGATGGACCGGCTGCTGGTGGAAACCGACTCACCCTATCTGGCGCCCGTTCCCCATCGCGGCAAAGCCAATGAGCCAGCCTATGTTGTCGAGACAGTGCGGCAACTGGCTGATGTCAAGAAGGTGACGCCTGAGGTCATGGCCAGGACGACGAATGACAACTTCTTCCGGCTGTTTTCCAAGATTCCGCGGCCGGAGCGGTTTTCATGACGGCCACACTCACCATCCTCGGCTGCGGTTCATCGGGCGGCGTGCCGCGCGTCGGCGGCGATTGGGGTCTGTGTGATCCGGCCAACTCCAGGAACCGGCGCAGGCGTTGCTCAGTGATGCTGGAGAGGGCAGGAGCTTCCGGCACAACGCGCGTGCTGATCGATACCTCGCCAGATCTCCGCGAGCAGATGTTGAGCGAAAATGTGGGTGAAATCGATGGGGTTTTGTTCACCCATGAGCACGCCGACCATACCCATGGCATCGACGAGTTGCGCGGTTTCTTCCTGCGGCAGCGCCGGCGGGTGCCGATCTGGGCGGACGAACCAACCATGGCCATGCTGGAGCGGCGCTTTTCCTATTGCTTTCAAACCATCGCGGGGAGCGACTATCCGCCGATCCTGAGCCCGAACCCCATCGTGGCGGGGCAGGATATTATGATAACGGGGGCGGGCGGGATGATTTTGGCGAGTCCTTTCCTGGTGCGTCACGGCCACCTGGACGCCCTTGGTTTTCGCATCGGCAAGGCGGCCTATACGCCGGACCTGAATGGCATACCTGATGCCAGCGCGCCTTACCTGTCGAACCTCGATCTCTGGATTGTCGATGCCCTGAAGCGCGGCCCTCATCCCAGCCATTTCTGCCTGGAAGACACCCTGAAGGCTATCGCGCGCTTCAGGCCGCAACGGGCCATCCTGACCAACATGCATATCGACATGGACTATGAAACCTTGCGGGCCGAGCTTCCTGCGGGCGTGGAACCGGCCTATGACGGGCTCAAATTGACGCTGTGATTCCCGGAGATTATTGAGATGTACAACAAATACGCTGTTGCGTTCGGTGTTTTGGCCTTGCTCGCAAGTCCGGCTTTTTCGCAGGCGACTTGCGATGCGGGCAGGCTTTCAGCCCTGGTCGACACCTATGCCAACAATCCGTTCAGCGCCCGGACATGGCGGGTGCTCAACGGTCTTGGCGATCCGATGATCGAGCCATCGAGCAGCGGTTCCGATACCTGGGAAAACCAGGACAAGTGGAAGAAGCTTGTTGCGGAGGTCCTGCCTGCGGGCCAGGCAGCGCAGGAGGTGGGCTATGATTGCCGCATCGGCTATCCCTTGCAGGTTCTACAGGACCGCATTTCGACCCTGGGAAGAGCAAACCCCTATGTACAGCAATGGCTGAGGGTGCAGAGCAAGGTACTGGAGGTTTGCAGCAATCCCGATGTGACGGATGTGGCCCTGCCGGAGCCACTGGCAGTCGACCCTGCTCAGCCAACGCTGCAAACCGAGGACCGGGCCTATCAGGCGGCAAGTATTGCCTTCTACAAGGACAAGGCGAAGGCGGTTGAACTGTTCCGCGCGATTGCGGCTTCGGACTCGCCGCATCGTGCCGCGGCGCGCTACAATATCGCCAATCTCCTGGCCAATAGTAAGGATGTTGCCGCGGCCCGCAGCGAGGCCAATGCCATCCTAAGTGACACTACCCTTACTTCGGTGCACGGGATTACCCAGGAGCTTCTCGGCTACATCGCCAATGTCGAAGACTCGCCGGCGGGATGGAGCGCGCTGATCGACGATTCCGTAAAAGTCATTGAAACCCCGACGAAGGACATCTTGGCTTCCGCTAAATTGAAGAATGACTATGGCCGGGCCCTGAATGACATCGATTACGCGGGCATTCGCAGCAAGCGCGATGATTGGTGGTTGAATGGCACCTTGCCCGCCAACGCAACGGTTTCTAAGGCTGTCTTTGACGCCTCGCGCAAGCACCCGATGGCGCTGTGGATGATGGCCGGCCAGACGGTGCAGGAGGCCTATGACCGGGCACCGTGGTCGCTGGTTGGCGACAAGTGGCAGGCTTGGACGACGCGTTACCTGGACCAGGCCCTGGCGATATCGCCGAGCGGCGGCCAGATGCCGGCCTTGCCCAGGGATGTTTTGGAAAGTCTGCGAGCCAAGCCGGATGATGCCAGCCGCGAGGCGCTTTGGACGAAAACCCATGCGGCTCTTGCCGCCGCGCAACAGTCTTGCGGTGAAGCCCCGGAGACGGCCGCGCTTGGCACCTATCTGACGCAAGCAGTGCGAATTTCGGCGGCGACAGGGCGCTTTGACCAGGCCTATGAAGAGCTTGCGAAAATGCCGTTCAAGGCATCGACATCCTACCAATTCGGCGTCGTTCACAAGCTAGGCGAATATATTCTGGGGCAGGGTCTGGCCGAGGAGGGCCACCGGATGCGCGACAGGCTTCTCACGCCGGAGTTCATCGCAACCCTTCCCGCAGACCTGAAACCTGGCGTGACTGACCGGATCGCAGAATTCCTGGGCTGGGTGGCCGAGGACGAGGCCCACTGGAAAGCGGCTCTGGCGCTGCACAGCCAGAAGCCGGCAAGCCCCATGCTGAATTTCCTGCCCGGCAAGATGCTTTGGGCCTTCGCCGATGAGCCGATGTTTTCGGGTGATGAGAAGGCGCTGTTTGCACGCGCCGCATGGACGAGAGAATATGCGCGCGGCGGAACGCCCAATGCCGCTGAAACGGCAAAGCTCTACGCGGCCAATCCCAAGCTCAAGGAAGCGGCAGACAAGATTGCCGCCGAGTTTCCCAAGCTCAGATCCGAGCGGCAGCGCCTGCTAATGGTCTTGCGCAATCCACGCTTCGGCGTTCTTCTGAATGCACCTGGCCTGTGGTCATCACTGGCGAGCAGCCCGGAAGAATTTGCGGACGTCGGTTCCGGCGATCACAATGACCGTAATTGGTGGTGTCCGCTTGAAACGGACCGCCATCTCGGGGCACTGCGGGAAGCGCTCGACGACAGCAGCGGCCTGTTGCCTGTCGATCAATATTCCAAGGGTGACCTAACAACAGTCTATGACCAGGCCTTGAGAGACGGCCTTGCCAAGAAGCGCGAGGGCATCCTGAAGCAGCACCCGATGATCAAGGCAGTGAATTGGAGGGAAATCAGGGCGCTGGCGGATATGCCTTCGGCGCCGAGGCTGCTGAGTCAATCGGCCATCCGCTGGGGCAAGGCCAGCAAAGGTGATGATGGGGCTCCGGAGGCTCTGGCACTGGCGGTGAAGACAACCCGCTACGGCTGCAACTGGCACGGTGGGCATAGGTCTTACTCCAAGCCCGCCCAACAGCTCCTGAAGGCAAAGTTTCCGGAGACGGATTGGGCCAGACAAACGCCGTACTGGTTTGATTGCCAGCGCGTCGAATGGGACAAGGATTACAACCGGATCACGGTCTGTGACGCCAAGACCTGGCCCAGGCAGACTTTACCCAGGTGATGAGGCAAAGCAGGCAAGTCATTGATGGGGGCAACTATTTCCACCAGAAACAACCTAATAATATTCCATAATATATATTATGCGAATTACGGATATGGACGCTATGAACATTGATCCCCCTGATCCCAGCCAAATGGATCCACGCCGCATCGAGACGTTGCGCGCCATCATGAAGGCCTTGCGGACGCCCGGCAGTGGCTGTCCATGGGACCTGGAGCAAACGTTCGAGACCATAGCGCCTTACACGATTGAAGAAGCCTATGAGGTGCAGGAGGCTATTTCCTGCGGCAACCGCACCGAGCTTTGCGAGGAGCTCGGAGACTTGCTGCTGCAGACCGTCTACCACGCCCAGATGGCCGACGAGGAAGGTGCATTCACCTTTGATGATGTGCTGGAAGCGATCAATACCAAGATGGTGCGTCGGCACCCCCATGTATTCGGTGACCAGGCAGCCCGGTCCGCCAAGCTCGCCAAGGGCTTCTGGGAGGACTTGAAGGCCAAGGAAAGGCCCGGGACGCCGGCGGGCGGCTTGCTGTCCACGGTACCGCTTGCCCTGCCCGGTCTGACCCGGGCGCTCAAGCTGCAGGCCAAGGCGGCGAAGGTTGGCTTCGATTGGCCAAGCGTTGAGAACGTGTATGACAAGATTGCCGAAGAGATCGCCGAATTCCGGGCGGCACCGGAAGCGGAACGCGCTGCCGAGTTCGGCGACTTGCTCTTTGCCCTTGCCAATGTGGCGCGGCATCTCGGAATCGATCCGGAGGACGCCCTGCGCGCCACCAACACGAAGTTCGAGAGGCGGTTCCGGCACATTGAAATTGAACTTGAGAAACAAGGCAAATGCCCCGCGGATTCCAACCTCGCGGAAATGGACGCCCTGTGGAACGCGGCCAAGGGCTCAGAATAGCCGCCCGATCAAGTTTTCAGCTTCATGGCCTTTCCGAATTTTGACTGGGCCTGCCCCGCGGTATCGGCGTCAAAGCGGACCGACAATTTGGTGCGTCCATCGGCAAAGGCCTTGCGCGCCAAAACTTCGCCGCGCTGATGCAGCCAGGCCATTCCCTTGCCGTCAGCCGCGTCGATGGTGATGTCGTAAATCAAGCTTTTTTTGGCGAGCCGCTTTTCAACTTTCGCCAGGAGCTCATCTATGCCCTGGCCAGCCAAGGCTGAAACCAGGACGCAGTCGTCGCGGCGCTGGGTCTGGGTTTCGCGTGTGGCAAGCGCCAATGGATCCAGCAGGTCGGCCTTGTTCCATACTTCGATAACCTGGCTGCGGCGATTCTCGTCGATACCAAGCTCTTCGAGGACAAGGTTCACGTCGTGCCATTGTGCCTCGGTTTCCGGGTGGCTCACATCACGCACATGAAGAATGATGTCGGCGGCCAATACCTCCTCCAAGGTTGCGCGGAAGGATGCGATCAGGGTCGTTGGCAGTTCAGAGATAAAGCCCACCGTGTCCGAAAGGATGATCGTGCGACCGCTCGGCAAGGCGAGATTCCGCATGGTCGGGTCAAGAGTGGCGAAAAGAATGTCCTTGGCCAGCACATTTGCCGAGGTCAATTTGTTGAAGAGCGTCGATTTTCCGGCGTTGGTGTAGCCCACCAGAGCGACAATCGGATAAGGCACGCGCTCCCTGCCCTTGCGATGCAGGTCGCGGGTTTTGACAACGGTTTCGAGCTCACCCTTGATCCTGGAAATGCGTTCCTGGATAAGCCGGCGGTCCATTTCAAGCTGGCTTTCACCGGGGCCGCCAATGAAACCGAAGCCGCCGCGCTGCCGTTCCAAGTGGGTCCAGGAGCGTACCAGGCGGCTTTTCTGGTAGTTCAGGTGGGCCAGTTCGACCTGGAGAATGCCTTCCTTCGTGGTAGCCCTGCGGCCGAAGATTTCCAGAATGAGACCGGTACGGTCCAGCACCTTCGCGTTCCACTCGGTTTCCAGATTGCGCTGCTGGATGGGCGAGAGCTGAGCGTTGACAACTACAAGCTCGGCATCGGAGTCAGCCACACGCTTGGCTATCTCCGCAACTTTTCCCGAGCCGATATAGGTTGCCGGTTTAGGCGAAACCAGCGGCGCGACCAGTGTGTCAACGATGTCGAGATCAATGGCTTCGGCCAGACCAATTGCCTCGGCCAGCTTGCTTTGCGCATCCCGGTCCGTCGCCTTGGCATCAGCCCGGCTCTTACGCTCAACATGCACGACGACCGCGCGGGTGAGTTGAGGTCCTTCAATCTGGAAATCTACGCCGGCACCTGATTTCGCGGGTTTCTTGGAACTCACGCGCCGCCGCTTTCTTCGTCAAACAGTGTGATAGGCCCACCCGGCATGATGGTTGAAATGGCGTGCTTGTAGACCAGTTGGGACATGCCGTCGCGGCGCAGCAGCAGGCAGAAATTGTCAAACCAGGTGACAATGCCTTGCAACTTCACGCCATTGACGAGGAATACAGTGACGGGAACCTTCTGCTTTCGAACATGATTTAGAAAGGTATCCTGCAGGTTCTGCGGTTTTTCTTGGGCCATTTTCTTTTCTCTATTATTGGAGGCTGACGCTTATTTACCTTGAGTTGAGGGTATCACATAAAGTTAAACTGGCCAATCGGCTAGGTCGCCTCCTCTTCCCCCCTACCAATCAGGCCCAGAAGCTTGATTTTCCGGTGCAGGGCTGAACGCTCCATGCCGATGAACAAGGAGGTCCGGGAGATGTTCCCGCCAAAACGCGAAAGCTGGGCCGCCACATAGTCCCGCTCAAAGGCCTCTCTTGCTTCACGGAGAGGCAAGGTGAGCAGATGCTCCCCGGAAAACATGCCACCTGCCCCATTTGAGGCACCAACATCGGACGGGAGCATGGCGGCGGTAATTTCGCTTTGCGGATCGCCACTGGACAAGATCATGATCCGCTCAACATTGTTCTTGAGTTCGCGGACGTTGCCGGTCCAATCACGCGTCTGCAGCACAGCTATGGCGTCATCGGCAATGCGGCGCAGGGGTTGGCCGGATACGGCGGAATAGGATTTTGCAAAGTACTCGATCAATTCCGGTATGTCTTCACGCCGTTCAGCGAGACTTGGAACGCGCACCGGGACAACCCCCAAGCGATGATAAAGATCTTCGCGGAACTTGTTTTCAGCGATCAGGCCCACCAGGTCACGGCTGGTGGATGAGACGATGCGGACATCTACCCGCACCTTTTTGGCACCCCCGACGCGCTGAAATGTCTGATCCAGAAGGACGCGCAGGACCTTGCCCTGGGTCGCAAGCGGCATATCGGCCACTTCATCGATAAACAGAGTCCCGCCATGGGCCTCTTCCAAGGCTCCTACCCGCTGTTCGGCACCAGACGCCGCCTCAACGCCGAACAGCTCCTCCTCCATGCGTTCCGGGGCCATGGATGCGGCACTCAGGGTTATGAAAGGGCCATCCGCCCGGCTGGAAAGGGCGTGCAACATGCGCGCGGTCAATTCCTTGCCGGTGCCCATTTCGCCACTGATCAGGACGCGGCTGTTTGCCGGGGCAATCTTCTTCAGCAGCTGACGCAACTGGCGCATGGCAACGGAGGAGCCGCGCAGTTCAGAGTCAGCCCCGGCACGGCCCTTGAGCGATTCATTCTCGCGCCGCAGGCGACTAGTTTCCAGAGCCCGGCCCACAACCAGCAGCAACCTGTCGGCGTTAAACGGCTTCTCGATGTATTCATAGGCGCCGCGCTTGATCGCGGCAACGGCGGTTTCGATATTGCCGTGGCCCGAAATGATGACGACTGGCACATCCTGATGCTTTTCCTTGATGACTTGCAGCAAATCGAGTCCATCAAGTTTCGATCCCTGCAACCAGATGTCCAGGATAATCAACGAGGGACGGCGCTGGTCGATTTCAGTCAGCGCCGCATCGCTGTTGTGGGCAAGCCGGGTTTCATAGCCCTCGTCCTGCAGAATGCCGGCTATCAATTCACGGATGTCGGCCTCGTCGTCAACTATCAAAATGTCAGCAGCCATTTGGGTTATACTCACTCTGCGGATACTAGAAGGGCTTCGGGAAGGCGGGAGAATTCGAGCGTGACCTGGGCGCCAGGGCCTGACGGCGCGTCCTGAAGCCTGAGATGGCCGCCGTGCTCTTCCATGATGCGCTTGACGATCGCCAGGCCAAGGCCAGTTCCCTTGTCACGCGTGGTCATGTATGGCTCGGCCAACCGCTGGCGATTTTCTTTCGGCAACCCCACACCGTTGTCGGTGACCCGAATGAAGGGTACATCGCGCTCAATGCCAGCCTCAACCTTGACGCGCCCCTTTTCGGGACTTTCCCGGAGATCTCGTGCGTCAATGGCTTCGCTGGCATTCTTCACGAGATTGGTGATTGCCTGGGTGATCAGGCGGCGATCAAACATGAACTCGAAATCCGCCTTGCTGACATCAATATCGATATCAATGTCACGCGAGGACACCCTTTGAAGCATGGTTGCGTCCTTTATGACCTCGGCCAGGTTCATCCGCTCAGGAGCTGCCTTTGGCATGCGGGCAAAAGATGAAAATTCGTCCACCATCCGGCCGATGTCTCCGACCTGGCGGATGATCGTGTCGGTGCACTGCTCAAACACCTGCCGATCGGAATGGATCTGCTTGCTGTATTTGCGTTTCAACCGTTCGGCGGAAAGCTGGATCGGCGTCAGGGGATTCTTGATTTCGTGGGCGATGCGGCGCGCGATATCGGCCCATGCGGTGTTGCGCTGGGCCGAAACGAGATCGGTGATGTCGTCAAAGGTGAGCACAAAGCCATGTTGCGCATCTTCCGATGATTCGGTTGTGATGCGCGCCACAAAATTCAGGTCGCGCCCCCCCACCTGCATTTCAACCTGGCCCTCGGCAAACCCCGAGGGGCGGGATTTGGCTTGCTCAAGAAGCGGCGCGAAGGCGGGCAGAACCCCTGTTGCCGGCTTGCCCAGTAAATCCTGCTCGGAGGCGCCAAGGAGATGCAGGGCGGACCGGTTGGTAAGGGAAACCTTTTCCTCCGGGTCAATGCCAATGACGCCGGCGCTGACCCCGGCCAGCATGGCCTCGGTAAAGCGGCGGCGCTGGTCCAATTGGTCATTTGTCTTGAGCAATTCGTCCTGGTGCTGGGCTACCTGGTCGGTCATGAAGTTGAAGGTGCGGGCCAGCGTTGCCAAATCGTCGTGGCCTTCGATTGTGCTGACCCTGGCAGCAAAATCACCCTGGGCAACACGCCGCGAGGCATCCAGGAGGCGGACAATAGGCGCTACCAGCCGGTCGGAGAACCACAGGCCGATCCAGATCGCTGCGAGCAGAAACACAAAGGCCACGACGGCATACATCATGCCAAAGGTAAGTTGCACCCCGGTGCGCTGCTTGAGAAGCCTGTCGTATTCCGCCTTGGCTTCACGGGTTTTTGCTAGCTGCCCAATGACCGTTGGCGAAATAAACCGGTAGACATAGAAATAGTGGGATGGAAAGCTTTGCAGCTTGATCAGAGCCCGCACCAGGTTTCCACCCTCCGGCGGGGGGATCAGTACAAGGTCACCCTTGTCCGCATGGGCAATCATCTCCGGCGCGGGGGCCAGGAACTTAACCTTGTCACTGGCCGTGACGTTCACATCGATGCGTTTCTGGCTCTGGTCAAAAACAAAAGCACCGGCCAGCCCCCGAAGCGCCGCGTGGCGGGCGACGCGGCGGACGAAAGTGGCCCGATCGGTATCAAACAGGGTCTTCTGCTGGTTGAGATCAGCAGAGATATTGGCAACGTCGGCACGGGTGGCTTCCGCCGTATTCTTGATATATTCCTCGGCAACAGTGACCGCCGAGTTCACGATGGCCTGGGTACGCTCCGAAAACCAGGTATCGAGCCCCCGGTTCAAGGTCACGAAAGCGAAGATCGCCACAACAATGGCGGGAACTACGGCAATAAGGCTGAACAACGACACAAGGCGTATGTGAAGCCCTGCCCCGGCGGTACCCCTGCGCCGTTCCTTCAGGAGGAAGAGGACTTGGCCGCCAATCATCGCCGTCATGACGACGACCAGGACCGTATTCAGCAAGAGAAGCGCCGTGGTGACTTGTCTTGTCGGGGTAATCGGCGTGAGGCCGGTCAGGATGGCGAAGGTGGAGAGGCCGCTGGCAATGCCCAATACAACAAGGCCAAACCCCGCCCAGCCGGTCAGGCGCCGCAATCTGCTGGTCAGGCGATGTTCGCTCTTTTCGGCCATGTGTCCTGATTCACCACTACTGTTGCCTGAAATCAACAGTAATAGTGGCGGATTTGCGACAGTGCATGGTTAATGCAAGCCGCGGATGCTTTTGATATTCCGGCTGCGCAATTTACTCCGGAGGGTGTTGCGGTTGATGCCGAGGAGGTCTGCGGCACGGAGCTGATTGCCGTTCGTCGCCGCAAGGCTCGCCCGCAACAGGGGCGGCTCAACTTCGGCAAGAATGCGCTCATAGAGGCCCCCTGGCGGAAGGTTGGGCCCAAAGGAAGCGAAGTATCCAGCGAGATAGTTTTCAAAGAATTCCGCCGGCTTGTCAAAATCAATAGGCTGGCTGCCCATTTGTTTCACGGGTGGCGCCGATGCCAGTTCTCGCCTAACAGAGGCAGCCGCAATTGTATCATCACTCTCCATGGCCATCAGCCGCTTGATCAGGTTTTCGAGTTCGCGCACATTTCCGGGCCAGCGGCAGGACTGCAGGGCAGCGATAGCGTCAAGGGAGATTTCCTTGCGCGGCAGCCCTTCGGCGGCAGCCCGTTCGAGAAAATGCCTGACAAGATCGGGAATATCTTCCAGGCGTTCGCGCAGGGCCGGAATTTGCAAGGGCACGACGTTCAAGCGGAAGAACAGGTCTTCGCGGAATTGCCCTTGGGCAATGAGTTGACGCAGGTCCCGGTGCGTGGCGGCAATGATGCGGACGTTGGCCTTGATGGGCGAGACGCCGCCAACCGAGGTGTATTCACTCTGCTGAAGAACGCGCAAAAGCCGGGTTTGAGCTTCGAGCGGCATGTCACCGATTTCGTCAAGGAACAAGGTTCCGCCTTCCGCCTGTTCAAAACGGCCTGCCATGCGCGAGGTGGCCCCGGTGAAAGCGCCCTTCTCATGGCCAAAGAGTTCCGACTCAATCAATTCGCGCGGGATTGCCGCCATGTTGACCGCCACAAAGGCACCTTTGCGCCGGCGTCCGTAATCATGCAGGGCGCGCGCCACGAGTTCCTTTCCGGTGCCCGATTCGCCTACAATCATGACGGTCAGATCGGTTTGGGTCAGACGGGCAATGATACGGTAGATATCCTGCATGGCCGGGGAACGCCCAATGATCGGCAGATTTTCCGTGGCTGAAGGGGCCTTTGCCGGCAGGTCCGGTGGTTTGGCCGCTTGTTCCAGCGCGCGCGCCACGGTCTGCACCAGTACATTGAGGTCAAACGGCTTAGGCAAATAGTCATAGGCTCCACGCTCAGCCGCGGTAATGGCCGTCATGATGGTGTTTTGGGCGCTCATGACAATGACCGGCAAGTGCGGGCGCAGCTTTTTGATGCGGGGAATTACATCGAAAGCATTTTCATCGGGCAACACCACGTCGGTGAGCACGACGTCGCCCTGGCCTTCGGAAACCCAGCGCCACAGGGCTGTTGCAGTTGCCGTTGAACGCACGCTGTAGCCCGCGCGGTTCAGGGCCTGGGTCAGGACCGTGCGGATGGCGCTGTCGTCGTCTGCGAGAAGAATTGTCTTAGTGCTCACCGGTCTTCACCTTTCCCGGGTTTTCCGGATCATCATTGTGCTGGCGCAGCATGGGCAGCAAAACGCGGAAGGTCGTGCCGCGCTCACGGGAAATGCATTCGACGACGCCGCCGTGATCACGGACAATTTTTGCTACCAGAGCGAGACCAAGCCCCCTGCCCTGCGGCTTGGTGGTTATGAATGCGTCAAAGATGTGGGGGCGCAGGTCATCGCTGATGCCCGGCCCGCTATCATGGACACACACCTCAAAGGGCAGCGAGATCCTTTCGCTTGAACCCGGCACAGTGAGCTTGACGCCGGGACGAAATGCCGTGGTCAAGGTGATTTCTCCGGCGGTACCCGAGGCAATGATGGATTCCGCGGCATTCCTGGCGAGATTCAGGAATACCTGCACCAACTGATCCTGGTTGCCGAGCACCGGGGGAAGTGAAGGGTCGTATTCCTCATGGATGCTCAAGCTATTCGGCACGCTAGCAACGGTCAGTTGCTTGACCCGGTCAAGGACCACATGAATGTTGACGGGTTTGCGCTCCAGGGGCCTCTCGTCGGAAAAAACCTCCATCTGATCGACAAGGTCCCTGATGCGGTCAGTTTCCTCGCAAATCAGTTTTGCCAGGGCGCGGTCACTGTTTTCCAGCACTGGTTCAAGCAATTGGGCCGCGCCCCTGATGCCCGATAGCGGGTTCTTGATTTCATGGGCCAGCATGGCGGCCATGCCGGATACGGAGCGGGCGGCGCCCCGGTGGGTCAGTTGCAGGTCGAATTTCTGAGCCATGGAGCGGCGCAGAAACGTGAGTACGACAAAGCGCGGGTCATCGTTGACCAAGGCGGTCTGCAGGTCGACAATGCGTTCACCACCCATGCGCGGGGTGCCGACGCCGACCGAGTACTCATTCATGACGCCGGAAGATTGCCTGACCTGCCTTACAACCTCCAGTACGGGGCTTGAGAACGGCATGACCTCTTCCAGTCCATGACGCGCCAGAACGGCGGATGATGCCTGGAAGAAATCTTCCGCCGCGCTGTTGGAAAAGCAAATTGCGCTGTTTTCGTCGACGACAAGGATGGGGTTGGGCAGTGCGTCGAAAATGGCCCGCAAGGCAGGGACATTGGGCAGGACTTTTGAGGATGTCGCGGTCATGCTGCGCTTGCCCGCGGAATTTCCAAAGAACCGTAAAGTTCGAGAAGTGCTGCCGCCACATGAGCATTGTCGCGCGACGTCAGTATCTTCCGGCGCCAGGATGCGGCCTGCGGTGGTGCAAGGAACTGGCGCTCTTCAAGCCGGCTTATGGCCCAGCCAATATGCTTGCGGGCGGTTTTATTGCCCAGTTCTTCCCCGTAATTCTCCAGCATTTGCTGGTGATGCCCGGCAACAATTTTCATTTCAGCAGCGAGTGAGGGTTCTTCAATGCCGGAACCCGGCTCGAGTTGATTGGCGATGACACCCGGCCACCAGGGCCTGCCATAGGCGCCGCGCCCGACCATGACGCCGTCGGCGCCGGATTCCGACATCATGATTCTGGCATGGTCGGCCGTGCAGGCGTCACCATTGGCAATCAATGGAATGCGGATTGCCTCCCTTACAGCGCGAATGGCGCTCCAATCGGCTTTGCCGCCATAAAACTGGCAACGGGTTCTACCGTGGACGGTGATCATCTGGACGCCTGAGGCCTCGGCACGGCGGGCGAGTTCCGGCGCGTTGATCGACTTGGCGTCCCAGCCCAGGCGCATCTTGAGGGTGACGGGAACCCTTGCGGAATGCACCGTGGCCTCGATGAGGGTCAGGGCATGGTCGAGGTCGCGCATGAGGGCCGACCCGGAAAGGCCACCCGTGACCTGCCTCGCCGGACAGCCCATGTTGATGTCGATGATATCAGCGCCCAAGTCCTGGGCAACCTTTGCACCTTCGGCCATCCAATGGGCCTCACGGCCTGCAAGCTGGATAACGAATGGCTTCAGCTTCTCCGCCCCCCTGGCGCGGCGCACCATGTCTGGCCGGGCCCGCACCAGTTCCTCGCTGGCCACCATTTCCGACACGACCAGCCCGGCCCCGTGAGCATGCGCCACGGCGCGGAAAGGCTCGTCCGTTACCCCTGAAAGCGGAGCCAGAAAGACCCTGTTTCGGGTTGTTACTGGTCCGATTTGAATGCTCATATTTTGATCATTTGCAAATGCAGCGCGCTTTATAAGCAGAATACCGCTATGCTGCACTGCGTCAAGACCATTTATTGCCCCGGAGTGGGGGGACTGCTAGACGAAAATCATGTCGGTTGCTGTTGTTATCGTTGCAGGGGGGGCGGGTTTTCGCGCGGGCGGGGAACTGCCGAAGCAATATCAACTGATTGGCGGAAGGCCCGTCATCTGGTGGACGCTGAAAGCCTTTGTCGAGCATCCAGGCGTATCCCATGTGCAGACGGTGATCGGTGCGGGACACGAGAGCCTGTTTTCCCAGGCGGCGGAGGAATTTGAAATAGCTGCCCCGGTAGTGGGCGGCACAACCCGGCAGGATTCTTGCCGCATCGGTATCACGGCATGCTCGGGGATGGGTTTCCGGAAGATTCTGATCCATGACGCGGCCCGGCCCTTCGTTTCGGCCGATCTGATCAGCCACATCATTGCCGAGCTGGACCGGTCGGGAGGCGTCATTCCGGGCCTTCCCATCGCCGATACAATCAAATTTGCTCCCGGCGGCCTGGTTGAACGGACTGTTGATCGGCAGGGGTTGTGGTCGGTGCAGACCCCGCAAGGCTTCAACTTCGATGCCATACACAAGGCGCACACGGAGGCGCATGAACGGAAAATACAGGACCTTACCGATGACGCCGCAATTGCCGAAAAGTCTGGTATCAAGGTGCGCATCATTGCCGGCCGGGTCGAAAACCGGAAACTAACCACGGCAGGAGACATTCATGACGCAGATCAATTCTTGATGGCAAAAGCCAATTCAGAACGAACGGATGTGCGCGTCGGGCAAGGCATTGACTTCCATGAGTTTGAGGACGGTGATGGGGTTGTCCTGTGCGGCGTCAAGATTCCCCATGACAAGAAACTCAAAGGCCATTCCGACGCCGATGCGGCCATGCATGCGCTGACCGATGCCATCCTCGGGGCATTGGGAGAAGGGGATATCGGAACCCACTTTCCGCCGGGCGAGGCCCGGTGGAAAGGTGTTTCGTCGTCAATATTCCTGCGGAAGGCAGTTGATCTTCTGGCATCGAGAAATGGCGTGATTGCGAACGTGGACATCACAATTCTGGCAGAGGCGCCCCGGGTGGGGCCTCACATCCCCGCGATGAAGGCCCTGCTCTCCCCCCTGCTCCATGTCTCGGAGGATCGTATTGCCATAAAGGCCACAACGACGGAGCAGCTTGGCGCCATCGGCCGACGCGAAGGCCTGGCGGCTTTTGCAACCGCTACGGTGCGCCTGCCATGACCCTTGAACAGCGAGTTGAAGCACTGCTCGAACAATGCCGCGAGCGGAAAGTGCGGATTGCAACAGCCGAAAGCTGCACCGGCGGAATGGTGGCTGCATTGCTGACCTCCGCTGCAGGATCGTCTGATGTCTTTGAATGTGGATTTGTGACTTATTCAAACGAATCCAAGATGCGGATGCTTGGTGTTTCCCATGCACTTATGCTGGAATTTGGCGCGGTAAGTCGCGAGTGCGCCTTGGCAATGGCCCATGGAGCCATTCTTGAATCTGCCGCGGGACTGGCCGTCTCAATCACCGGGATTGCAGGCCCCGGTGGAGGTTCAACTGAAAAACCTGTTGGCCTGGTTCACTTTGCGTGTGCCTGCCGCAATGGCGCGACACACCATCGCGAAATGAAGTTCGGTGCGATTGGCCGAAATGCCATCCGCGCCGGTTCGGTTGAGATTGCCCTGGAACTGCTTGAAGTTCAGTTGTTGTAAAGCTGCCCGGCGCGGGCTTCAAAGGCAGCCATAATCTTATCCACCAAGCTTTCGAACATTCCGCCCAGCAACATCTGCAGCATGAAACTTTTCATCTCGTAATCCACCGCGAAGGTGATGTCGGACTTGTTTTCGCCAATCGGCACTATCCGCCAGAAGGACGCCAGTTTCTTGACGGCGTTACCGGTTGAATTTGCCCTGACGGTCAGATTTGCGGCGTCACTTTCCACCACACTGGAAAATGATTCCCGGATACCCATCTTCCGATAACCAATCACGAGGTCGGCGCCAAAGTTATCCAGATCACCAACCGGCGGTTTGCGGTTGCGCACCGTCGAACGTTCAACGAGCGGCAGGAAATCCTTGTAACTCGCGACATCGGCCACCACCGCGAAGATTTGCTGCGGCGTAAAGCTGACACGGCGTGTGACGGTGAATTTTGGCACGTGGTCAATGTCCGACGTGAGCGGCCCGTGCCTGGCGTAGCCTGGCAAAATCATCGCCCGCATGGTGCGAGGAACGGGTGAGCGGCGAGGCTGCAACCATGAGGAATCCCTTAGCATAGGCCAGGGTTTCATAGGCTTTGAACTCTTCAGGAGTCACAAAGCGGTCAATGGCCGCGTGTTTCCGCGTCGGCTGCAAATACTGGCCGATGGTGATGAAATCGATATTGGCCGAACGCATGTCGTCCATGACCTGCATGACCTGTTCGCGGGTTTCGCCGAGGCCGACCATGATGCCGGATTTGGTGAACATCGTGGAATCCAGCTCCTTCACCCGCTGCAACAGGCGCAGCGAATGGAAATAGCGCGCCCCGGGGCGGATCTTCAAATAGAGGGCCGGAACGGTTTCCAGGTTGTGATTGAATACGTCGGGCCGGGCCTCCACGACCCGTTCCAGGGCGCCATCCTTTTTCAGGAAATCCGGTGTCAGAACTTCGATTGTGGTTGCGGGAGCCGCGGCACGCGCGGCACGGATAACGCGGGCAAAATGTTCGGCACCGCCGTCAGCCAGATCATCGCGGTCGACGCTGGTGATGACCGCGTGCGTGAGGCCCATACGGGCAATGGCATCGGCCACACGTTCGGGCTCGTCCCGTTCAAGCGCCCCAGGCAGGCCGGTCTTTACATTGCAAAAGGCGCAGGCCCGCGTGCAGGTATCGCCCATGATCATGAAGGTTGCATGTTTCTTGGACCAGCACTCACCAATATTGGGGCAACCGGCCTCTTCGCATACAGTGACAAGCCCGTTGTCACGGACAATTTTCTGGGTTTCGGCATAGACCGGCGAACCCGGCGCTTTCACCCTGATCCACGCCGGCTTGCGCAGCAGCGGGGTTTCCTGGTTGCGGGCCTTTTCGGGGTGGCGGGGCCGGGTATCTATTACTGTCGTCATGGCATTCAGGCGGATCGGCCGCGAACAGTCTTGACTATGACTATGAGAACCACGGCTCCTACAACTGAAATAAGCAGATTGCCCCAGAACCACCCGGAGACAATCTCATTAAGACGCATGCCTGCGGCATTAGCGAGGAAGCCGCCGATATACGAGCCAATGACGCCAACGATAATGTTCATGATCAGCCCCATGTCGGAGCGGGTCAGCTTCTCGGCTATCCAGCCGGCAATCGCCCCAATAAACAAGGTTCCAATCCAGCCAACGCCACCACCAAGATCCATGAGATTGTTCATTTCGGTTCTCCCAATAGGGGTTCAGAATCAGGCCAATATTTTTGCCAGGACCATGACAATGATGGCGCCGATCGTGGCGGTGGCAATGTCGCGGGCATATTCGTTCTGGATGCCCAAATTGATCCCCGCCTTGTTGAGCGCAAAGGAGCCGACAAAGGAACCGATGACACCGCTCACCAGATATTGGAGCAAACCCTGATGGCCGGGAACGACCAAGCTGGCAAGCCAGCCTGCCACGAGGCCCAGCAGCAGGGCGATGATTACATTCTTTTTGTCCATGGAAGCCTCCGTTGGATAACCCGATGGCCGGAGATATGGCCCACCGTGGGGTGTGGTTCAAGTGGCATGCGAAAGCTCCCTCACATGTGGATGACGCGGCCCTGGGAGTCCAGCACGCTCTCATGCATCATCTCGGAAAGCGTCGGGTGCGGGAAGACCGTGTGCATCAGTTCCTCTTCGGTGGTTTCCAGTCCCATGGCGATGACGAAACCCTGGATGAGTTCGGTGACTTCTGCTCCCACCATATGAGCCCCCAGGAGCCTGCCGGTCTTGGCATCGAAGATGGTTTTGACCAGTCCCTGGTCTTCGCCAAGGGCTATGGCTTTTCCATTGGCAAGGAATGGGAAGCGGCCGACCTTCAACTCGAAGCCCGCGGCTTTTGCCTTGGCCTCGGTGAGGCCCACGGAGGCCACCTGCGGGTGGCAATAGGTGCAGC
>CAZRZB010000025.1:0-26081 GCA_964604435.1 uncultured Aestuariivirga sp. | reverse complement strand
CATGCTCGGAGGGCGGCTCGCGGGTGCCCATGAGCTTGCGGGCCAGCGCCCGGTAGACGGTGTCGATGAGAAGCGTTGATTTGCCGCCGCCGGACACACCGGTGACACAGGTGAAGACGCCAAGCGGGATTTCGGCGGAGACATTCTTCAGGTTGTTGGCGCGGGCGCCTTTCAAACGGATGGAGCGGTTCTTCTCCCATTTGCGGCGGTGGCCGGGAACGGGCACCTGCTGGAGACCCACCAGATATTGCCCGGTGAGGGAGGCGGGATTGGCCATGACCTGTTCGGGGGTGCCCTGGGCCACGATATGGCCGCCGTTGACGCCGGCGCCGGGGCCGATATCGACGACGAAGTCCGCCAGCTTGATGGCATCCTCGTCGTGCTCGACGACGATCACCGTGTTGCCGATGTCGCGGAGGTGGATGAGGGTTTCGAGGAGCCTGGCATTGTCGCGCTGGTGCAGGCCGATTGAGGGCTCATCAAGCACGTAGAGAACGCCGGTGAGGCCGGAGCCGATCTGCGAGGCCAGCCGGATGCGCTGGCTTTCGCCGCCGGAGAGCGAGCCCGAGACGCGCGACATATTGAGATATTCGAGGCCCACATCGACCAGGAATTTCAGGCGGGCCTTGATCTCTTTCAGGATGCGGGCGGCGATTTCGCGCTGCTTGGCTGTAAGTTTTGCTTCAAGCTCGGTGAACCAGGTATTGGCGGCCTGGATGGAGAAATTGGCGACCTGGCTGATGTGCAGCTTGTCGATTTTTACGGCGAGGGCCTGGGGCTTCAGGCGGTTGCCATTGCAGGCGCGGCAGGGCTGGTCGGACTGGTAGCGGGCGAGTTCCTCGCGCATCCAGGCGCTGTCGGTTTCGCGCCAGCGCCGCTCGATGTTGCCGATGACGCCTTCGAAAGGTTTCCTGGTCTTGTAGGAGCGCAGGCCATCATCATAGGTGATGGTGATTTCCTCATCGCCGGTGCCATTGAGAATGGCGTCCTGAACCTTTTTGGAAAGGTCTTTCCACGGCGCGTTCATCGAGGCCTTGTAATGCCTGGCCAAGGCTTCAAGGGTCTGGGCATAGTAGGGCGAGGTGGCGCCTGCCTTCGACCAGGGAGCAATTGCGCCATCGCGGAGGGAGAGCGAGGTGTCGGGCACCACGAGATCGGGCTCGAATTTCAGTTCGGTGCCAAGGCCATCGCAGGCCGGGCAGGCGCCGAAGGGATTGTTGAAGGAAAACAGGCGCGGCTCGATTTCTTCAATGGTGAAGCCCGAGACGGGGCAGGCGAATTTTTCCGAGAAGATGAGGCGCTCGTGGGTGTCGTTCTTGGATTTGTTGGCGCTGTCTTCTGTTGTCTGCGAGGCGGGCAGGGGCTTGTCGGCGAACTCGGCGACGGCGAGGCCCTCGCTAAGCTTCAAGGCGGTTTCAAAGGTGTCAGCCAGCCTTGTGCCGAGATCGGGGCGGACCACGAGGCGATCCACGACAACGTCGATGTCGTGCTTGAACTTCTTGTCGAGCGCCGGGACGCTGTCGAGCTCATAAAAGTGGCCGTCAACCTTGACGCGCTGGAAGCCCTTCTTCTGCAGTTCGGCGAATTCCTTGCGGTATTCACCCTTTCGGCCGCGGATGAGGGGGGCGAGGATGTAAAGCCTCTCGCCTTCGGGAAGGCTCAGGATCTTGTCCACCATCATGGTGACGGTCTGGCTTTCAATGGGGAGCCCTGTGGCCGGCGAATAGGCAGTGCCGATTCGGGCGAACAGCAGGCGCATGTAGTCATAGATTTCAGTGACCGTGCCTACTGTGGAGCGCGGATTACGGCTGGTGGTTTTCTGTTCGATGGAAATGGCGGGCGAGAGACCGTCGATCTGGTCCACGTCCGGCTTCTGCATCATCTCCAGGAACTGGCGGGCATAGGCCGAGAGCGATTCGACATAGCGGCGTTGGCCTTCGGCATAGATGGTGTCAAAGGCGAGGGAGGATTTTCCGGAGCCGGAAAGGCCGGTGAAGACAATGAGCTTATCCCGGGGAATTTCCAGGGAGATATTCTTCAGATTGTGTTCGCGGGCACCCTGAACCGATATAACGCGCTTGTGGCTGGACATGGAACCTGACTAGATCAAATCGTGAACGTATGCAATATGGGTCATTCTAGGGATAGAACGGCCAGCAGATGCGGACCGATCGGCGGATATCCACAGCAACGTTAGATGGGGGCGGATGACAACGAAATCAAAGGTTTTGCGGGAGGTCTTTGGTTTCGACGACTTCAGGCCGGGGCAGGAGGCCATCGTCGACGGCCTGCTGGCGGGAGGCCATGTGCTGGCGGTGATGCCAACGGGGTCCGGCAAATCCCTGTGCTATCAGGTGCCAGCCCTGGTGAAGGGCGGGTTGACGATTGTGGTCTCGCCACTGGTGGCGCTGATGCAGGACCAGGTTGCGGCCCTGAAGCTTGCCGGGGTGGCGGCGGAGACGATCAACTCGTCTGCGTCACGGGAAGACAACGTCGAGATCTGGAAGCGGGTGGCAGCGGGGGCGGTGAGGCTGCTTTACATGGCGCCGGAAAGGCTGATGACGGCGCGGATGATTGGGGCCCTGCAGAAGCTCGATGTGCGCCTGATTGCGGTGGATGAGGCGCACTGCATTTCGCACTGGGGGGCCTCATTCCGGCCGGAATATGAAGCCCTGCATGGGTTGCGCGAAGCTTTTCCCGAGGTTTCCATTGGCGCGTTTACTGCAACTGCCGACGAAGCGGCGCGGCGCGACATCGTGCAGAAGCTCTTTGGCGGCAAGGCCGAAGTTCATGTCTCCGGCTTTGACCGGCCTAACATCAAGCTCACGGTGGAAGCAAAGTCCAACAGCAGCAAGCAGCTTCTCGATTTCGTGCAGGCCCATCGCGGCGAGAGCGGCATTGTCTACGCCCTGTCGCGCAAGAGCACGGAGGAATGGGCGGCACAGCTTGCCGCCAAGGGCCGCCGGGCGGTGGCCTATCATGCGGGGCTGACACCAACACAGCGCGCAGAGGCGCAGGATCTGTTCATGACCGAAAAGGGCGTGATCGTGTGCGCCACGGTGGCCTTCGGCATGGGCATCGATAAGCCCGACGTGCGCTTTGTGTTTCATGCGGACATGCCTTCCTCGCTCGACGCCTATTACCAGGAAATCGGCCGGGCCGGGCGTGACGGGCAGGCGGCGGAAGCGCACATGGTATTTGGCCTGGGCGATATTCGCCTGCGCCGCCAGTTCATCGAGCAGAGTGACGCAAGCGACGAGCATAAGAGGCGCGAGAATAGAAGGCTGGATGCGCTGGTGGCCTATTGCGAGGCGCCGAGCTGCCGGCGGGTTTCGCTGCTCGCCTATTTCGGAGAAGATTCGGAAGCCTGCGGCAATTGCGATGTATGTTTGAGTCCCGGCGAGACGATTGATGGCGGGGTTGAGGCGAAGCAAATATTTGAAACCGTACGGGCCACGGGGGAGCGGTTTGGCGCGGCGCATATCGTCGATGTGCTGATGGGCAAGGCCAATGACAAGGCGGTGGCGCTGAACCACACGGAGCTGCATGTCTTTGGCCTGGGAAAAGACCGTCCGCGCACGGAATGGCAGGGAATTATTCGGCAACTGGTGGGGGCGGGGTTTCTTATCCATGACGTCGGCGGCTATGGCGGGCTGTCGCTTGCGCCCAAGGGCCGCTCCTTGATGAATGGCGCTGGGGAATTCCGCTACCGCAAGGTGGAGCCGCGCGGCACGAAGAAAGCGGCGCGGGCCGAGATTATTGCGAAGGTTGCTGAAGCTGATCCGCGCGCCGGGGCCTTGCTGGTGCGGTTGAAGGCGCTGCGCATGCAGCTGGCCAGGCAGGCCCGGGTTCCGGCCTATGTGATCTTTTCCGACCGGACGTTGATCGACATGGCGGCGCGCGTGCCGCTCACCAAATGGGACTTCGGCGAGGTGCACGGTGTGGGCGCAGCCAAGCAGGAGAAGTTCGCCGAGATATTCCTGCGGGAGATTACCGCCTTCGCGCGCGCGACTGCCGCTGCCGGTCGAGCAGCAGGTGGGTGACCAGGGCGGCAAAGACAACCGAGCCGCCCATCAAGGTTCGTGTGGACGGAATTTCATTGTGGACCAGCCAGACCCAGATGGGGCCAAGGACCGGCTCAAGGGTGCCGACAAGAGCCGCCAGCGCAGCCGGGATGAGCCTCGCGCCGGTGGTGAACATGGCAAGGCCCATGCCAAGATTGATGGCGCCGAAAACGATGAGCCAGCCCAGGTCCATGGCGCCCACGGCGTAGTGGCCGGCAAGCAGGCCCGAAGCGCAGGCGGCCATGGTTGTTCCAAGACACACGGCAGGGGTCATCCGCACTTCGGAATGGCGCCTGGTGATGACGGTGGCAATGGCGAACATGATTGAAATCAGGAGCGCCAGGCCATCGCCAAGGGGAGAGACCTTTCCGGTGAAGGACTCCGAGACCATGATGGCAACGCCGACAATAACCGCGGCAATGGCAGCCCAGGTCGGGGCGGAAATCTTTTCGCGAAACAGGGTCCAGGTGAGGAGCGCGGCGATGAGGGGAACGCCGGCCTGCATCAGCAGGATATTGGCAACCGTGGTATAGGCGAGCGCCACGATGAACGAGGTGGAGGCAATGGCGAAGCACAGGGCAACGCCAAGGCCGGCAAGCCCCATGCCCTTGAAGAGGGCGATGGTGCCGCGCGGGCCATCGCGCCACAGCATGAAGCCCAAGAGAAAAAGGGCGGCGAAAATGGAACGCCAGAAAACCACGGTCCAGCTGTCAGCGACGGTGATGAAGCGGGCAATGGTGCCGCCGAAACTCCAGACGATGGCAGAGCCCGCGACCAGAAGAATGCCGCGGCGCCTGGCGGACAGGTGGTCATCGATCGGGATGGTGCCGGCGGCTGAACTCATGATGCAAGTCTAGTTTGGCGTTTCATTCCGGGGGTGGCCTTAAGCGACGATGGATAAGGGATTTGCGAAGCTGCCCGGCTGGTACCCCTACCATTGGTGTGATCAAATCGGCAAAAAACGCAACCATAGTTTACTTGACTTTAAGCAGGGCAGGTTCAACATATTGCACATCACCGGGTTCCACGGAAGCGGTGATGAAATGAAACAGCAATTGGAGGGAACATGACGCCACCTTGCTACCATTTCCGGCCGCGGCAGGTCTCGCGGCCACTTTCCAGCTAGCGCGCTGCAGCAGATTATCGACGCTTTGCCGGATTGCTGATCACATATCGATACGCACGCGAGGTAAGAATTTCTCCCAGCCTCGCCACTGGTCCGGTGTCAATCGGACGTTCAAGTCAAATGCTCGAAGAATCGAGGGCCCCGCTGGCGCAACATTGTCGCAGCGGGGCTGATTTTTCAGGCGTCAATTCCCCAGCAACTTCTTGCGCAAATCCGACACGGCATTGGCGTGGGCGTCGAAGCCTTCGTATCTGGCGATGACACCGGCGTGTTTTGCAAGTTCGGGATAGGCTTGGGCTGTGACTTCCACCACGGACGTCCGCTTCATGAAATCATGGACGCTCAGGGCCGAGAACGTTCTGGCCCAGCCGCCGGTGGGCAGCACGTGGCTTGGTCCGAGGACGAAATTGCCGAGGGTGGAGGGTGTGTGTTCGCCCAGCAGGATTTCTCCGGCATTCCTGATCAGCGGCAGGTATTGGCGCGGCTCCTTGGAGAGCACCTGTAAGTGCTCGGGGGCGTAGTCGTTGATGAAGGCCATGGCTTCGGCCGTGTCCCTGGCCAGCAGAACGCCGCCCCGGCTTGAGGCCAGAACGGCCTTGGTGAAGTCTACGCGCTGGACGCCCATTCTGTGCCAATAGGTGGGGATGGCGGCGAGCGCCGCCTCGGCCACTTCCCTGCTGGTCGTGACAATGAAGGCGGAGGAGTCCTCGCCGTGTTCGGCCTCGATGAGCAGGTCGAGGGCGGCAAGGCGGCCATCGGTGGTTTCGTCGGCAAAGATGATGGCTTCGCTGGGGCCTGCTGGCGTGCCGGTGTCGATGAGATCGGCGAGCAGGCGCTTGGCGGCCACCACCCAGGGCGAACCGGGGCCCACGACCTTGGCATATCTGGAAATGGTTTGGGTACCGTAGGCCACGGCGGCGATGGCCTGGGCGCCGCCAACTTTATAAACTTTGCTCACCCCTGCGGCGCGGGCGGCAACGAGTGTGGCGCCATCAATGCGGCCATCGGGACCCGGAGGCGTTACGATGCAGATGTCTTCGACACCCGCAACGCTGGCGGGAATGCAGGTCATCAGCACTGAACTCGGGAAGGAGCCCTTGCCGCGCGGAATATAACAGGCAACGGACGGAATGGGCGTGGTGCGGTCGCCGGCGTGGAGGCCGGGACGGATTTCGGCGCTCCAGGTTTCCTCGGGCTTCTGTTCCTCATGAAATTTGCGGATATTGGCGGCGGCGAAAGCGATGGCGTCCCTGACCTCCGCTTCCAGTTCATCCTGGGCGCGGTCAAAATCCTCCGGGGTTGCGGCAATGGCATTTTTATCCACCGGCGCGCCATCAAATTGTGCGGCAAAGCGTGCCAGGGCCCTGTCGCCTTCGACACGCACGGCCTCGATGATGGGTTTTACCTTTTCCAGGAAGGGCGCGAGATCGCTTTCGGTGCGCTTCAGCAGCGTGGCGCGCCCGGCAGGCGTGAGGTCTGAAAGGGTGAGGTAGTTGATATGGGACGTCATGGACGTCTTTTAGTTCCCGGAGTGGTTGGTCGTCGAGATGTAAGTTTCGTCCTCCTGGCCGTCGCGCTCAAATTTCAGGAAGTCATAGTAGCCGCAATGGCCGTCGCCGGGAAAGACGCGGCAGGTGGAGGGCCTGGCATGGTAAATGGTGCAGCGGCGCTCCTTGGTGTCGAAGAACTGGCAGATCTTGCCGTAAATCTTGTCCTTCTGGCGGCGCATGATGCGCTTGTAGCCATGGGCGGCCTTGAAGAACTTCTTTTCGGCCTTGACCAGCGGCAGGTCAAAATGCTTGGCGATGCGCGCCGCATCGCGATCTTTGACCTCAATGACAGGGTAGGAGCAGCAGTAGCCCGGACATTTCATGCAGTCGTAGTGTTTGCGGGCCATCGGGGTTCCTTGGTTGGGGAGAAAGATTTATCCCTAAATGATTCGGCAGGGGAGGGAAGGGGAAAGGTGCCGCCATTCACGGTTTTACGGGCTTGGCGGCTGCTTTTATAGCGGCAAATTTGCGGTTGGTTTCGGCCATCTCGCTCATCAGCCATTCGCGGAAGGAGCGGGCGGTGGCGGATTCCTTTGAACCCTTGGCGCGCACGATCCAGTAATTCCCGTGGTCCCTCATATCGAGGGAAAAGGGGCGGACAAGCCAGCCCTCAAGGAGCGAGTCGGTGCACAGGATCTGGTCGCCAAGGGCGAAACCCTGGGCGGATTCGGCGGCCTCGATGGCCAGGTGGTTCTGGAAGACGGTGCCCTTCCAGTCGCTCACGCCTTCGATGCCGTTGGCGGTGAGCCAGTCGGCCCACCACTGCTTGCGCTGCTCGTGGAGCAGGTTGTAGTTCCTGAGATCCTCGGGCTTCAGGCTCTTGACGCCGGCAATCAGGGCGGGTGCGCAGACCGGGAAGATCACGACATCGGAGGTGAGCTTGGTCATTTCCACGTCATCCCAGTTGCCGCTGCCGTAGCGGATGCCGAGATCAACCTCATCGACACGGAAATCCACCAAGCGGTTGGTCGGGTCGATATTCAGTTCAATATCCGGATGAAGTTCCTTGAAGCGGCCGAGGCGCGGCACCAGCCAGCGCGACGCAATGGCCGGCTCGACCGAGACGTTGAGGGGACGGGCGGCGCCGACGGCGGCCGCCTCGCGAGAGGCATTCGCCAGACCGTCAAAGAGGGGCGTCAACTGCTCGCCAAAGCGCTTGCCGGCCTCAGTGAGGGCGACGCCGCGGCCGGTGCGGATAAACAACTGCGTGCCGAGATATTCCTCCAGCTCGCGGATATGGCGGCTGATGGCGGCATGGGTAACGAAAAGCTCGGCGGCGGCCTCGGTGAAGCTCACATGGCGGGCGGCGGCTTCAAAGGCTTTCAGGGCATTAAGGGAAGGAAGTCGGCGTGCCACGGGAGACCTGTAACATTTTCTAATGGAATTGGTAGGTTATTGCCGTTTGCAGTTCACCCGGCAAGAGGCGATATTTGCTCTGCCTAGCGGGAGAAAGGCAATGCGTGACTTTTCCTGATGTGACACGTAGCTTTATAGCGTTTGTGCTGCGACCGCGAAAAGGGCATATTACGAACATACCGGGATTTGATTTGAGGAGAGAGATGATGAACTGGGTTTTTGGAGCTTATTCAAATGTTTACAGCACTGCGATGATGCAGAACAAGGACGCTGCAGCTTATCTCGCAGATGCGAAGGCAGGCGAGACCAGGCGTCCGGGCCGGATTGCCCGCCTGTTTGGCCGCGGCTAACAGATTTCATAGCAGCCCCGGTATTTCACCGGGGTTGTTTTTTGTCTTGTCCGGAACAAAAATAGAACATATACGGTGTGGATAAATTCAGCCAGCGGGTGAAAGCTCGCTGGCGAAGGACTAGGGTGCGGGCAAACAGGGAGAGATCACATGGCAGGTTCGGTCAACAAGGTTATTCTGGTGGGCAATCTGGGCAAGGACCCGGAGGTTCGCCACACCCAGGACGGCAAGCCCATCGTGAATCTCAGCATTGCCACCTCCGACACCTGGCGCGACAAGGCCACGGGAGAGCGCAAGGAGCGCACCGAATGGCACCGGGTGGTCATTTTCAATGAAAACCTGGCCAAGGTGGCCGAGCAGTACCTGAAGAAGGGCTCGACGGTTTATATTGAAGGACAATTGCAGACGCGCAAATGGACCGACAAGGACGGGGCGGAAAAATACTCCACCGAGGTGGTCCTGCAAAACTTCCGGGGTGAATTGACCATGCTTGGCGGACGGGGCGGCGGGGCCGGCGAGGGCGCCAGTGCGGGGGGCGACGAGTTTGGCCAGTCCAGCCCGATGGAGAGGCCGCGGGGCGGGGCCGGGAAGGCCCAGAGCTTTGCCCGGGATCTCGACGACGAAGTGCCATTCTAAGGAAAAAATCGGCCCAAATTTTGCAGGGACGAAAGCGGGCATTGTTGCCGCACGCAGGCCCTTTGGACACATTTAGTTCACATTTTACGGGCTTAAGGCGGGTCAACTATGTTGCAACGCAACACGAATCGAGGCGAAGAACATGAAAAGACTATGGATTTCCACGCTCGCTGCCATTTTGTTGGCGTTTTCCGGCTTCCCTGCCGTTGCCGGCGAGGCAGTCCCGTTGTCCCAAGCCGAACTCGGAAGGCTGTTTCCGGGCAGTTTCCAGGCAGTGGTCCATGGCGCCGTGACGGTCAAGATCGTGGCGCGTGGCAATGGCACCCTGATTGGCCAGATGACGGGCCAGGAAGACCGCGGCCGCTGGAGCGTGCAGCGCGGCAGGCTGTGCATCGTCTGGTCGACCTGGCTGAACGGCAAGGCCTCCTGTTCGCGGGTGATTGCCGGCGACGGCTGGTATCAGGGCAACGGGGTCAAATTCCGTAAAATCTGAGCTCTCAAGCGCCGTTTTCCATGGAAAACGGAGCGCTTTTCGTTGCGGATATGGCGCTGTCAAACTAGAGTATGAGGGGGCTCGAATCGTCCATGCCGAGGGACGGTTTTGCAGCGCTTGAATGCTTGAGTTAAGGGCTGTCCGTGACCGACAAAGACGACAAGAATGGTGTGGTTCCGCCCGCCAATCCCGGTGAAATTACGCTCATCACCATCGAAGATGAGATGAAGAAAAGCTACCTCGATTACGCCATGAGCGTGATCGTGAGCCGGGCCTTGCCTGATGTGCGCGACGGCCTGAAGCCGGTGCACCGGCGCATTCTTTACGCCATGCATGAAGCTGGCAGGACCCCGGACAAAAGGTTCACAAAGTCGGCCACGACAGTTGGCGACGTGATGGGCCGCTATCATCCGCATGGCGACAGCGCGATCTATGATGCGTTGGTACGCATGGCGCAAGACTTCTCCATGCGCCTGCCACTCATCGGCAGCCAGGGCAACTTCGGCTCTGTGGATGGCGATCCGCCAGCCGCCATGCGTTATACGGAAAGCAGGCTCGCGGAAGCTGCCATGCCGCTGCTTGATGACATTGAGCAGGATACAGTTAATTTCCAGCCGAACTATGATGGTGAGCGCACAGAACCTGTCGTCCTTCCGGCCAAGTATCCCAACCTTCTGGTTAACGGTGCCGGCGGCATTGCCGTTGGCATGGCCACCAACATGGCGCCGCACAATCTGGGCGAAGTGATCGACGCCACGATTGCTGTGATCGACAATCCGGCGATTTCCATTGATGACCTGATCGAACTCATGCCCGGGCCGGACTTTCCCACGGGCGGAATCATCCTGGGGCGCCTTGGTATCAAGTCGGCCTTCCACACGGGGCGCGGCTCGGTGGTGCTGCGCGGGCGGGTTCACACGGAGGAACTGCGCAAGGACCGGGAAGCCTTGATCGTTACCGAAATTCCTTATCAGGTGAACAAGGCTTTGATGATTGAGCGCATCGCCGAAATGGTGCGCGATAAGAGGATCGATGGCATATCGGACATCCGCGATGAATCCTCGCGTGAGGGGATGCGCGTGGTGATCGAGATCAAGCGCGACGCGATGGCGGACGTGGTGCTCAACCAACTGTACCGCTTCTCGCAATTGCAGAGCACCTTCAGCGTGAACAACATCGCGCTGACCGGCGGGCGGCCCGAGCAGCTTAACCTGAAGGATCTGTTGCAGGCCTTCATCTCCTTCCGCGAAGAGGTGGTGACACGGCGAACCAAGTTTCTGCTAAACAAGGCCCGTGACCGGGCGCATATTTTGGTGGGGCTTGCCATTGCCGTTGCCAATATCGATGAAGTGATTGCCCTTATCCGCCGTTCAAAGGATGCGAGCGAGGCGCGCGTTGCGTTGATGGGCCGGACGTGGCCCGCCAAGGACCTGGGACCATTGATTGCCCTCATTGCCGATCCGCGCCATGGGCTGGACCGGGACAACAACTACCGGCTTTCCGAGGACCAGGCACGGGCCATCCTTGATCTGCGCCTGCAGCGCCTGACTGCGCTCGGCATCGATGAAATCACCGAAGAGCTGCAAAAACTTGCCAAGGAAATCGCCGAATACCTGGATATCCTGCGCTCGCGTCTGCGGGTGATGACGATCATCAAGGACGAGCTCACGGCGATCAAGGCCGATTTCGCAACGCCACGGCGCACCGAGATCATCGAGAACGACGGCGAAGTCGACGATGAGGACCTGATCGCCCGGGAAGACATGGTGGTGACGGTGAGCCATGCGGGCTATGTGAAGCGGGTGCCGCTGTCGGCCTACCGGGCCCAGCGGCGCGGCGGCAAGGGCCGGGCGGGCGTGCAGATGCGCGAAGAAGATTTCGTCACCAAGCTTTTCGTCGCCAATACCCACACGCCGATCCTGTTCTTCTCCAGCGCCGGCATGGTCTACCGGATGAAGGTCTGGCGCCTGCCGGTGGGCAACCCGCAGGCCCGGGGCAAGGCCCTGATCAACCTTCTGCCGCTGGCGCAGGATGAGCGCATCACCACAATCATGCCGCTGCCGGAGGACGCCGGCGATGCAGCCAACCTGCACCTGATGTTTGCCACCCGCTCGGGCAATGTGCGGCGCAATGAACTTTCGGATTTCGAGAACATCAACCGCTCAGGCAAGATTGCCATGAAGCTGGATCCGGGCGACCAGATCACCAACGTGGAAACCTGCAGCAATACCGACGACGTGCTGCTGACCACGGCGCAAGGCCAGTGCATCCGCTTCAGCGTGAGCGATGTGCGGGTATTCAAGGGCCGCGATTCGACTGGGGTGCGGGGAATCAAGCTGGAGGACAAGGACCACGTCATCTCAATGGCGATCATCCGCCATGTGGATGCAACGGCCGAGGAGCGCCTGGCCTTCATCAAGATGTCGCGGGCGGTGGCCGGAGAAGAGGCGGAGCCGGATGCTTCGGACGAAGAGGACGTGGCGGATGCGGGACTGAGCCAGGAGCGCTATGCGGCGATGGGCGCGGCGGAGCAGGTGATCCTCACGGTTTCCTCCAACGGCTACGGCAAACGTACCTCGTCCTATGAATACCGCATCACCAACCGGGGCGGCAAAGGCATTGTGGCCATGGCGGTCAACGAGCGCAACGGGCCGCTGGTGGCTTCTTTCCCAATCGAGCAGAATGACGAAATCATGCTGGTGACGGATGGCGGGCAGCTCATCCGCTGTCCGGTGGACGGCATCCGCAAGGCGGGACGCGCCACCCAAGGCGTGATCGTGATCAACACGGCCGATGATGAAAATGTAGTTTCGGTCGAGCGGCTGAGCGAAGATGAGGACGGCGAAGAGGCGTAGAATTTCGATATCCCCCCGTTTGTCATCCACGCAACAAGTGCCTATCGGGTGCATACATTTTTCACTCAACACAGGCGGTTGACTTCATTTATTTATCTGTCATCCCGGCGAAAGCCGGGACCCAGACTTTCAGGGGTCTCACATGCTCAAAGCCTGGGCCCCGGCCTTCGCCGGGGTGACAGAAGTTTTTTGAAATCATTACTTTGCAGTAAACTTGCAATTCGCAGAGCTCAAAGATGTGTGCATACGATAGCGGCGAAAGCCGGGGTGACAATTAAATGGGAGAATTCGCTGGGATTACGGATTTACTCACACGTTTCACCAAACAAATCCTTCCAATCCGGATTTGAACTTTCAATCAACTCCAATTTCCAAACCCGCTTCCAATCTTTCAGTTGTTTCTCGCGCCGGATAGCGTCGGCCATTGCATCAAAATACTGGAACCACACCAAAGTTTTCACATCATACTTCTTGGTGAAACCGGGAATGCTGCCGTCCCGGTGCTGGGCAATGCGGCTGCAGAGATCGCCGGTCACGCCGATATAGAGGGTTCCGTTACGGCGGCTGGCGAGAACATAGACAGCAGGCTGTATTTCTGCGCGCATGCGGACATGTTGTACTGTCCCCACTTCCTCCTGTCACCCCGGCGAAAGCCGGGGCCCAGACTTTGAGCATGTGTGGCCTCTGAAAGCCTGGGTCCCGGCTTTCGCCGGGATGACAGATAATTATGTGAAATCAACCGCCTATGTTGAGCAAAGATGTGGGCTTACGATAGGCACAAGTACGGGGATGACAAATTAGGGGGACGCTCCCCTATTTCAACGCCCATGGGATTTATTCCGGCGACCCATCGCTGGCCAAAGACCAATGCTTGAGCGGGCAGAGAAATGGGTTGCCGGAACAAGTCCGGCAATGACAATATAGGAATAAGGAGCGGCAATCATGTCCTATGAATCCTATCTTGCCTTTTGCGCCGCGGCGGCGGCCCTGGCGCTGGTTCCGGGCCCGACGGTGACCGTGATCATCGCCAACAGCCTGCGTTTCGGGACGCGGGCGGGATTGATGAATGTGGCGGGAACCCAGGTTGGCTTTGTCATCTGGCTGGCTATTGCGGCCCTCGGCCTGGGCGCCGCGATCAAGCTCATGGGAGCCTGGTTTGACATTCTGCGTTGGGCCGGGGCCATTTACCTCGTCTGGCTGGGCCTCAAGATGTTCATGGCCAGGGGAGATATGGGGGTGGCGGTGGACCGGGCCCGTCCGGGGGGCAGTTTCTTCCTCCAGGGCTTTGTGGTGATCATGTCCAACCCGAAGATGCTGGTGTTGTTCGGAGCGCTGATCCCGCCGTTTCTTTCCCAAGGCGGCGACATGATGCGGCAGACCTTGCTGCTCGGCCTTACCTTCATGATTATCGCGGGTATCGGCGATACGCTTTACGCCCTGCTGGCGGGGAAGGCCGGAGCCTGGCTTTCGCGCTCACGCATCCGGGCCATTGAGATTACCAGCGGCGTCTGCCTGACCGCTGCCGGCGTTTGGATGGCGCTGCGCGGAGGCTGAGGATTGCGGCGGACCGGCCCTTTCGATAGGATGCCCGGATGGCACGCACAGGTTTTTATCCCGGCTCATTCGATCCCGTCACCTACGGCCACCTAGATGTTATTGCCCGGGCCGCAAGGCTGGTGGACAAACTGGTCATCGGCGTCGGCACCCATGCGGGCAAACAGGCCTTGCTGGGAGAAGCAACCCGCATTGCCGTTCTGGAGGCGGTGATCAAACCGATTGCGGACCATACGGGGGTGAAGATCAGCATTGTGAGCTACGCCGACCTGACCGTTGACGCGGCGCGTCGGGCCCATGCGGGGGTGATTGTGCGTGGGCTCCGGGATGCGACCGATTTTGACTATGAGGTCCACATGGGACAGATGAACGGGGCGCTGGCGCCGGACATCGAAACGGTGTTTTTAGCCGCATCGCCCGCCACCCGCATGATCGCCTCGTCGCTGGTCAAGCAGATTGCCAGAATGGGCGGCGATATTTCCCTGTTCATCCCGAAGGAAGCCCAGGCGGCGGTGGCGGCGGCGCTCAAGAATTAAGCCCTTGCGCGGCCTCAATTCCGGCGATATCCCGCCCTATCCAGCATCCGACTCCCATTAACCATGAACCCGGAGAAGAGAGAATGAAGAGACTTGGCATGTGTGCCATGGCCGCC
This sequence comes from uncultured Aestuariivirga sp., assembly GCA_964604435.1. Lineage (GTDB taxonomy): Bacteria > Pseudomonadota > Alphaproteobacteria > Rhizobiales > Aestuariivirgaceae > Aestuariivirga. The sequence continues at coordinate 11,445 of CAZRZB010000025.1, read as the reverse complement.
GTTTTGATGGCAGCTCCTGCCATGGCGGCGGAAAAGATCACGGTTGAAACCAGCAAGAAGTGCAGCTTCACCATCACCTTGCAACCGGACCTGGCGCCCGCCCATGTAGCGCAGGTGAGCAAGCTTGCGGCGGCCGGGTTTTATGACGGCGTTGTCTTTCACCGGGTGATCGACGGTTTCATGGCCCAGACGGGCGATCCCACCGGCAGCGGCATGGGGGGCTCGGAAGAACCCAACCTCAAGGCCGAATTCAGCAAGGCGCATTTTGGCCGCGGCGCGGTGGGCATGGCGCGCTCCAATGATCCGGATTCGGCCAACAGCCAGTTCTTCGTCATGTTCGCCGACGGCGGATTCCTTGATGGCAACTACACGGTGTTCGGCCAGGTGGACGAGGAAGGCATGTTCTGTGTCGACCGGCTCGAACGCGGCGAACCGCCGGCAAATCCCGATAAAATGGTAAAGGTAACGGTGCAATAATGGCTGATCTTGAAAACACGCTTCACATGGACCTGGCCAAGGGCCGGGTGGTGATTGAACTGCTGCCGAAACTGGCGCCGGGCCATGTGGCCCGGATCAAGGAGCTGGCGCGCGAAGGCTTCTACGACGGCGTGGTGTTCCACCGGGTGATCGAGGGCTTCATGGCCCAGGGCGGCGATCCCACCGGCACCGGCATGGGGGGCTCGAAGAAGCCGGACCTCAAGGCCGAGTTCTCCAAGGAACCACATGTGCGCGGCATCTGCTCGATGGCGCGGTCGTCCAACCCGAACTCGGCCAACAGCCAGTTCTTCATCTGCTTCGACGATGCGACCTTCCTCGACAATCAGTACACGGTGTGGGGACGGGTGACCTCGGGCATGGAACATGTGGACGCCCTGAAGCGCGGCGAACCGGTGAGCAACCCCGACAAGATCATTAAGATGCAGGTTGCCGCGGACGCGAAGTGAGGTCACGTTAAGGCCGTGCGGACTTCCGACTTTGACTTCGAACTGCCGGCGGAGCGCATTGCGCTTCGTCCGGCGGTTCCGCGCGAGGCTGCCAAACTGCTGGTGGTGGGCGAGGGGCTTGCCGACCTGACGGTGGGTGACCTGCCTTCGCAGTTGCGCCATGGCGATGTGCTGGTGTTCAACAACACCAAGGTCATTCCGGCGGCGCTGACGGGCCTTCGCCTCGGGCGCGGCGAGACGATGCCCAGAATCGAAGTGCTGCTGCATATGCGTCTTGATGGCAGCCGTTGGAAGGCTTTTGCCAAGCCCGGCAAGCGGCTGCAAGCGGGCGACCGGCTGCGTTTCGGAGCCGAGGGCCGGGTATGTCTTCTGGGCGAGGTCGACGCAACGGTGGAAGCCAAGGGCGAGGGTGGCGAAATCACCCTGGCCTTCGATTTCAGCGGGCCGGTGCTGGACGAGGCGATCGCAGCGGTGGGCCGGATGCCGCTGCCGCCCTATATCGAGGGCAAGCGGGCATCCGACGCCCAGGACGCCACGGACTACCAGACCATGTTTGCCGAACACGCCGGGGCGGTGGCCGCACCGACGGCTGGCCTGCACTTCACGCCGGACCTTATGAAAAGGCTGGAAGTCGCTGGAATTACGAGTGAATTTGTCACTTTGCATGTGGGGGCGGGAACCTTCCTGCCGGTGAAGGCGGAAGATACGCGCGAGCACAAGATGCATGCGGAATGGGGCGAGGTATCGGCTGAAACGGCGGCGCGGCTGAAGGCTGCCCGGCAACGGGGTGGGCGCATCGTGGCGGTGGGCACCACGTCCCTGCGCTTGCTGGAGAGCTCGAAACTGGAGCCGTTTAGCGGCACCACGGACATCTTCATCACGCCGGGCTACCGGTTTTCCGCCGTCGATGTGCTGATCAGCAATTTTCACCTGCCGCGCTCGACGCTGTTCATGCTGGTGTGCGCCTTCGCCGGCACGGCACGGATAAAGGCGGCCTATGCCCATGCCATCCGGCAGAATTATCGTTTCTATTCCTACGGCGACTGCTGCCTGCTATTCCCGCAAGGATCATGACAAAGTTTTCCTTTTCACTGCACAAGACGGACGGCGCGGCGCGGCTGGGCACGGTGCATACGCTGCATGGCGACATCCGCACCCCGGCCTTCATGCCGGTGGGCACCGTAGGCACGGTGAAGGGGCTCTATCTCGACCAGGTGAAGGAGGCGGGTTCCGACATCATTCTAGGCAATACCTACCACCTGATGCTGCGGCCGGGGGCGGAGGAAGTGGCCAAGCTCGGGGGCCTGCATCATTTCATCGGCTGGGATGGGCCGATCCTCACCGACAGCGGCGGCTTCCAGATCATGTCGCTGTCGAAAATCCGCAAGATCACCGAGCAGGGGGCGACCTTCCAGTCGCACATCGACGGGCGGCGGCATGAGCTCACGCCGGAGCGGGCCATGGATATCCAGCGGCTGCTCGGCTCCGACATCCAGATGCAGCTCGACCAATGCCTGGAATATCCGCACACGGAGAAGGCCGCGGAAAAGGCCATGGAACTTTCGTTGCGTTGGGCCGCCCGCTCGCGCAAGGCCTTCGGCACACAAGCGGGACGGGGCAACTTCGGCATTGTGCAAGGGGGAGTGAACGAGCGGCTGCGCCGCGCCAGTGCGGCGGGCCTGCGCGATATCGGCTTCGAAGGCTATGCCATTGGCGGACTGGCGGTGGGCGAAGGCCAGAAGCTGATGCTGCAGACGATTGAATTCACCGCGCCTGAATTGCCGGCGGACAAGCCGCGTTACCTGATGGGCGTCGGCACGCCCGACGACATACTGGAATCGGTTGCTCGCGGGATCGACATGTTCGACTGCGTGCTGCCGACGCGCTCGGGGCGGCACGGGCAGGCCTTCACGCGCTTTGGCAAGGTCAATCTGCGCAATGCCAAGCACGCTACAGACTCCCGGCCGCTCGATGCCGCAAGTTCCTGTCCGGCTTCGGCGAAATATTCGCGGGCCTATATCCACCATCTCATGCGCTCGGGCGAATTGCTCGGGATGATGCTGCTGTCATGGGCGAACGTTGCCTACTACCAGGAGCTCATGCAGGGCATCCGCGCGGCCATCGCCGAGGGCCGCTTCGCGGAATTCCGCGCCCTTACCCAGGAACAGTGGAAGCGCGGCGAGGAGTAACCGGTTACTTTCCGGTGCCGCCGGTGTGCTCGCCCTCGCGGGTGAGATAGTAAGCGGCAAGGATGGGGATGAAGGTGACGGCGATGACGAAGATTGCCACGACATTGGTGATGGGCCGCTGGCGCGGGCGGATGAGCTCGTTCAGCATCCAGATGGGAAGGGTCGACTGCTGGCCTGCCGTAAAGGTGGTGACGATCACCTCATCGAAGGATAAGGCGAAAGCCAGCATGCCGCCGGCCAGGAGAGCCGAGGCAATTTGCGGCAGGACCACATGGCGGAAGGTCTGAAAACCGTCGGCCCCCAGATCCATCGACGCCTCGATCATGCTGCCGGAGGTGCGGCGGAAACGGGCCAGGACGTTGTTGTAAACGACGACCATGCAGAAGGTGGTGTGGCCGAGGACGATGGTCCAGGTGGAAAAGGGAATGTCCATGAGGCCAAAGGCGGAGCGCAGCGCAATGCCCGTGACGATGCCGGGAAGGGCTATGGGCAGAATGAAGAGCAGCGAGATATGGTCGCGGCCGAAAAACTTGGCGCGCGATATGGCAGCGGCGGCACAGGTGCCGAGGATGAGGGCCAGCAAGGTGGCAATGGCGGCCACCTTCACGGAAAGGCCGATGGCATCCCAGATGTCCTGGCGTTCCCAGACGACGCCGAACCATTTCGCGGTGTAGCCGGGCGGCGGGAACTGGAAGCTCTTTTCCTCGGTGGTGAAGGCATAGAGGAAAATCAAGAGAAGCGGCACATGCAAGAAGGCCACGCAGGCCAAGGCGGCTGCCTTCAGGTAAAGGGGCGAGCCCTCAGAGCGCATCGAAGGCTCCCATTTTCTTGGCGATGGCGAGGTAGATGCCCATGATTACAATGGGGACCACGGTGAAGGCTGCGGCCAGGGGAATGTTGCCGGCGGTTCCCTGCAGGGTATAGACCGTCTGGCCAAGGAAATAACTCGAATTTCCGATGATTTGCGGAATGATGTAGTCGCCTAGGGTGAGGGAAAAGGTGAAGATGGAGCCGGCGATGATTCCAGGCAAGGCGAGCGGGAAGATCACATTGCGGAAGGTCTGGGCGGGGGTTGCGCCGAGGTCCGCGGATGCGTCGATGAGGTTCACCGGCACGCGCTCCAGGGCGGCCTGGGTCGGCAGGATCATGAAGGGCAGCCAGACATAGACAAAGACAATGAAGGTTCCGAGGAAGCTGATGGACAGGGAGGGCCCGCCGATCACTGGAATTGCGAGCAGCGCGTCAAGAGCCCAGGTGAGATGCAGTTCAGCCGCCAGCCAGGAGATGATGCCCTCCTTGGCCAGGATGAGCTTCCAGGCATAGACCTTGACCAGATAGCTGGACCAGAGGGGCAGCATCACCAGGATGTAGAAAAGCGCTTTCCATTTGCCGCGGGCATAGCGCGCGGCGAAATAGGCAAAGGGAAAGGCAATGATGACGGATGCGAGAGTGACCGCCGCAGACATAACGAGACTGCGAACGATGACGTCGAAGTTCGAAAGGCGGAACAGTTCGGCGAAGGTCGAGAGGGTGAATTCATATTTGATGAAGCCGGAAAACTCGTCGACGGAAAAGAAGCTATGGGCGAGAAAAACAAGCAGGGAGCCGAGGAAGGCGATACCGAGCCAGAGCAGCGGCGGGGCAAGCAGGATGGCCAGCAGCCAGTTGGGGCGCCGATAAAAGGTGTCGGAAACCGCGCGCGCGAGGCTCATGATTCACCTGCCATGAGGTGCAGGGCCTCCTTTGGCCAATGGAGCACCACCTTGCCGCCCTCGGCAAATTTTCCCGCCAAGGAGGGCACGGTGACGTTGATGATTTCACCGCCGGTCGTGCGCGTATTGAGGCGGGTAACGGAGCCCTGGTAGTGGGCGGCCATGACGACGGCATTGGCGGACTGGTGGCCGGCGGGGACCTTCTCCTTGCCCTGCAGGATGTTGATTTTTTCAGGGCGGAGACTTGTCCATTTTGCCGGACCGCCAGCCGACTTTGAGAATGCGGGGCTCAGGACATTGGAAGAGCCGACAAAATCAGCAACGAATCTGGTGTTGGGACGTTCGTAGATATCCTCGGGCGAGCCGACCTGGACAATCTTGCCCTCATTGAAAATGGCAACGCGGTCGGCCATCGACAGGGCCTCGCCCTGGTCATGGGTGACGAAAACAAAGGTGATGCCGAGGTTGCGCTGGAGCGCCTTGAGTTCAACCTGCATCTGCTCGCGCAGTTTCAGGTCGAGGGCGCCCAGGGGCTCATCGAGCAGGAGAACCTTGGGTTCATTGACCAGGGCGCGGGCGAGGGCCACGCGCTGGCGCTGGCCACCGGAGAGCTGGGAGGGACGGCGGCTGCCAAACCCCCCAAGCGCCACCAGCGTCAGGGCTTCCTGGGCCTTGCGATGGCGGGTCGTCTTGTCAATGCCCTTGACCATGAGCCCGTAGGCCACATTGTCGAGCACAGTCATGTGCGGGAACAGGGCGTAGTCCTGAAACACGGTGTTGACGTTACGCCGGTAGGGCGGAACCCCCTCGGAGGTGACGCCGAAGATTTCCATGTGCCCCGAGGTCGGTTGCTCGAAGCCCGCAATAAGCCGGAGACAGGTGGTCTTGCCGGAACCGGAGGGCCCCAGCATGGCGAAGAATTCACCCTCCTTGATGTCGAGGGTCACGTTATCGACGGCGCGGATGGAGCCGAAGTGGCGGCTGATGTTCTGAAACGAGACGGCAGTTACCATGATACAAAACTCCCGCCGGGTGAACCCGGCGGGAGCCCTTCAATTGTTCAAATCTTAGCGGCCACCCAGAACCGCGATCATGTCAGTTGCCCAGCGATAGTAGGGCACGCAGCCGGCGGACTGGGTTGCGCATTTGGCCACGGGGGTGCGCCAGAAATGTATCTTCTCGAAGTCCTGCATGCCGTTGGTGTCGCAGCCGGCATCGGTGAGCAGGGCGTTGCCCTTGCAGGCGGCCGGAACGGCCGGAACGGAGCCAAACCAGGCGGCAAGGTCACCCTGCACCTTCGGCGCAATGGAATGCTCCAACCACAGATAGGCGCAGTTGGGGTTGGCAGCGTCCACATGCATCATGGTGGTATCGGCCCAGCCCGTGGCACCTTCTTCTGGAACGACGGAAGCAACGGGCGTCTTTGCCATGGCATCCTTGTCAGCCTGGAGGATGTTCACCTGGAATGGCCAGGATGAAGACGCCACAACGCCCTCGTTCTTAAAGTCATCGATCTGCATGAAGGCGTCATGCCAATAGCGGCCGACGAGGGCGCGCTGGCCACGGAGCAGGTCAAGGGCCGCCTTGTATTGTTCCTCGGTCAGTTCGTAGGGATCCTTGATTCCAAGCTCGGGCTTCTTTTTCATGAGATAGAGGGCGGCATCAGCAATATAGATGGGGCCATCAAAGGCCTGTACCCGGCCCTTGTTGGACTTTCCGTCAGGTAGATTCTGCTCCTCAAACACGACGCCCCAGCTCTTGGGAGCTTCCTTGAAGACATTGGTGTTGTAGGCCAGGACGTTGGCGCCCCACTGGTAGGGAACGCCATAATGGACGCCATCGACGGTGTGCCATGGGGCATCCTGCAGGCGTTTGTCGACGGTTTTCCAGGACGGGATCAGCTTCGTGTTGATCGGCTGCACACGTTTGCCAGCGATCAGCCGAAGCGAGGCGTCGCCAGAGGCGGTCACCAGATCGAAGCCGCCCTCATTCATCAGGGCAACCATTTCATCCGAGGTGCCGGCGGTCTTGACATTGACCTTGCAGCTGGTTTTTTTCTCGAACTCCGTGACCCAGTCATAGGCCTTGTCGGTTGCGCCGTTTTCGATGTAGCCGGGCCAGGCCACGATATTGACCTGGCCTTCGCCCGCGCCCACCTTCTTTTTCATGTTGGCGGCAAGTGCGGTTCCGGCCACGGCCGTTGCGGCGATGAGCGAAAGGACGGCAAGTTTTCTAATCTTCATCGTATCGTCTCCCTGAGTATACTTCTTCTGGTTTGCTTCTGGCTTCCGAGTTGCAAGCAAGCCGGGTCCATGTCAAGAAAATATCCGTTTGACCATGTGGTCCGGGGGCAAGACTAGCCCGAAACCGGCGAGAAGGTAAAGTGAAGAGGGTCTGGATCAAGAATCCGCTATCTATCCTGGGCGAGGGAGCTGGCGGCGGGCTGGTTCTGGGCGGGGGTCGAATCGTCGAGTTGGTGGCGCCGGGTGGTCATCCGGCATTGGCGGTCGACGAGGTGTATGACGCCTCGCGCCATGTCGTGCTTCCCGGACTCATCAACACCCATCATCACTTCTATCAGACGCTGACGCGGGCCCATCCCCAGGCCATCAACAAGGAGCTGTTTGACTGGCTGAAGGCGCTCTATCCCCTGTGGGCCAGGCTTACGCCGGACGCCATGCGGCTGGGCACGCGGCTGGCCCTTACGGAGCTTCTGATGTCCGGGGTGACGACAACGTCGGACCACCACTATGTGTTTCCGGCGGGCCTTGCTGACGCCATGGACATCCAGGTGGATGAAGCCCTGAAGCTCGGCATGCGGATGACGGTGACCAGGGGCTCGATGAACCTGTCGGAAAAGGACGGCGGCCTGCCCCCTGACAGCGTGGTGCAGGATGAGGACACCATCCTGAGTGATTGCGAGCGGGTCATCGCCAAATACCACCAGCGGGGCGAAGGCGCGCGGATCCAGGTGGCCCTGGCGCCGTGTTCGCCGTTTTCGGTGACGCAATCGCTGATGGGCGCCTGCGGGGCACTGGCGGAAAAACACGACTGCCGCCTGCATACACATCTGGCCGAAACCCATGACGAGGACGCATTTTGCCGGGCCCGCTTCGGCCTCAGCCCGGTGGAATATCTGGAGGAGGTGGGCTGGCTGACCGGGCGGACCTGGCTGGCCCATGGCATTCATTTTTCCGACAGCGAGATTGGCAAGTTGGGTAGAAATGGGGTCAGTGTTTGCCATTGTCCAACATCCAACATGATCCTGGCTTCGGGCCATTGCCGGACGCAGGAACTTGAGCGGGCGGGCGTGGGCGTGGGGCTGGGAGTGGACGGGTCTGCCTCCAACGACAATTCAAACCTGATGGAGGGGGTGCGCCACGCCCTTCTGATGAACCGGCTGAAATACGGGCAGAGCATCACGCACCTGGACGTCTTGCGCTGGGCCACGGAAGGCTCGGCCAAATGCCTGGGGCGCAGCGATATCGGCCGGATCGCGGTGGGCAAACAGGCCGACCTTGCACTCTACGCCTTAGATGAATTGCGGTTTTCGGGGGCCGGTGATCCGATCGCGGCACTTGTCCTTTGTGGCGCCCACCGGGCCGACCGCGTCATGGTCGGCGGTGAATGGCGGGTTATCGACGGCATACCGACAGGCATGGATGTCGAACGGCTGCGCTTTGAACACGGGCAAGCGGCCAAGCGGTTTCTTGGCGCCTAGGCCGCCTTCAACACCCGCTGGGTCGTGCTGCCGATTTCGGCCGGCGTCGGGGCAATGGTGACTCCCACTTCGCGCAGGATCTCCACCTTTTCGGAGGCGCTTTCACCGAAAGCCGAGATGATGGCGCCGGCATGGCCCATCTTGCGGCCCTTGGGGGCCGAGAGGCCCGCGACATAGGCGATGACCGGCTTTTTCATATGGTCCCTGATGTATTCGGCCGCTTCGGCCTCCTGGGGCCCGCCGATTTCGCCGATCATGACGACGGCGCGGGTTTCCGGATCAGCCTCGAAGAGTTCCAGAATATCACGGAAGGAGGAGCCGTTGATCGGATCACCGCCGATTCCGACGCTGGTGGAGACACCGATGCCGAGGTCCTTCATCTGGGCTGCCGCCTCGTAGCCCAGGGTGCCGGAGCGGCCGACAATGCCTACATGGCCGGAGAGGTAGATGTTGCCCGGCATGATGCCGAGCAGGGCCTTGCTGGGCGAAATGACGCCGGCGCAATTGGGGCCAATGAGGCACATGCGGTTTTCGGCACGGTAGCGGCGCATGTAGCGCTTCACCCGGATCATGTCCTGGGCGGGGATGCCGTCGGTAATGGCCACGCAGGTGCGAATACCGGAGTCGGCCGCCTCCATGATGGAGTCGGCAGCGAAGGGCGGCGGGACGAAAACGATGCTGGCAGTCGCCCCGGTTTTTTCCACCGCTTCCTTCATGGTGTCGAAGACGGGAACGCCATGCTCGGAGGCGCCGCCCTTGCCCGGGGTGACACCGCCGACGATGTTGGTGCCATAGTCCATCATCTCCCTGGCATGGAAGGAGCCGATCTTGCCGGTGATGCCCTGGACCAGAACGGCGGTCTTGCGGTCGAGGAGGATGGTCATGCGTGCACCACTTTGAGGTTTGCGGACTTGTCATTTTTCCAGGCGGCCACGGCGCGCTGGGCGGCCTCGGCCAGGGTGTTGGCGCGGATGATCGGCAGGCCCGAGCGGGCGAGAATCTTGCGGCCCTCCTCGACATGGGTTCCGGCGAGGCGCACAATGACCGGCACCTTCACCGGATTTTTCTCCAGCGCCTGCACCACGCCTTCGGCCACCCAGTCGCAGCGGTTGATGCCGGCGAAGATGTTGACCAGGATGGCTTCGACGCTGCTGTCGGAGGTGACGAGCTTGAAGGCCTTGGCGACGCGCTCCGGGGTGGCGCCGCCGCCGATGTCGAGGAAATTCGCGGGCTCGCCGCCGGCCAGCTTGATCATGTCCATGGTGGCCATGGCGAGGCCCGCGCCATTGACGATGCAGCCGATGTTGCCGCTGAGGCCCACATAGGAGAGGCCGCGGTCGTTGGCGCGGGTCTCGCGGGCGTCCTCTTGGGACTTGTCGCGGAGTTCGGCGATTGCCGGATGGCGGAACAGGGCGTTGTCGTCGAAGGTCATCTTGGCATCAAGGGCCATGACGGAGCCGTCTTCGGTGACGATCAGCGGGTTGATCTCGACCATGGTGGCGTCGAGTTCCTCGAAGGCGCGGTAGCAGCCGAGGATGGTGCCGACGGCCTGCTGGATCTGGGCCGGGGCAAGACCCAGGGCAAAGGCCAGTTCGCGGGCCTGGAAGGCCTGCATGCCGACGGCGGGTTCAACGCTGACGCGGACAATGGAGTTAGGCTTCTCTTCGGCGATATCCTCGATTTCCATGCCGCCCGCGGCGGAGGCCACGACCATGACGCGTTCGGATTTGCGGTCCAAGACAAATCCCAGATAGAGTTCGCGGGCAATGGCCACGCCACCCTCGACGTAGAGACGGTAGACGATCTTGCCGGCCGGGCCGGACTGGTGGGTCACCAGCTTCTTGCCCAGCAGTTCGTCGGCGGCGTCGAGCACTTCATCCTCGCTGCGGCAGAGTTTCACGCCGCCGGCCTTGCCGCGCCCGCCGGTGTGGACCTGGGCTTTCACCACCCAGAGCTTGCCGCCGATTTCACGGGCCCGGTAGGCGGCCTGCTCGGGGCTGTAGGCGAGGGCGCCCTTGGGGACCGGCACGCCGAAACGGCTGAGGATTTCCTTGGCCTGGTATTCGTGAATGTCCATGGTCAGGCGGCCTTTCTCAGGGCCGCGGCGGGCCCGGTGTGACGGTAATACTCCTGGGCGGCGGCAACGCCGGATCCGGCGGCCACCGGGATGCCCAGATCGCGCATCGCCATTTCGGAACCGGCCAGCGCCATGAGGCACATGATTTCGTTGAGATCGCCGAGATGGCCGATGCGGAAGACGCGGCCTGCCACCTTGTTGAGGCCAACGCCGAGGGAGAGGTTGTAATTGATGTAGGCGTTCTTCACCAGGGCAGCGCTATCGAAGCCTTCCGGGATGACGATGGCGCTGACCGTGTCGGAGTGCCACTTGGGAGACCTGGCACAGAGGCTGAGGCCCCAGGCGGAGACGGCGCGGCGCACGCCCTCGGCCAGGCGGTGATGGCGGGCAAAAACATTCTCCAGGCCTTCGGCAAGCAGGAGGTCAACCGAGGCGCGCAGGGCGCGGAGCAAGTGGGTGGGCGGGGTATAGGGGAAGAAGCCGTCGCGGTTGGCCTTGATCATGTCCTCGAAATCGAAGTAGCAGCGGCGAAGGCCCGCCGCTTGGCGGGCGGCGAGGGCTTTCGGCGAGACGCCAACGATGGCAAGGCCGGCGGGCATCATGAAGCCTTTCTGCGAGCCCGAGACGCAGACATCGACGCCCCATTCATCCATGCGGAAATCGATCGAGGCGAGCGAACTCACGGCATCGACGAAGAGCAGGGCGGGGTGGCCCGCATCGTCCATCGCCTGGCGCACGGCGGCGACATCGCTGGCCACCCCGGTTGCGGTTTCATTGTGGGTGACAAGCACGGCCTTGTAGC
>CAZRZB010000024.1:0-26308 GCA_964604435.1 uncultured Aestuariivirga sp. | reverse complement strand
CCCCACATGTAGAAGGTGTCATTGCCGGCATTGGCGATGGTGAAATCGCCGATCAGCTTGCCGTTGGGATTGAGCATCGGCGTCAGCATGAGGCGGCCCGCCTTCGGCATCCTGTTGGTCATCAGGCGCGACAGGAAAGCTTCCGCCCCATGCCCGGTGAAACGGTACTTGGCGAAGTTGGCGATTTCCGTGACACCCACGCCATTGCGCACGCCCAGCACCTCCGCCTTCACATGGGCAAAGTCATTGGAGCGGTGGAAGGAAAAAATGTCCTTCGGTTCAACCCCCTTCGGCGCAAACCACAGCGGCGTTTCAAGGCCCCACGAGTCGCCCATGACGGCGCCCTGGGCAAGCATCGTGTCATAGAGCGCCGTGGTCTGCTGCGGCCTGGCGGCGGGGAGTTCCTCGTTGGGGAACTTGATCGAGAAGCGGCGCCCATAATTCTCGCGCACCTTTTCGTTGGTGTAGCTGCGCGTCGCCCATTCGCCGAAGCGCGAAATATCCATGGCCCAGACGTCAAAGCCCGGATCGCCGTTCACCATCCATTGCGACAGGGCAAGGCCAACGCCGCCGCCCTGGCTGAAACCCGCCATGACCGCACAGGCGCACCAGAAATTGCGCAGGCCCTGCACCGGGCCCACCAGCGGGTTGCCGTCGGGCGAGAAGGTGAAGGGGCCGTTGATCACCCGCTTGATGCCGGCCTTGGCCAGCGCCGGGAAATGCCGGTAGCCGATCTCCAGGCGGCCGGCGATGCGGTCGAGATCAGGCGCCAGCAGCTCCTGGCCGAAATCCCACGGCGTCTGCTTGGGCTGCCACGGCTTGCAGCCCTTTTCGTAGGTGCCGAGCACAATGCCGGAGCGCTCCTGGCGCATGTAGATTTCCGATTTGAAATCGATGATGTGGGGAAGCTCGCGGCCACGCTCCTTGTTGTAGGCGATGACTTCGGGCATGTCGTCGGTGACCAGATACATGTGCTCCATGGCAAGCACCGGCAGTTCCAGGCCCACCATGCGGCCCACCTCGCGGGCCCACAGGCCGCCGCAGTTCACCACATGCTCGGCATGGATGTTGCCGTTGACCGTGATCACGTCCCAGCTGCCGTCGGGCCGCGCCTTCAGTTCGGTGACGCGGCAGTTCTGGTAGATTTCGGCACCGCCGATGCGGGCCGACTTGGCATAGGCGTGGGTGGTGCCCTCGGGATCGAGATTGCCATCGGCCGCATCCAGCATGGCGCCGACAAAGTATTTCTCTTCCAGCAGCGGATTCAGCGCCTTGGCTTCCTTCATCGACATCATCTCGGTTTCGAGGCCGAGATACTTGGCCCGGGCATGGGCCATCTTCAGCCATTCGAGCCGCTCCGGCGAGTCGGCCAGGATGAGGCCGCCGGAGCGGTGCAACCCGCAGGCCTGGCCGGAAATCTTCTCAAGCTCGTCGTAGAGGGCAATGGTGTAGCCCTGCAGCTTGGCCACATTGGGATCGCCGTTCAGCGTGTGGAAGCCGCCCGCCGCGTGCCAGGTGGAGCCCGAAGTGAGCCGGTCGCGCTCGACCAGGACCACGTCTTTCCAGCCGGCCTTGGTGAGGTGGTAAAGCACCGAGCAGCCGACGACGCCGCCCCCGATGACAACAACGCGCGCCTGCGATTTCATGGATTTTTCCTTCGGGAATTGCGAGATCTCCACCCATCAATAGCCGATACGACGGGGCCTTCGCAATCACCGGGGCGGTGAGAAGAATTCATCGGTAACAAGCTCCGCGAGGACTGCGAAAGGGGACCGGGACCGCCCACCGGGAAGGGCAGATCATCAAAGTCACGGTTAATCTTCGGTAAACTCCGCCAAATCACAAATATCACAGGTTGATCAAGCGCTTGATGTACATTTCCCGGCGCAACGCCCGTCCCGCACTACCAAATGTTAAGAGCTCTGGGGTAGACACCAGGACTCCTTGTGATGGGGCAGGCAACGATGACAACGCCAAAACGACGACGGGAAGACGCGCGGCCGCCGATGTTGTCCGTGGTCGTGCCCATGTACAACGAAGCAGAGGGCACCGACATATTCTTCGCCCGGCTTGTGCCCGTGCTTGAGAAGATTACCGCCGACTTCGAGATTGTCTGCGTCGATGACGGCAGCTCCGACCTGACCCTGGCCAGCCTGATGCGCCACAACGCACGCGACAGCCGCATCAAGGTGTTGAGCCTGTCGCGCAATTTCGGCAAGGATACGGCACTTTCCGCCGGGCTCGACTATGCCCGGGGCGATGCCGTGGTTCCCATCGACGCCGACCTGCAGGATCCGCCCGAGTTGATCGCCGACATGGTGGCCAAATGGCGTGAGGGCTATGAGGTGGTCTACGCCCGCCGCGCCCGCCGCGAAAGCGACGATGTGTCCAAGCGCGTTACCGCAAACCTGTTCTATCGCATTCACAACTGGCTCGCCGATGTGCGCATTCCGGATAATACCGGTGACTTCCGGCTGATGGACCGGCGCGTTGTCGAGGCGGTGAAACACCTTCCGGAGAAGACCCGCTTCATGAAGGGGCTGTTTGCCTGGGTCGGTTTCAAGCAGACGGGCATTGATTACGCCCGTGAGGCCCGCGCCGCCGGCACCACCAAGTGGCACTATTGGAAACTGTGGAACTTTGCCATCGACGGCATTACCGGCTCCTCCACCGTGCCGCTCCGCATTTGGACCTATTTCGGCATGGCGCTGGGATGTCTCGCCATGGCCTATGCCCTTTGGCTGGTGATCGACACGCTAATGTACGGCAACGCCGTCCCGGGCTACGCTTCGCTCATGGTGGCCGTGCTCTTCCTCGGCTCCCTGAACATCGTGGCCACCGGCATTCTCGGCGAATATGTCGGCCGCATCTATTCCGAAGTCCGCAACCGGCCACTTTATCTCGTCCGCGAAACGCGCGGTCTTGAAGCACCCGAGGAACAGGCAAAGACATGGAACGAAACGTCTATCAACGTCTCGACCAGATCGAGGGCGAACACTGGTGGTTCTGCGCGCGCCGCCGGATTCTGAAATCCGTCATCGCCAGGTTTGCGCCGTGCCGCACCGGACTCCGCCTTCTCGAGGCGGGCTGCGGCACCGGCGGCAATCTGCGCATGCTGTCCGAATTCGGCTCACTCGCTGCCTTCGAGCTGGATGACGAGGCGCGCCGCATTGCGCGCCGCAAACTGCCCATCGATGTGAAAAGCGGCAGGCTTCCCGATGGCATCCCTTTTGCTCCCGGTTCATTTGACGTGGTCGTGGCCTTTGACGTGATCGAGCATGTGGAGCGCGACGTGGAAAGCCTCGCAAAGTTACGTGAGCAACTGGCGCCGGGCGGGCGGCTGATGCTGACCGTTCCGGCCTTGCCCTGGCTGTGGAGCCAGCATGATGTGACGCACCACCACTTCCGCCGCTACACCCGCGGCCAGCTTGCCGCCATGCTGCGCCGGGCCGGGCTTGAGCCCGTGCGCATCAGCTATTTCAATACGCTCCTGTTTCCCGCCATCGCCGGCGTGCGCCTGTTCAAGAAAGCTTTCGGCCTGAAGGAGGAGGGCGACGACAGCATGCCGTCAAACCTTGTGAACGGCATCCTCAAGAGGATTTTCGGGTTTGAAAGCAATTTCATCGGGCGGCTTCCCATGCCCATCGGCGTTTCGCTGCTCGCCGTGGCCCAGCGCGCCCATGATTAGCCTTCTGCGGCAAGCCACGAAATTTGCCGCCGTCGGAGGGAGCGCGACCCTTGTCCATGTGCTGGCGGCCCTGAGCCTCAACGGCCTTGCCGGGATGCCGCCCCTTCGCGCCAATTTCTGGGCCTTCGTCATAGCTTCCTTTGTATCCTATGGGGGAAACTGGCTCTGGACCTTCAAAGGCGTGAGCCGCCATGTCTTCTCAGCCCCGCGCTTTGCCGCCCTGTCGCTGAGTTGCTTCGCGCTGAACCAGTCGATCGTCTATGCGGTCGTGGATTGGCTGGGGCAGCCACTGTGGCTTGCCATGGTCCCGGTGGTCGCCTTTGTGCCCGCCTTTGGCTTCTGGTTGAGCAAGTCAAAAGTGTTCATCGCCGACGATGTCCGGGCCTGAAAGGAGTGACCGCCGTGCGCCGCCACCTGGTCATTGCCGGCATTGTCGCGCTCTTCATCATTCAGGCCATTATCCGGTTTCGCTCCGACATAAACCATGACGCCGCCTGGTACCTCTATGTGGCCGACGGGCTGCTCCACGGAAAACATCTCTATACGGATTTCCTCGAGGTCAATCCGCCGCTCGGCATCTGGCTGACGGTGCCCGTCGTCTGGTTTGCAAATCTGACGGGCATGCACCCTGTCACCGCGGACTATGGAGCGTTGCTGGCCCTGACGGTGGTGTCCTTGTTGCTGGTGAACCGTTATCTGCGCCTGGCGCGCGACGTTCCGGATACCGCACGGGCCATGTTTTGCCCATTCATTGCCGCTGCGGTCCTGTTCCTGCCGGCGCTGGATTTCGCCGAGCGCGAACATCTCATGGTTCTGCTGTTCTTGCCCTGGCCGTTTCTGCGGCTTGCCAGGTTGCGCGGCGCCGAGATCAATCTTTCGGAAGCTGTCATCGTGGGGCTGCTGGCGGCAATAGCCATCTGCATCAAACCGCAAAGCATTTTTGCGCCCCTGGGCGTTGAACTTGTGCTGCTGCTGCGTTACCGGAATTATCGCGGCCTGTTTGCCGTGGAGACCCTCGCAGCCGCCGCCTTCGTAGTCCTGTACGGCATAGCAATTCCCGTCTTCGAACCCGATTTTACGGGGACAATGATAGGTTTTGGCGTGAAGGCCTACATTCCATTCTATGGCTTTTCGAACGCCGCCGTCTGGCTGGCGAGCGCGCGCTCAATTGCGCTTGTTGTGCTGGCCGTGTTTCTCTGGCGGCGCACTGAAGGCCCATTGGCGGATATCACGGCGCTCCTGGCCGCCATTTCCGCCGGCTTCATCCTCTCCTATCTCGTCCAGTACAAGGGCTTCAGCTACCAGATCCTGCCGGCTCGCGTCTTTGCCAGCCTGGCCTGCATGGCCGCCGTTTCCGCTATCGTGGCACGCCTGCCGCTTGCGGCCTGGCCTTCGACAACCAGATTTCTGGCAGGATCAAGTCTTCTTCTGGCCGCGTTTGATTTCACTTACCAGCCGCAAACCTATCCGAATCGCGGAAGGGGTTTCGATGAATCCATTGCCCAATACCGGCAAGACGCCAGGTCAATCTTCATCGCCTCAACCCGGCTGTCCCAGGGCTTTCCCTACATCCTGAATCGCGGATTCATTTGGGCCTCGCGTTTGCCGGCGCAATGGCTGGCGCCCTATGTGGCCGCGAAATGGCAAGAGGGGCCGCTGCCCAAGGACGACATCATCGCCCGCGCCCTGGACTGGACGGTCACCGATCTCATCGCATTCCATCCGGACATTGTGTTCGTTGAAGAAAGCAACGAACAATTCTACATCCCGGGTGGCCATTTTGACTATGTGAAATTCTGGTCAAGTGACCCGCGTTTTGCCCCGTTCTGGGCCGGCTATGAGCGCCGCGGCACGAAACTCGGCTTTGCCGTCTATACGGCCCGCTAAACAGAAACGGCCCCACAAGCGTGGGGCCGCTGATTGCTCAATTGCAAAGAAGCCTAGATGCTTTCCTTGACTTCCTTGGCAGCGCGGAACGCCAGCTTCTTCGAAGCCTTGATCTTGATCTGCTCGCCGGTTGCCGGGTTACGGCCCAGGCGGGCAGGACGCTTCCTGACCTGGAAAATGCCCAGCCCGGTCACGCGGACCTTGTTGCCCTTCTTCAAGTGCTTCACGAGGAGGTCAACGAAATCCGCCAGCAATTCGCCCGCGGCCTTTTTTGACATCTCGTGTTTTTCGGAAAGTTCCGCCGCCATTTTGGACAGGGGAACCGTCAATACTTTTTCGTCAGCCATGTTTCATCTCCGTTTGCCGAATCGGCCGCTGAGGAAACTAGCGCGTTCACTGAGTCGTGAAAACCCTTATTTTTAGCGGGTATTTTCAATTTGAGTTGAAATAAGGCTTATAAAACGGCCATTGTCCATTTTCCCCTCCAAATTGCTCTAAAAAGAACAACCATTACAATCAGTTAGATTTGTGGCTCCGGAGGTACTCGGGATGCGGATAAGCCACCGGTTCCTTCGGCGTGAGGAAATAGCGGCGGAAGATTTCGCGGTAGCCATGCATGAGATAGTGATGGTTCTTCTCGAGAAGCTGTTCACGCTCGCCCCAATAATAGGCCGGAAGCTGATACCAGGGCAGGCGCGGCTTCAGGTGATGGGCGAGATGCAGGTTGTTGTTGAGGAACATCAGCGAGAGCACCGGCGATGATTCCACCACGATGGTGCGCTCGCCCACATCCTTGACCGCCTGGTGTTCGCAGAACGAACGGATGAGCGAGAAGGCAATGCCGGGCCAGGCAAACATCACGAGATAGGCCCACAGCGGAATGCCGCAAACAGCGATCGCATAGAAAAGAGTAGCCGCGCAGGCGGGAAGATGGAGCGCCCAGGCCTTGGCAACGGCCATGTCGCCCCGGGCGATCGCCATGAACTCCGCCGACCAGAAGCGTATGGTTCCGATGACAGGTCCGAGCAGCATGCGCCCGGCCAGGGTGTTGTTGAGGGTATAGAGCTGCTTCAGCGGCGCCGGCAGCCGCGCCCAGTCCTCGGGCAGCAGATAGTAGGATTCCGGGTCCAGCACCGGATCGGTAAGGTTCTCGTCATTATGGTGGAGGAGATGCAGCTTGCGGTAGCGCCGGTAGGGAAACCAGAAACTGAAATTGACCGAGACGAGCAGTTCGTTGAGGAGCGCGTTGCGTGTCGGATGCCCGTGCAGCACCTCGTGCTGCAATGAACCGTGCAGCGCAATGAGGTAGCCGGCGAGCGGCATGATCACCCAGAAGGGCAGGGCGGCATAGAACCACATCAGCGCGGCCAGTGCCGCGTAGTCCAGAATGATCAGGACGACCGTCGGCCATTCGATCTGGGACGGGGGCGCGGCAGCAATTTCACTCGGCTGTTGCATGGCTATCAATTATTTGGCTTTGTGGCATTGTTCAAGCCGCAAGGAATTTCACCACCGCATGATAGCATCTTTGCCCATGTACGATTGGCCGGAAGTGCGCGAGGCGACGGACCGCTGGTGGGCCGGCCTGGCAAGACATCTCGGCGTTTCCGCGGCCCTCGACCGCGGCCCCGACCATTTCGCCCCCTGGCGCCGCCAGGACCTCTTCTTCAGCCAGAGTTGCGGCTATCCTTTCACCCATGAATTCAAAGGCTTGCTGCAATATGTTGGCACGCCGCATTATGCCGCGCCGGGCTGCAAGGGGGCGGACTACTGCAGCTTCATCTTCGCCCGCGAGGCAAGGCCCCTGGAAAGCCTGCGGGGCGGTGTCGCCGCGGTGAACAATCCGGACTCCATGTCCGGCATGCTGGCCCTGAAACTGGTTTTCGCGCCTTTTGCCACCGGCGGGAAATTCTTTGCCCGGGCGGCCAATAGCGGCGGCCATGTCAATTCCATGCGGGCGGTGCACGACGGCCTGGCCGACGTCTGCGCCATTGACGCGGTTTGCGTCGCCCTGGCCCGGCGCTACCGGCCCGATTGCCTCGAAAACCTGGTTGAAATCGCCCGCTCGCCGCCGGTTCCGGGGCTTCCCTATGTCACCCGGAGCGGTAACATTGAGGCCCTGCGCCAGGCCCTGCGTGCGGCCTTCGCCGATCCGGACCTGCAGGATTGCCGCGCGCAGTTGTTGCTGAGCGGCCACTCGGTGCTGCCGCCCACGGCCTACGGGCGCATCACCGATCTCGAAACCGCGATGGAAAGGGCTGGAGGGCTGGACCTGCTATGACGGGCCGGGGCTAGCCCGCGAAGCCGCCGGCCTTGAGGAAAGCCAGTTCCTCAGGCGTCGAAACGCGGCCCAGGACGGGATTGCGGTGCGGGAACCGCCCGAAGCGGGTGATGATGTCCCGGTGGACCTTGGCATAATGCACCGTATCATGCAGGCCCATGGTCGCGAACAGGGCGACGCCGCGCTGCTGCGCATCGAGGTCTTCGGCATGTTCGAAAGGCATGACCAGCCAACGGGCGAGAGGTGCCGGCAGCATCCGGTGGTAGCCCTTGCCGATGGAAGCCTTCGCCAGGGCGAGCGCCTTGGCATCGGCGGCGAAGGCCAGCGGACTGCCGCGATGGATGTTGCGGGAAACCTGGTCGAGCAGGATGATGAGACCCACCGCGTCTTCCGCCGTTTCAGCCCAGTGGTCGTAAGCGCCAAGCCGGGCCTGCCGCAGGGCTTCGCCGAAACGGACGGCCAGGGCGCCATCGAAGGCCGCATCCTTGGCAAACCAGCGGGCAGGCCCCGCCAGTTGCCAGAACTTCACAACCGTTCCGGCCTCCACGCTAGTGCTTCTTGGGCATGGTCTCGTCGGGGGAAATGCGCGACTTCACAAATTCCTCGCGCATTTCGCAGTGCAGCGACAGGCCATGGAGCTTGGGGAACTTGTTGGCCGGAAAGGCCTCGGGCAGGCGCAGCTTCAAATAGCCGAGCATGCAGCCGATCGTGACATCCGCCTGGCTCATGTGCAGATCGGAGAACCACGGCGTGCCGCAATTCTTTTCCAATGCCGCCAATCCTGACTGGACCTGCTCCAGGCAGCGCTCTTCCCACTCCTTGCTCAACATCTTGCCGGGATGGAAATAACGCTCGTAGACCGCCGCACCGGCTTTTTCGGCAACGCCCAGGGCCAGCGCCACGGTCTGCAGCACCTTGCGCCGTTCCGGCCCGTGGCTCGGGGTGAGGGCGCGCGCCGGGCCGGCAAGCTCATCGAGATAGTCGAGGATGGCCCAGGAATCGATCAGGATTTCGCCGGAGGCAAGCTCAAGCGAGGGAACGCGGATCAACGGATTGATCTTCTGCATCTTCTTGGCCTGGGAGAACACCGACAGCGCGTTGCGCTCGAACGGCATGTGATAGTGATGCAGCGTGACGGCGACGCGGCGCACAAAGGGCGAGTCATATTGGCCAACGAGGATCATGGCCGCGAGTATTGCCCAGTTAGGCGAGGCGGTCTACAACCTTTTGACGGCCCAGAAGCGGCAGCAGCGCCGCTAGTTCCGGGCCATGATCGAGCCCCGTCAGCGCCAGGCGGAGCGGCATGAAGAGCTGTTTGCCCTTGCGTCCGCTGGCCAGCTTCAGGGCATCGGTCCAGATTTTCCAGGTGTTGGAATCCCAAGGCTCGCCCGGCAACGCCTGCACCGCGCCGCGCACGAAGTCGCGGTCTTCCGCCACCACCACCGGCGTGATCGGGTTTGCGATGATGTCGTGCCAGGGTTTGGCGTCCGCCAGTTTTTCCAGATTGCCGCGCACCGCCAGCCAGAAGGCCTCATTGCCATAGCCCAGACGGTCCTTCACCGCATCCCATGGCAGCATGTGCAGGAGCTTGGCGTTCAGGTGATTGAGTTCCGCCTCGTCGAAGCGGGCAGGGGCGCGCGACAGCTTGGCGAGATCGAAACCCGCGATCAGTTCCCTGTAATCGGCGCAGGGATGAATGGAATCGGAAGTGCCAAGCAGGGCCGCATGGCTCACCACCGCCATGGCCTCCAGGCCGTTCTCGCGCATGGCGCTGATCGACAGCGACCCCAGGCGCTTTGACAGGCCCGTACCATCGGCGCCCACCAGCCAACTGTGATGGCCATAGGCCGGAACCCTGCCTCCCAGCTTTTCGGTAATTTCAATTTGGACGGCGGTATTTGCCACGTGGTCCTCACCCCTGATGACATGGGTGATGCCGAACTCAATATCATCGATGACGGAACAAAATGTATAGAGGTAGGTACCGTCCTCACGTATGCACACTGGATCCGACTGTGAAGCGGTATCGATGTGCACCGGACCACGAATAAGGTCGTTCCACTCCACCTGCCTCTGGTCAAGTTTGAAACGCCAATGGGGCTTGCGGCCACCAGCTTCCAGCGCGGCGCGATCCTTGTCGGTGAGTTTGAGCGCCGAACGGTCATAGATGGGAGCCAAATGCTTGGCCGCCAGACGCTTGCGTTTGCGCTCCAACTCGTCAGGCGTGTCGTAACAAGGATAGAGAATGCCGGCAGCCTTCAGCTTTTCGGCAACCGCATCATACTTATCAATTCGTTTTGACTGCCATTCAACCCGCGCGGGCTTGATGCCCAGCCATTCCAGATCGGCGGCAATCGAGTCCGCATATTCGGTTTTCGAGCGCGCCGTATCCGTATCGTCGTAGCGCAGGATGAACTGGCCGCCGGTCTTGCAGGCCATCAGCCAGTTGAGGATGGCGGTGCGCGCATTGCCGATGTGAATGCGGCCCGTGGGCGAGGGGGCAAAACGGAGGATTGTCATTTACGATTTGTCCCGGAAGGCATTGGTGATGGGATAGCGCCGGTCGCGGCCGAAATTGCGCCGCGTGGTCTTGACGCCCGGTGCCGCCTGGCGGCGCTTGTATTCGGCCACATAGAGCATGTGCTGGACCCACTTCACCAGGGCTTCATCATGGCCGCGCTTCACGATGTCGGCAACCGGCAGTTCCTCTTCCACCAGGCCGGTCAGGATATCGTCGAGCACCTCATAGGGCGGCAGCGTGTCCTGGTCGGTCTGGTTCTCGCGCAGTTCCGCCGTGGGCGGCTTGGTGATGATGCGCCCGGGGATGACGAAGCCTTGCGTGTTGCGCCAGCGCGCCAGGCGGAACACCTGGGTCTTATAAACGTCCTTGATCGGGTTGAAGCCGCCGTTCATGTCGCCATAGAGTGTCGCATAGCCCACCGACATTTCCGACTTGTTGCCCGTGGTGAGAACCATGGCGCCGAACTTGTTGGAGATCGCCATGAGAATGACGCCGCGGCTGCGCGACTGGATATTCTCTTCAGTCACGTCGATATTCTTGCCAGCAAACATCGGCTTGAGGGTGGAGATAAATCCTTCCACCGGTTCCTTGATCGGCACCACGTCATAGCGCACGCCCAGAAGTTTGGCGCAGGCCTCGGCATCGACCAGGCTGTCCTTGCTGGTATAGGCATAAGGCAGCATCACGCAATGCACCCGCTCCTTGCCAAGGGCATCGACCGCCATGGCGGCGACAACGGCAGAATCGATGCCGCCCGAGAGGCCCAGCACCACGCCGGGGAAACGGTTCTTCTCCACATAATCCTTGAGGCCGAGCACGCAGGCCTTCCAGGTTTCTTCTTCCTTTTCGGGAAGCCTGGCGATTTCGCCGGGCGTCACCCGCCAGCCGTTGCCTCCGCGCCGCCATTCGGTGAGAGTCACGGTTTCCTCGAACATCGGCATCTGCACGGCAAGCGAGCGGTCGGCATTCAGCACAAAGGAGGCGCCGTCGAACACCAGTTCATCCTGCCCGCACACCTGGTTGAGATAGGCCATGGGCAGGCCCGTTTCAGTGACGCGCGCCACCACAAGATTGAGCCGCACATCATCCTTGTTGCTCTCGAAGGGCGAACCGTTGGGAACCAGCAGGATTTCCGCCCCGGTCTCCGCCAGCGTCTCGCAGGTTTCCTCGGTCCAGATGTCCTCGCAGATCGGAACCCCGATGCGCACCCCCTTGAAGGAAATGGGGCCGGGGGCAGGGCCCGCCTGGAACACCCGCTTTTCATCGAACACGCCATAATTGGGCAGGTCATGCTTGAAGCGCAGGGCCTCGACCTTGCCGCCATTGAGCAGGGCCATGGCATTGTACAGCTTGCCGCCTTCCGCCCAGGGCGTTCCCATGAGGATGGCCGGGCCCAGCTTCGTGTCCATGGCCAGCTCTTCTATCGCCGCCTTGCACTGGGCTACGAAACTGGGGCGCAGCACCAGGTCTTCCGGCGGGTAGCCGCAGATAAAGAGTTCCGGAAACAGCACAAGATCGGCGCCTGCCGCGTCGAGGCAGGCGGCCCGGGCCTTGGCCAGATTGGCCTGGATGGCCCCCAGCGTGGGATTCAATTGCGCCAGGGCGATGACGAGTCTGTCGGTCATGCCCGCCTCATAGCCGATTGAATCCATGTCCACAATTGCACCCGTTGACGATGCCGCGAAAACCCACCAATAGGTTGCCCATGACCATCCTTGACCTCATCACCCGCGCCAATCCGGACAGTATCGCAATTGCCGCCCCGGAACGGGAGCCGCTGACCTACGGGGGCCTTGTGGCACTGGTTGGAAAAACCCTGCAGAGCCTCAATGGCGCGCGCCTTGGCCGCAACGACAAGGTGGCAATTGTCCTGCCCAACGGCCCTTCCATGGCATCGGCCTTCGTGGCGGTTTCGGCCGCTTGCATCGCCGCGCCTTTGAACCCGGCCTTCCGCGAGGACGAATTCCGCTTCTACATGGAAGACCTGGGCATCAAGGCGCTGATTGTCGAAAGCGACAGCATATCGCCCGCCATGGCCGCGGCGAAAAGCCTTGGCATTCCCGTCATTGACCTCGCCCCCCATGAGCGGGCCGGCGACTTCACCTTGCATCCGCTCCTCCGCGGTGAAACGCCTGATGGCGGGCTCATGAGCAAGGATGAAACGGCCTTGGTTCTCCATACCTCGGGAACAACCTCGCGGCCGAAGATCGTGCCCCTGACCCAGGGCAACCTGACCGCCTCCGCCAGCAACATCGTGACCACGCTCCGCCTGATCAGCGCCGACCGCTGCCTGAACATCATGCCGCTATTTCACATCCACGGCCTGGTGGCCGCCGTGCTGGCAACACTTGCCAGCGGCGGTTCGGTGTTCTGCACGCCCGGCTTCAATGCCTTGAAGTTCTTCGGCTGGCTGGAGGAGGCCAAGCCCACCTGGTACACCGCCGTGCCCACCATGCACCAGGCGATCCTGTCGCGGGCCGAACGGAACGTCATTGTCATCAAGGCAAATCCCCTGCGCTTCATCCGTTCCAGTTCGGCCTCCTTGCCCGTGCCGGTGTTCCACCAGCTTGAGGCCGCCTTCGGCTGCCCCGTGATCGAGGCCTATGCCATGACCGAGAACGCCCACCAGATGACCAGCAACCAACTGCCGCCCGACCAGCGCAAGCCCGGCTTCGTCGGCTGCGCCGCGGGACCGAAAGTTGCGATCATGTCGCCCGAAGGCAAACTGCTGAAGGCGGGGAAGGTGGGCGAGGTCGTGACCCGCGGGCCCAACGTGACCAAGGGCTACGAGAACAATCCGCAAGCCAATGAAGCGGCCTTCGCCCATGGCTGGTTCCACACCGGCGACCAGGGCTACATGGACGAAGACGGCTATCTCAAGATCACCGGCCGCCTGAAGGAGATCATCAACCGTGGCGGCGAGAAGATTTCGCCCGCCGAGATCGACGAGGCGATGCTTGAGCATGCCGCGGTGCAGCAAGCACTGGCCTTCGCCGTTCCCCACGAGAAGCTGGGCGAGGACATTGCCGCCGTGATCGTGCTGAAAGAAGGCGCCATGGTCAGCGAGCGGGAACTGCAGGAGTTCCTCAACCAGAAGCTTGCCGCCTTCAAGGTGCCGGGCAAAATCTATACTCTCAGTGAAATCCCCAAGGGGCCGACCGGCAAGTTGCAGCGCATCGGCCTGGCCCAGAAACTCGGTCTCGCATGACACGGATCTGCATTTTCGGCGCCGGCGCCATCGGCGGCTATGTCGGGGCCAGGCTGGCCCACAAGGCGGAAGCCGATATTTCATTGGTGGCGCGCGGCCCCCATCTCGCGGCGATGCAAAGCAACGGCCTCACCCTGAAGCAGGGCGGCGAAAGCTTCACCGTACGTCCGCGCCTGACCTCCGATCCCAAGGCACTGGGACCCCAGGATTTCGTGATCGTCGCCTTGAAGGCCCATGCGCTGCCCCTGGTGCTGGAACAGATGCAGCCCCTGCTGGGGAAAGATACGGCCATTCTCTTCGCCCAGAACGGCCTGCCCTGGTGGTATTTCTACAAGCATGGCGGCCCCTTCGAGGGGCGGCGCATTGAAAGCGTCGATCCCGGCGGAAAAATCTGGGAGCGGCTGGGACCGGAGCGCGCCCTGGGCTGCGTCGTGTGGCAGGCGGCGGAACTGGAAGCCCCCGGCATCATCGCCCACGCCTATGGCGACCGCATGCCGATCGCCGAACCCTCGGGCGAGAAGACGCCGCGCGCCGCGCGGCTCAGCCAGTTGCTGATCAGTGCCGGAATAAAAAGCCCCGTGCGCGGCAACCTGCGCGATGAAATCTGGCTGAAGCTCTGGGGCAACCTCAGTTTCAATCCGGTCAGCGTCCTGACCAAGGGGACACTCCTGGAACTGGCCACCGACCATGGCACGCGCCGGGTCATCCGCAACATGATGCTGGAAGCGCGCGCCGTGGGCGAGGCCCTCGGGGTGAAATTTTCGGTGGATGTCGACGAGCGCATCGGCATGGCGGAAAAGGTTGGCAATCACCGCACCTCCATGTTGCAGGATGTGGAGGCAGGGCGGCCCACCGAACTCGATTCGCTTCTGGGATCTGTCATAGAATTGGCACAGATGGTTGGAATTGCTACACCCGCCCTGAACTTGATATACGACCTCACCAGGTTCAGAAGCAGAATCTGAAAACGCCGCCAACGAAAGAGTTCAGGGGAAGGGCCATGCGTCTCGACAATGAAAAGCCCAGCGAGAATGTTGAGGACCGCCGTGGCCAGGGCGGCATGGGCGGCGGCTTCGGTTTTCCGCGCGGCGGCCGGGGAATCAACATACCCATGGGCGGGCGCGGCGGCTTCAGCCTTTCGACGCTGATCATGCTGGTGATTGCCTATTTGGCGATCAAGCTGATCTTCGGCATCGACCTTCTGGACCTAACGAGGGACGATGGCATGCCGGCGCCGGATAGCGGCAGCTCTACCGAAATGACCGTCCCGGGCGCCACCGATGCGCCCGAAGCAGGCGTGTCCGGTGGCGCCACGTCAACCTCCGCCGATGTGACGGGCGATGCGGGCAGGGATTTCGTCGCGCGCGTGCTGGGTTCCACCGAACGGGTCTGGGAAGGAATTTTCAGCGAGTCAGGCGAGATCTACGAAAAACCTGTGCTGGTGCTGTTTACCGGTTTCGTGCAGTCCGCCTGCGGCATGGCGCAATCGGCCATGGGTCCGTTCTATTGCCCCGGCGACCGCAAGGTCTATATCGATCTGTCGTTTTACCAGGATTTGAAGGATGAGCTTGGCGCGCCCGGCGATGCGGCCCAGGGTTATGTGATTGCCCATGAGGTGGGCCATCATGTGCAGAATCTCCTCGGCACCGCCGCCAAGGTGGAAGCTGGCCGCAGCAAGGCTTCGCCCGAGGCGAGTAATGCGCTTTCCGTGCGGCTGGAACTTCAGGCCGATTGCTATGCCGGAATCTGGGCAAACGAATCCAAGGTCTTTGAAGATGGCGACATCAAGGAAGCCCTCAATGCCGCAACGGCCATCGGTGACGATCGCCTGCAGAAACGCTCCCAGGGCTATGTGGTGCCGGAATCCTTCACCCATGGGTCTTCGGAACAGCGCGTCCGCTGGTTCAGGACAGGATTCCATGCCACCGATCTGGCGCAGTGCGACACCTTCGCGACGGACCAGCTCTAGCACTGGACCTGCGGTCTCCGGAAAGACCCAAGCCATAACTTGCCCAGTGATACATGAGCATTTTGCGACAGGCGCCTCCACAAGGCCGCCATGGAATTCAAGGCACAGCGGGGAGGGCCGGAGGAAAAATGGACGCTGAAATCCAGCGCCGGCTTGAACTTGACTTGAGACTCAGCGCTTGTTCATCAGGCTCTTGATGATGCCGGCGACGATCATCAGGACCGCGCCGCCGATGCCGCCGCCGGCCACATCCTGCATGATTGCACCAATGTCCAGTCCGCCCGCAGCAGCGGCAGCCTCGGCAGGCAACGCACTGCCGCCAAGCAATATGGCGAGAAGTTTACCGCCCCCAATACCACCAATGACACCGGCAATCGTATCGCCCATGGTGCCGAGGCTCTTGTCCGACAATGCCTTGCCAGCGGCATTGCCGCCAATGGCGCCGGCGGCGAGGTGTAGGACAATTGGAAGCAGATTTTCCATGTTGGACCCCTTGGTGGCAGATCGCTGGCTGGTTGCCAGAGCCCAAGCCTAGCAGAAATTGCCGAGCAACTCAAAGTCACAAAATGCCAGCCGCGCCCGGAAAGGTGGTGGAAATTCTCAGTAGGCGTTTTCGCTTTTGAACAGGGCGAAGGGGGTTCGCGCCAGAATGGAGATGTCAAGCATCAGCGACCAGCGATCGATGTATTCGAGATCATATTTCACGCGCTGTTCGATTTTCTCGCGCGTGTCCGTCTCGCCGCGCCAGCCGTTGACCTGGGCCCATCCGGTGATCCCGGGCCGTACCTTGTGGCGCGCAAAATAACCGTCGACCACCTGTTCGTAGAGCCTGTCGGCGGCCTTGGCCTGGGTGGCATGGGGGCGCGGGCCGACCAGCGAAAGCTGGCCGGTCAATACGTTGAACAGCTGCGGCAACTCATCGAGCGAGGATTTCCGGATGAAACGGCCCACGCGGGTGACCCGTGGATCATCTTTGCTAACCAGCGTGGCGGCATGGGCATCGCAGCGGTTGGCGTACATCGAGCGGAATTTAAAAACCTCGATCAACTCGTTGTTGAAGCCATAGCGCTTCTGCCTGAAAATGACCGGGCCCGGGCTTTCCAGCTTTATCGCCGCGGCCACAGCAAGCATCACGGGCGCCAGAGCGACGATGGCGACAGCGGCGATGGCGCGGTCGAAGACATTCTTGAGAAACAGTCCCCAGCCTGTGAGCGGCCGGTCGAACATCGCGAGCAGCGGCAGGCGGCCGATGTAGGTATAGGTGCCGGAGCCGAATTTGAGGCTGGAGGCATTGCCGCTGATCCGGATGTCGACCGGCAATTCCCACAACCGCTTCAGGATGTGGAGGAGCCGCGCTTCCGCCGAGAGCGGAATGGCCACGATAATGAGGTCAACACGGTTGCCGCGGGCATAGGCCGCGAGTTCGCTGATCTTGCCAACTTTCCGGTGCTTGCGGATGGCCTGGGGGCTGCGCGCCTCGTCGCGATCGTCAAAGAGACCGATGATGTCGATCTCCATGTCTCGGGATACTTCCAGGGTATGCAAGGCGTCCTCGGCCACCTTGCCGCCGCCGACAATGGCGATGCGCTTGCGGAATCTTCCCTGCCGGGCGCGGGGGCGGGCCCAAACCTGGGCCGCGAGGCGGCTCAACGCGAGATGGCAGATTGCAAGCAGGACCCAGTAGGGGATCCACAGCGGATCGAGCGGGAAGAGAAAGCGATTGAGCAGGTTGTAGGCCACGGTGCCGGTGATGGCGAGCGTTGCGGCGGACTTCAGAAAGCTCCTGCCGCCGTTGACCAGGGCCGATGGCTTGTAGAGGCCAAGGTCGCGCAGCAGAAGCACGCACAGGAGCGCCAAGGTCAGGGAAAAGAAGGTGATGATCGAGACCCCGTTGGGGAGGTCGAGCCGCGTGGCAAAAACGGTTGAACAGAATGTGGCCGTGGCAAAGAAGACAGTGGAATCCAGGGCTTTCAGCAGGCGCTGGGCCACTTCATCGTCAACATAGCTATTGGCGGCATATTTCGCGTCGGACTGCACGTTACCAACTCCATCCCAAGTCATTGTCCCCAGTGTTGCAAATTTGGAGCCAATTGCTTGCGACGGGAGGGCGCCGGCGGCCGTGTGATTCCGTTAACCTTTACGAATGGTTACGGAACCGGAAAGAGCGGCTCCGGAACCCCGTGAATCCCTGGTTTGATCGAGAAAAGGTCGCCCGACTGCGGCCAAAGCATCAGGGCATCGGGGCTCAGGCCCTCCCTGGCCGTGGTAATATAGAGAGTGGCCAGGTCTGGACCGCCAAATCCCACGGTGGTGACATGGGGCGCGGGAACCTGAAAGGTCTGGAGCCGTGCCCCATTGGCGGCGAACTGCGTGATCCGCGCCCCGCCCCAGTGGGCCACCCACAGGTTGCCCCCCGTATCCACCGTGAGTCCGTCCGGCAAACCCTCTTCGTGGGTATAGGTGATCAGGGCCCGGCGGTTCCGCGGATGGGGGTCGTCGGCGGAAATGTCATAGGCAAAGGTTTTCTTCCCCACGCTGTCATTGAAATACATGGTCTTGCCGTCAACGGAAAAAGCCGGGCCGTTGGCCACGGCAAAGCCCACGTCGCCAAGGTAGCACTTGCCTTTCGGCAAGACGCACCAGAGCGCGCCGCGCGGATCGGTCTCCTTGGCATGGGAGCTGCCCACCCACAGCCTGCCAAAACGGTCCACCTTGCAGTCATTATATATGATTCCGTCACGGTCTTGTTCCGGCTTGGCGAAGGCTTTGGTGGCGCCGGTCTTGATATCCAGGATGGCCAGGCCCCCGGGATGGCTGACGACCAACAGCTTGGGGTTGGTGGTGGCGACGATTGCCCCCAGCGGTTCCTTCAGGGCGATGGCCTGAACCTCTGTCTTCCCGGTGGCGGGATCATGGCTGAACAGCTTGGGATCAAAGAGGTCAATCCACAGCAGCCGCTGCGAGGCTGCGTGCCAGATGGCCGCTTCACCCAGCCTGTTTGCCGCCTGATAGATATTCCGCACGATTGCCACCATGTCTATTCTCCAGAATTCAATGCCGGGCACCATAACCGCAAATCCGGCGCCACACCAGATTCCGGCCCATGCCTTGCGCGCAAGCTGGTCCCGCTCTTGACTCCGGCACGGCTCGTCCCGCACTCTGCCCGATTGTGGGTGCAGGGCCAGGCGTTTGACAGAGACTCCAAATCGGTGGCGGCGTTACGCGCAATGGGATGAGCGGCCCCTGCGGCTCGACAAGTTTGCCGTGGAAGATGCAGCCAACGGCTTTTCCGCCTTCACCAGCCCGGCTGATCCGGAA
Source organism: uncultured Aestuariivirga sp. (assembly GCA_964604435.1). Taxonomy (GTDB): domain Bacteria; phylum Pseudomonadota; class Alphaproteobacteria; order Rhizobiales; family Aestuariivirgaceae; genus Aestuariivirga. The sequence goes on along the minus strand of CAZRZB010000024.1, from coordinate 7,436 downwards.
CCGGGAATTTCCATAAAGGCCGGCCAGATCGCCAGCATGGACGGCGTGCTCGTCCACGACTTCGACATGATCGACGAGTTCATCGCCCGCCACCACATCGATCCGGCCATTGCGCCGGAAGCCATGGCGATGGATTCAGGCCTCGTGGCGCGCATGCTGGTGGACATGAATGTGCCGCGCGAGCAGCTGGTGCGGCTGGCCCATGGCATGACGCCCGCCAAGCTGGCCGATGTCGTTTCCCGCCTCAACGCCCTTGAGATTTCCTTCGCCTATTCAAAGATGCGGGCCCGCAAGACGCCGGGCAACCAGGCCCATGTGACCAATGCCAAGGACGATCCCCTGCAGCTCGCCGCCGATGCGGCGACCGCCGTTGCCTTCGGCTTCGATGAAATCGAGACCACCATGCGGGTCTCGCGCAATGCCTGGTCCAATGCGGTGGCCTGCGCCGTGGGCGGCGCCGTCGGGCGCTGGGGAACCCTCTTTCAGTGTTCGAGCGAGGAGGCCGAGGAACTCCGCATCGGCATGGCGGGGTTTACCTCCTACGCCGAGACCGTGTCCGTCTACGGCACCGAGAAGACCTTCATCGATGGCGACGACACGCCCTGGTCCAAGGCTTTTCTCGCCGCCGCCTATGCCTCGCGCGGCATCAAGATGCGTTGCACGAGCGGAGCAGGCTCCGAATTGCTCATGGGCTTCCATGAATCGAAATCGCTGCTCTATCTCGAAGCCCGCTGCCTGTGCCTGCAGCGCGGCATGGGCGTCCAGGGCACGCAGAACGGCGGCATCGATGGCGCGCCGCTGACCGCCACGGTTCCCGGCGGCGTCCGCGAGCTGATGGCGGAGAATCTCATTGCCGTCTGGCTCGACCTGGAATGCGCCTCCGGCAACGACGCGCGCTCGACCGAATCGGAAATCCGCGTCGGCGCCAAGATTCTCCCCTTCCTGATTTCCGGTTCCGATCTCATCTGTTCCGGCTTCGGCTCCATCCTAGCCTATGACAACTCCTTCAATCCCTCCCTGCTCAACGGCGAGGAGATGGAAGACTTCCTCGTGCTCCAGCGCGACTTCGAGGCTGACGGCGGCCTGACGCCGCTGCCCGAGGAACGCGCCCTGGATATCCGCAGCCGGGCCGTCGAAGCCATCTCAGCCGTGTTCGAGGAACTGGGCCTTGGCAAACCCACGGCGGACATGAAGCAGAGTGTCATCGTGGCCTCCGGCTCCGAGGAAACGCGGAGCTACACCCCGCGCGACGTGGCCGGGATCAGCGAGGCCATCAAGGAACGCAATATCTCGGTGATCGATGTGATCAAGGCCCTGGCCCGGCGCGGCTTCGCCGAAGAGGCCGGAAACCTGCTGTCGCTGGTGAAGCTCCGCGTCTCCGGCGATTACCTGCAAACCTCCGCCATGGTGCGCAAGGGCAAGATCGTCAGCGCCGTGAACGACCCCAACAACTATCTGGGCCCCGGCACCGGCTACCGCGTTTCGGAAGCGCGGCGGCTGGAACTCAATTCGATTCGCGATGTCCTCGACCAGAAGGAAGTGCTGCGCTCCGAGGCGCTGCATGAAAAGGATGAAGCCAAGCGCATTCAATACCGCGTCATTGGCCCGGCGGGGCAGGGGACGGACAAAAGGGAAGTGGTGATCGGGATAAGCCCCGCCTTCGGCCTGAAACTGTTTCAGACCACGGCAGGGCACAGCCTCTCTGCCGTGCTGAGGGCGATGACGGGCGCCATCGAGAAGCGCGGCCTGAAGGCCCGCATCGTCCGCTTCCGGCATACGGCTGATACGTCTTTCCTTGGCATCTCGGCGGCCCGCCTGTCGGGTTCTGGCATCGGCATTGGCATCCAGGCCAAAGGCACCGCCGTCATCCACAGCAGCGAACGCCTGCCCCACAACAATCTCGAACTCTTTTCCAACGCGCCGATCACCAAGCTTGAACACTACCGTGGCTTCGGCGCTAACGCCGCCGCCTATGCGCTTGGCGAAATGCCCGAACCCGTGATGGTGCCCACCCACGGCGAAGCCATGGGTTCGCGCTACCACGCCCGCGTGGCGCTGATCTATGCCATTGAGACCGGACTGACGGCGGAAGGTGCGGCACCGGAAGACATCGAAGTGAGATTTACCGGAGCAAGGCCATGACCGCGAAGCTCACCATTGCCGACTATCCCCTGGCTGAAACCCGCAGCGACAGGATTCGCGGACAGCGCGGCAAGTCCCTCGATGAGATAACCCTGGATGCCGTCATGGCGGGCGAGGTGACCATGGAGGATTTGCGCATCACGCCAAAGGCCCTTGCCGACCAGGCCGAAATTTCCCGCGCCGCAAGGCGCCCAACCCTGGCGCTCAATTTCGAGCGTGCCGCCGAACTGGTGGGCGTGCCCCAGGACTTCATCATGAGCTCCTATGAACTGCTGCGCCCCGGCCGGGCGAAATCCAAGGAGCAGCTTCTTGAGGTGGCCAGGATTTTCCGGCAAACCCACCGGGCCGAACGCATGGCGAAATTCATCGGGAGGCCGCCGATGTCTATGAGCGCCGTGGTCTCTTCACCTACCGTTTTTAGGAACCCCTGATGTCGTGGAAAACCAAATACCGCTCGATCTACTACCAGGGCGCCCCGGAGCCCGATGATCCTGTCCTGGCCGTGAAGGAAACGGCGCTGCTCGTCATCGATGTGCAGAACACCTATCTGGAGCGGCCCGACCGGGGCAAGCTCTCGCCGGCGGAGCAAGCGCGCTTTGACGCCTGGACGCCCTTTCACGAGCGCATGCACAAGCAGGTCATTCCCCGTACGGCGGAGCTTCTGAAGCTGTGCCGGGCCAAGGGCATCGAATGCCTCTTCGCCCGCATTGCAACCCACACGCTGGACGGCCGCGAACGCTCGCTTTCCCAGAAGATGCCGGGCTGGAACAATCTGCTGTTGCCGAAGAACGAAACGCCCTCGCAACTGGTGCCTGCGCTTGCCCCCCAGGGTGACGAGATCATTGTGACCAAGACCACCGATTCGGCGCTGACCGGCACCAATCTGCGCCTTATCCTGCACAATCTCGGCATCAAGAACGTGATCTGCGCCGGGATTTTCACCGACCAGTGCGTTTCCTCGACGGTGCGCAGCCTGGCCGACGAAAGCTACAATGTGGTGGTGGTGGAGGATTGCTGCGCTGCGGGATCCGACGAACTGCACCACAAGGAACTGGAAATCATCAACATGATCTATTGCCATGTCATGTCGAGTTATGAGCTTGCCGCAATGATGGGCTTGGCAAGATGAGGATTTGCATCCTAGTATGCAGGTTACGGGCGGGAAGGCGCGGAACAAGCGCTGCTTCGCCGGTAGGGGATAGAAACGTTAACAGGGGAATGGAGGGCTTTCATGGCTCAATCTAAAGCAGCGAGAGATGAAATCGAAGTTTCATCCATGGCGGGTGTTCACAAGCTGAACTCAAAGGCAATTGGACTGATCGGTGTGTTGTTCCTGACCGTTACCGGGGCAGCACCCATGTCGGCGATGCTGGGCAACGTGCCCTTCGCGGCGGGCTATGGCATTGGTACGCACACGCCGGCGGCCTTTGCGCTGGCGACCATCGTGTTGACCATCTTTTCAATCGGCTATGCGGCCATGGCCGCCAAGGTTTCGACCGTTGGCGGTTTTTATTCTTTCATCAGCCAAGGGCTCGGCCGCGAGGCCGGCATGTCGGCCGGCATCTCGTCATTGGCCTGCTACAGCATCTTCGAAGCCTCGCTGACCGGCTTGTTTGCCTTCTTCGGCAATTCCTGGATCGCATCGCATCTCGGCATCAACGTGCCGTGGCTGTTACTGGCGCTCATCATGATCGTGGCCACCTCGTTCCTGTCCTACCGGGATGTCAAGCTATCAGTGCAGGTTCTTGGCGTGGCGCTGGTCCTCGAAGTGGTGATCTTGGTGCTTTTTGCCCTTGGCGTCATCTTCTCGGGAGTCGGCACGAATTTCTCGGCTGAATCTCTCAACATCTTCAACGTGGCCGTGCCGGTCACCGAGCAGACGGTTGGAACCGTGACCATCGGCGCGGGTGCCGCCGCCGTTGGCATCTTCATGGCCTTCTGGTCGTGGGTCGGCTTCGAAATGGCGCCAAACTATGCCGAGGAATCACGCGATGCCAAGCGCATCGTTCCGCAGTCGCTTTATCTCTCGGTCATCGGCCTTGGCGTGTTCTACACTGTCATCAGCTGGTGTGCCGTATCGGCCTATCCGACCGAAGGCGACATGCTGGCCAAGGCCTTCGCCGACTCCGGCAACTTCTACCTGGCACCCATCGAGTTGTTCGTGGGCACCTGGGCCAAGGAACTGATGGCGATCCTCATCCTCACCAGCTCGCTTGCCTGCGGCATGGCCTTCCATAACACGGCATCCCGCTACATGTATTCGCTTGGCCGCGAAGGCGTGATTCCGGCAGCCCTCGGCAAAACCCACGCGGTTTACAAGAGCCCCCATGTGGCGTCTTCAGTGCAATCAGTTCTGGCGGCGGCCTGGGTCATTCTCTTTGCCGTTTTCAATGGCTACAATGATCCCAATGCCCAAGCCTATCTCGGCGTCTACACGCTGTTTGCGGTTCTGGGCACGGGGCTCCTGCTCGTTCTGCAGGCCATCGTGTCGCTGGCCATCATCGCCTATTTCCAGAAGCATGGCGGCGGCAATCTCCTGACCACGATCATAGCGCCGGTCGTTTCCTTCGTGGCGCAGGTCTGGCTGGTTTACCTGCTGGTGGCCAATCTCGGCACCTTCGCGGGCACCAGCGCATTCGCCAATGCTATCCCCTGGGTGGCACTGGCGATCATTCTGGTTGGCCTTGCCTGGGGCTTCCTGCTCAAGTCCATGAGTCCGGCAGCCTACAAGAACATCGGCCACATGGTGAACAACGAGTAAGCTGAACGAATTGACGGTATTGGGGGACAGCGGGTAACTGCTGTCCCCGTTTTAATAACAAGGGAGAAAACACCATGTCCGCATCGCTCAAAGGCCGTTCTGTCGTCGTCACCGGTGGTTCAAAAGGCATCGGCAAGGGCATTGCCCGGGTATTTTCCGGGGCTGGCGCGAAGGTCGCCATTTTGGCCCGCCATGCCGACCAGGCCGATGCCGCCGCACGGGAAATGGGCCATGGGGCCTTTGGCCTGGCGGGCGACGTGACTTCGCTTGCGGGCATGGAGGCGGCGATGAAGACGGCTGCTGACAGGAATGGCGGCATCGATGTACTTTGCGCCAATGCCGGAATCTTTCCGCCCGCACGGCTGGAAGAGATGACCAGCGAGCAGTGGGACGAGGTGATCGACACCAATCTCAAGGGCACCTTCCATGCCATCAAGGCGGCCATCCCCTATCTCAAGAAGTCCGATCAGGGACGCATTGTGATCACCTCATCCATCACCGGGCCGGTGACCGGTTTTCCCGGCTGGACCCATTACGGCGCCTCGAAGGCGGGCCAGCTTGGCTTCATGCGCACCGCCTGCATCGAGCTCGCCAAATACGGCATCACCGTGAATGCCGTGATGCCCGGAAACATCGTGACCGAGGGCCTGGCCGGCATGGGCGAGGAGTATCAGAAATCCATGGCCGCCTCAGTGCCGTTGAAACGCCTGGGCAGCGTCGAGGACATTGGCCACGCCGCACTTTACTTCGCCTCGAAGGAAGCGGGCTATGTGACCGGGCAGACCATCATTGTGGATGGCGGGCAGATCCTGCCGGAAAGCCTGGATGCCCTGGCCCAGGCCTAGCTTTCTTCCTACCATTGCTCTGCTCATCTTGCCCGCGCTTGACGCGGGCATCTTCTTTGCGGCGATGGCCGTGTCGAGCACGGCCATGATGAGATTAGGGAAAGGGAGAGGCCTAAGTGAAAGTCCTTAGGTATTCCTCGCACAATCCCATCGTTCCTTCCGTATAGGGAAGGCCCATGGATTTGGCGAGGTCGGTCTCGGAATGGGAGCCGATCCAGGCCACCAGCAAAAGCCGGCGCAGCATGACGAAGGTTGGAATCTCCGCTTCATCGGCCTTGGGAAGATCGATCACCCGGCGGTAGCCCGTCTTCCAGGATTCGATGAGGGCCGGCACCTGCGGTTCATGCTCGTAGAAGGAAACCGGCGTTGCCGCGTCATACATGTACCAGCCGAAGCCGCAGTCGTCGAAATCGATGACCTTCACTTGCCCCGCGTCAATCAGCAGATTGGCCAGCCGCAGATCACAATGGATAAGGCCGAAGCGTTCATTGTCCTGGCCATAGGCCTTCAGCCGCTTGCCGATGAGCTCGACCGTGCGGCCAAAGAGCCTGGCCTTTGCCGGGTCAACGCCCATGCCGTCGCGCCAGCGCCCCCAGTGGGGCTTGTCCTCGCCGAGGCTGGTTTCAAAATTCCAGGTGAAGCGTTCGAAATAGGGCGGACGTTTCCAACCGCGGGCATGGACATGCATGCGGGCGGTGACTTCGCCCAGAACTTCGAACGGCTTTGACAGGTCTTCGCCGATGCCGGGCTCGGAGCCCATTTCCCAATCGGAGAGGACTACATGGCGCGGCCGTTGCATCGCCGGGTGCGAAACCAGCTGGATGATCTCCCCGTCACGGCCCTTCACCGGCCGCGGGGTGACCACCACGCCGCTGTCGCGCAGGTCTATCAGCCAGGCCAGTTCGGAGGCGATGGCGGCCTTCGAGTGGTAGCCGTCGCGGTGAATGCGCAAGGCCCAGCGCCGGCCATCCGGGGCTTCAACTTTGTAGGTGGCATTCTCCGAGAGGTTGATCATCTCAACCTTCGGGTGATCCGGCAGTGCGTAATTCCGGGTGGCTGCTATCGCCAGCTCCAGCAAAGCCTGCAATTGCGCCTCATGGGGCAAACGATCAAAATCCGCCACGTCAAAAATCCCTAGCTGTCACGTCCCTCGATTGATGCCAGAACCTGCTCGATCCTTGCAAGGCCCCGCCGCACGTTTTCGGTGCTGCCGGACATATAGAGGCGCCCCGCCGCGCCGATCATCTGGACGTCCACCAGGGTAAGCCCCGGTGCTGCCTTCTCCGCCTCGTTGGCCGCGATGGCGGCATAGAGGGCAGGGACCATTTCGCAGATCAGCAGGGTTTCGCCGGGCAGCACCATCGAGGCCTGGCGGTTGCGGTTGATGATGACGGCGTGCTGGTCCGCCACATCCTCGATCACATCCGTGTACAGGATCTTGGGCTTCAGCTGTTCAGCCGCACTGAGGCCGAGGCCCTTCAGCATCGTCTCGCCCGCCTGCAGCAGCTTCGCCTTGTCGCTGCCGTGGATTTCGAGGATGCCGAACTGCCGCTCGACGAACAGGATGCCCGGTTCCAGGTCGGGATCGGCCTTGAGCGCCAGGTCTATCACGCGCTCGATCATCAGGCCGGGAGCGACCTCGATGATCAGCGCATGCTGGCCCGCGTAGGGCGGATAGCCGCGCGCCC